>JBKHAC010000029.1:0-10794 GCA_046543095.1 Candidatus Woesearchaeota archaeon | reverse complement strand
AATAAGTATTACTTACCACTTTTTATAACTGTGCAATAATTATGGTTTAGAACAATTACTAAACAAAGTCGCAAACTAAATAAATAAAAACAAATTACCAAAAGAAAATATATAAAACGTATTAAATAATAATAATAATAATCAAATAGGCTTAGTTAGCGCCAAAAGATTTTTTAGCGCAAAAAGTAATAATTCAACTTTTATGTATTAAAACCAAGTCTATAGTTTTACATTAGTGAAAAAATGACTATTTTATGCACGCAAACTTTTATATTGCTAATTTACTAGGAGGGAAATTAATAAAATGGGAAAAAGAAAAAATAAAAACATGCCACAAAAAAAAGATAACACTATATACTATTTAGTAGCAGGTCTAGTTTTAATAGTCGGACTAATAATATTTGCAACAACAAGGTCAAACACAGGCAATTTTACAACAGAAGATGGAGAATTCGACGAATTCGCACAATGCCTAACAGAGCAAGGCGCAATATTCTACGGAACAGAATGGTGCGGATATTGCCAACAACAAAAAGAAATGCTAGGCTCATCAATGCAACACATAAATTTTGTCGACTGCGATGAAAACAGAAACACGTGTATGAGCGAAGGAGTAACAGGCTACCCCACATGGAAAATCAATGGACAACTATACTCAGGAATGCAACAACTACCACGACTTTCAGAACTTAGCGGATGCGAAATATTCCCAGAAACACAACTATAAACATTCTTTTTTTATCTTATTTTTTTAAACTTCTGTACTTAATTCCTAATATTTAAAATTATAAGTTAATATGTATTAAGAATAGTTATAAGTAATTATAAGTAATTATTTGATAAAAAATTAACTAATACATAAGTTAATGCTTGAGATAATGATGTTGTTTGAGATAATGATGTTGTTTGAGATAATGATGTTGTTTGAGATAATGATGTTGTTTGAGCTAATTATGTTGTTTGAGCTGATTATGATGTTTGAGATAATGATGTTGTTTGAGATAATGATGTTGTTTGAGATAATGATGATGCTTGAGTTAATTATGTTGTTTGAGCTAATTATGTTGTTTGAGTTAATTATGATGTTTGAGATAATGAGGTATTGTTTTAGATGCTGTTTTAGATAAAAAAATAACTATCTTTGAAAATGAGAGATGCAAAAAAATTATCAAATTAAAAGAAAATATTTAAATAATGCATAATAAAAATAAATATATGATACATACAAAAAAAATAATTATCCTAGCATTAATGATGCTAACATTTCTTATAACAGGATGCTACCAAATAACAATAGAACAAAAAATACACTCAGATGGATCAGGAGATCTAATAATAATCTATGACTTCGAAACACTTGTAGAAATGTTAAAACAAGAAAGCGATGAACCAGTAATACTCGAAGATATGGTTTGCACAGATATGGAAGATGCAGAACTTGAAGAAATCTTAATTAACTTGAAATGCGAAACAATAAATGAACACACAGTAAAAATTACAGGAGAATTCGTTGAAGACACAGTTAAGGTTCAACAAATAGACGATTATTATGAATACGATATAAAAGAAGTATATAACATATTTGATAAAATGGATGGCTCATCAGATAACTTCACAGACGAAGACATAACAGAACTAACAGAAGAAGATGAATTAACTATCCAAGGACTAAATCTTACATATATAATGATATTTGAAGGAGATGTAATACACACAGATATTGGGGTTGTAGACGGAAATAAAGTAATAATAAATTTACTGGAATTACCAAATACTCAAAACCCAAAAGTCAGAGCAAAAATAAACGAACAAGGACGAGAAAAACATATACAAATAACCCAAACAGAAAACGAACAAGAAACACAGCAAACACAAACAGAACTCACACAAACAGAGAATGAAGATGAAATAACAACACCTGACCAAGCACCACAAATAAATAATGAAAACAATAATGACACTGAACAACCACAAAATGACAAAAACACAAATATTGTGATGTATGCAATAATAGGAATAATACTAATAATACTAGTTGCATTAATGATACTAAAAAATAAAAAAAAACAAAATGACAACCAATACAATAATAACGACCAACTAAAAAATTTCAATAAAAACCAAAACGAAAACACACAAGAAATAACACCAAAAATTAAAACACTAATAACTTGGATAAAACAATACGAAACACAATACCCAGAGAAAATACTTAGAGAACAACTAGAAAAAGACCCAAACTACACACAACAAGAAATAGATACAGCATTTAGAAATAAATAAAAAACATAGGAGAAAAACAACAAAATGGTATATTTAGTATTATTAAGACACGGCGAGAGCAAATGGAACCTGCAAAATAAATTCACAGGATGGGTAGATGTACCACTATCAGAAATAGGACTACACGAAGCATTAATCGCTGCTGAAAATTTAAAAAAATTAAAAATAGATATTGCCTTCACATCAAAACTTACCCGCGCACAACAAACACTAATGATGGTACTTACAAACCAAGAAAAAACAGCAATAATAATACACGAATCAGAAAAACGAAAAAAATGGGCAAAACACAAAGGATGCGCAGATGAAGAATTACCAGTATACGAATCAGAAAAACTAAACGAGCGATACTACGGTGCACTCCAAGGACTAAACAAAGAAGACGCAAGAGCAAAATATGGTGAGAAAAAAGTATTTGAGTGGAGACGAAGCTACGACATAAACCCTCCAAAAGGAGAAAGCCTAAAAGATGTATATAAAAGAACAATCCCCTACTTCCAAAAAAAAATAATACCTCACTTAAAAAAAGGAAAAAACATAATAATCGCGGCACACGGAAACAGCCTAAGAGCAATAATAAAACATATAGAGAAAATACCTGACACAGAAATATCAAAACTAGAACTTGCAACAGGAAAACCAATAATATACGAATACAAAAAAGGAAAAATAGAAAACACACACAAACACACATTTAACAGACCAATCCACTGGGAATCGCCAAAAAAGAAAATCAAAAAAAACAAAAACCACGACAAAGAAATTCAAAGATAAACTCAAAGAAGAACCCGGACGATGAAAACAAAAAACATATTTCTTGCCAGTTTTACATTAATAAACCTAATAATAATACAATTGTTCTTATTTCAAAGTCTCTTATCTCAATTCATTAGCTTCAAAGTTAGATATTTATTATTTTCATTTATGATAATAATAGGATTATTAATATATAAAACAATAAAAAAAGAACAAAGAAAAACATTTCTAAAAATATATGCTGTAATCTTTTTGACGATATTACTATTAATTTTTTCAAATAACTTTTTTGGCATGAGCTATTTTTATTTCATATCGCACTCTAATTTAAGTATTATATTAGGAATAATAACTACTGCATTAATACTAAATTTAATAATACGCACAGAAAACAAAAAATCAGTAAAATTAATAAAAATAATTAATATAGTTTTCATAAGTTTAGTAGTAACAAGTTTAATATTAGCATTTTTCATATCAATGCAAACAATACAAAGGATTGTGGATTTATAAACTTGGTATATGATTCAGATTTAAAAATATGCAGACAAAAAATGTTTATGAGTGGTTGTCCTCCACCAAAAATGGATTTAAAACAATCACAAATAGACTGTGAACAAGAAAACGAACAAAGAATATCTTATGACTTAATGGAACAATGTGAAAACATAACATTTCTAAGCGGATTTAACAGAAACATTTTTATGAATCCCGAGTATATGATAAGAACTTGTTATAATGATTTTGCAATAGCAATGAGAGATAAGACAATATGCGAAAATATAGAAAATCCTTCAGCATACAACGGTTGTTTAATTGAAATAGACAAATTAATATAAATTAAAAATAAAAAAACTATTTAATCTTCTTCAAGCCCAGCAATGTCTTTTTCATCACTAAACAAATATTCTTTAATCTCACTTGCAAAAACATCATCATTTTGCCTAAGCCACTCAATTAACATAGCAGCATGCTCTTTTTCTTCATTCGCATTATGAATAAGAATTTTTTTAAGATTTTCATCAGAACAAGCATCCGCTCTTTGATTATACCAATCAACAGCCTCAAGTTCTTCTTTAAGAGAATCAATAGCGCGCTTCATATCAAGCGTTTTATTAGATAATTTACTTCTATTTTCATGCGTCATATAAACACCTCCTAACAAACAGAAAAACAAGACAACTATAAAAAAATTATGGCTATATTGGCTTTATAGAAATCCTATTAAAATTTTAATAATGATGCTATCTCGCGTAGTCATAGATCAAACATCTGTGGTGTGTGAGACTCGGTTCGAATGTCTAAATAATATGAAAACGGAGCATAGCATCATTAAGATTTTATTGGTTCGAAAAGGATTTCTATGAGGCCGCCATATTATAAAAGAAAAAAAAGAAAAAACTAATTAAATCATCTCACCAATCTCAATGTACTCATCAACATCAGCAAGCTCAGGTAAAATGTCTTCATCATCATCTAAAACATCATCAAACGGCTCATCTTCAATTAATAAATCATCATCTTGACTTAAATTATCATTGTTCAAAACATCATCCTCAATCACATCATTAGATGAACACGCCACTAAAAATAAAAAAGACACTAATAAACCCACAAATAAATATTTCACTTCAATCACCTCTCAAAAGTTCCACTCGCACTCATATTAGAAATTCGCTCATTAATTCTACTTTTAATATCTTCAGGTATACGTTCTTCAACTCTAGTTCTAGCCTGCAACAATCTCTCCTCAACTTCTTCTGCGTGACGCGCTTTCAACTCCTCTTTAAGTTTAGCTCGTTCCTCACGAATACGAATCTGCTCACGCATAGCTTGCTCTTTTAAATAAGTTAAAGTATCAGAAGTATTATCAGCAGACCTAGATTTAACATTAGCCAAAACCTCAAACTTAATAGCTCTAGCCGTAAGATTGCCAGTTCTAATTCTTTCAATTAAATCATCACTAACCACGCCTGATGCTCTCCTTAAAACTTCCTCATTATGACCACGAACAAACCTATCCAAATGAGGATTATACTCAGCTCTAACTTCAGATACATTAACCCGATTATTTAATTCACGCTTAAGAACAGTAGCATCATTTTCATCTAAAAGAAGCCTAACGCCATCTCTAAATTCTTTACTTAAATTAGATGCTTCTTGCCTAAAAAAAACAAAATTCCTAACATCCTCTTCACCACCTACAAATTCATATGAAGAAACTTGATCTTTCAAATCAACTAAATTCTCAAGAGAAACAAACAAATTAACTAAATCCTCATCACTAAAAGAATCAGACAACCTATCCAAAATAACACGCCCCTTTAAAATATTAACATGAATAGAACGTTCAAGCTGCAACATACGAACTCTCGCACCATTATTTGTTGCAAAAGGCAAAGTCTCAACATCAGGACTAATTATTCTACCATTACCTGCTACCACTTTAACGCGTTCATTTATTATTTGACCTCTAGCATCACCACTATCAACAAAATCGCCACCTTCATAATCCACATCATCATCATTACTCGGAGGAGGATTGAAAACATCAGCCACAACACCATTATCAAAAACACGCACTTCACTATTATCCTCAGAACTTACAACAGCTAAAGAAAAAGAAGAAAACAAAACAACTGCCAAAGTAAAAACAAATAAATTATTTAACAATTTCATATATATCACCTCGAATCCCGCCTTAAAGGGTTCTTATAAAAACATAAGACGGAACAACATATAATTTTTATGCGGAACTTACCGGAATAACAAAACAAAAAATGGAACAAAACTACTAACAAGCCATTAAAAAAACAACAAAGTACAATACTAATTCACAAAATTATTTAAATACTTTTTTATTAACTTTTAAAGAACTACTAAAACCTCTCCTTTCCTTAACAATCAAATTTTTTCTAACAAGCGCATCAATATTACGCGACACAGACGATTTAGGCAAATTCAATTTAGTTTCCAAAAATTTTTGAGACACCCCATCATTTTTTAACAAAATTAAAAAAATATCTTTTTGCCTAGGCGTGAGAGACAAAAATTGTTTTGAATTCCCAATATTATTATGTTTATATGAAAAAATAAAAAATAAACCTATGTATAAAAATAAACCACCAAAAATAAAGAATAAAATAAAAGAATAATTATTTTTCTCATCATTATCCTCCTCATCCTCAAAATAATACTGAACAACAAACTCAAAAGACTTATTTTTTAAAATACCTCGAATAACAGGAATATTATCATCAGAACCAATACGAATCTGACTTGAACTTTTAATATAAGTAAATACAACACCTTCAGGAAACCTCGCCTCAAACAAAAAATCATCAAAAACAACATCAACACCACTACTCGAAAAATTAAAAACCCAAAGCTTACCTGATTTTGAAGTCAAATTATCAAACGAACCCAATAATACAGGATGATTAGACAAACCAGAGACTACAACAAAACCATTACTTTGAACATCAAATACAACATCGCCATAAAAAGAAGATCCAAAAACACCGCCTGACATAAATACAAGTCCAAATATGATTAAAATAAAGAATACAAAAAACCTAAGGAAAATAGTTTTTACAATCATTTAATAGAAGATGAGCTAACTTAATTTAAATACATTACTAAAAAATAGTCTGCGACAAAATTTTTTTGTAATGCAAAGAGCATCGCTTTGATCCTCGCTTTATAAACCGAGTCTAGTGTTAACGAGTGCGAACCTAAGGCTCTTTTAGGCATTACAAATTTTTTATGTCGCCAACTAAAAAACAAAAAATAAAGAACCGCTACCAAAATTATGAACAATTCAAAAATTAATTAGAAATTATGCTTCTTTAACAGTTCAAACTACAAAATAATCAAAAAACAATATTCAAAAATAACAAAATTTTTAAAGTAAAATTTTTAATAACAAAAACATGAAAAAAAATATAACTCTTCTTTTTTTGATATCTGCAATGTTAATACTCTTAATTTCAATAACAAACGCAGACATAAAACAAACAAATGAACTAGAAAAAACACAAAAACACAACGAAGCAAATCAAAACATACATCAAACACAAGGTTGCTATGAATTAAAAATACCTTTAGTTAATTTAAATCCAACATTAGGTATAGATTTTCATAATGTTTCAAGCTGCGGTTTTACACCTTGCGATATGAGGGGGGGAATGCTAAATTCACTTTGTGAATGCACCCCGCAAAACTCAAAAATAACTTGCGAAATGAAACAAGAATGCCCAGAAAACACCACTTTAAGCAATAAAACATTTATCGAAACAAAAAATAAAGATTATGAACTAATTATAATAGATACAAATAAACAAGCAATAGACATTGAGCTATATTTAAAAAAATATGAAGAAACCCAAACAAACAATAATTACACTAAAATAAACACCGACGAACTAACCCAAAGCTTAACACTTCTTAATCCAAACCAAACAACTAAATTCATAAAAACAAACCAAACACATGCCAATATATATATAATAACATTTGATAAAAAAACACTAAGTTACATAAAAATAGAACTAGAAATACAAACAGAAAAAATAAAACACAACCAAATAACTAACATTTCTCTTTTAGACAACCAAATAATAAAATCTACCGCGACAAATAAAAACATACAAGATATAGAGAATTACGAAATAGAGACATTAATACACTCAAAAAATAATGACGGCAAAGAATACTTATTATTAAAAAAAACAAATAATCCACAACAAAAAAGAATCGCACAAATAACATTTATAGAAAAAGAAAACCAACTATCTCTTCATGATGATGCTAAAATAACAGATTCATTCGAAATACAAGAATTATCCCGCCAGTTACAAAAACAATTCTTAAAAATAATAGAAACCGGACTTGAAAATCAACAAAACTTTATAGATGAAATACGCGAAATAAAAACAGAAAAATTAGATGCTGAAACAAAACTAATCATAACACTCGCGCCAATCACACTAGGTGAAGACTATAAAAATCAATTAATTGAGAGTGCCAATGAAAACCCAAATATAATACTAAATATAGGAACCTCACAAGAAAATAATGTTTTATTTCAAACAAACAATCAAAATAAACATAAAAATATATTAGCAGACGAAACTTATGTTTATATTATTCACAACCTAACACATATTAATAGTGATGAAAAAACAAATCAAACCAGAAATAACAAAACAAATTACCAAAAAATAAACATTACAAACATGTTCAACACTATACAAAAAGAACAAATAACAGAAAACGAATTTGAATACGTACTTGAAGCATTCAAAGAAGAGAAAAAATCAGAAATAAGAATAAAAGATACAATTATAAAAATAGAAAATAACCAAATAATAGAACAAAACATACAAATTGAGGACATAGACAGACAAAATCAAAATTACAACCAACCAATATTAAATAATTATGAAGAAAAATACATACACGCAGAATTATTTTTAGAAGAAGAGATGCCCAATAAAGTAGATGATGACGCCCTCTTTAGAATGCCCACAAACACACCAATAAAACTAATGCTTTGGACAAATGAAAACAAAAAAATACAAGGCCAAGAAATAAATTACAAAAAAGAAAATATATGTGCTGAATTTCAAAAGGTAAATATTATAAACGCAACAATAACATCAAAAGATGCAAAAGATACATTTTATTACGGCAAAGAACGACCACTTAACGTTCAAATGGAAGAAAATTGCTATTTCTCAATAAACAACCCCTATAGAGTATACAACACAATAAAAATAGGCAACCACTCAAATAGAAACCACGCATTATACGAAATAAAAATAAACTTAGAATTTAAAGAAGAAGGAATGACATATAGCGCGGAAGCAAAAGACGAATTAAGATTTTGGACAACTAGAATGCAAAGAGGAGTAATGGGTGAGGGCATAGAACACAACCAAAATAACGCCGCACAAGATAGCAGGGAAAATGAAGAAGATATAGAAGAAAAACAAGAAACTGAAAAAACTAATATACATATAGGAAACACTAATAACCAGAAAATACAATACTTAAACAAAATACAAACACAATACAAACACAAAGAAGAAAAAGAAAAAGAAGCCTGCCATCCAAACAATATTAATGAAATAGACACTTGTAGAAAACAAGGAGGCGAATGGTACGAAGACGCATTTATATCAATAAATCTAAATAAAGGATTTAAAGGACTAAATAACGTGCCAATAACAAATCCAAATAACGCAGACAAATTTTTTATGAACCAAAATATGAACTGCTACCAAGACACATCAACAAAAGATGAATGCGGACAAATAGGACAAAAAATGTGCGCACAAGGATGCCTCAAAGGAAGCCCATGCGGTGAGGAAGGAATATGCCAAATTGCATGCGAGGAAAAAACAAATTCAGTAACTGCAAAAAGTGAAAATGGACAAATAGAACTAGACGTTAATGGTGAAGAAATACAAATAAATAATGAACAAAACACAAATCAAGAAACCCTAGAAATAACACAAGAAATAACAACAATAGATGAAATAATCCTAGCAACATGCGAAGATGAACAAGACGAAGCATGCCACGACCTCCAAACAGTACAATTAGCAGATATAATGCACGAGGAACCATTCATAGAAGTAAAAGCCACAGGAATAAACTGCGACGAAGATGCAACAATAATTTTAGATTTACAAGACGAAACAAACACACAAGAAACACAACAAACAAAAATAGGCGAATTCATATTAAAGCAACAAACTCTTGAAGGCTATGAAACTTTTCTAAAACTAGACCCTACAAAAACAATCTGTGAAGACTCAACATTTACAGGAAGATTCCAATTAAACGAAGAACATTGGAATGACTTGCCTGAAGGCATGTACTCACTTGGGGTACGAATAAAAACAAACAATTTACATATTGAAAATATAGAACCAAAAGAAATATCAATGAATTGGGGATTTGGCACAAACCATTTAATAATAGGAGATGTAGCTGACACAAATAAATTCTGCGCACCACAAAAAATGCCAATGATTAACCGAGAAAATCCAAGACAACTCGCAGAATTTGAAGGATGCACAACAATTGAATGCCTACATAAAAGAAAACAAAATATGACAACAGATGAACTAATCAGGAGACCACAAATAACATTTGAACAAACACAACCCCCTATTGATATACAACAAAGAATAATACAAAGAACACAAACACAAACACTATGCAAAGAAATACAAGAACCAAAAACAAGACTTGCAACCTGCAACGACCCCTCACTTCCATGTTATGATATAAAAGAAATAAATAGAGCTGATTTTAACTTTGAAGAAGCATATTTAGAGATAATCTTCCCAGAAGAATATTGCCAATTAGACGAAAAATTAAAAGAAGAAGTAGGAGATGTAAATATTGAAACAATACACATAGCATTTACAAATGATGTTAATGCTATAAGAGAACTACCAACAACTATAAATAGAAAAAACAAAGTATATACAACACACAAAGATGCTAAAATAATAGAACTAGATGTGTGCGAAAACCAACCACAGCTAAAACTAAAAATAACTATGAGCGCACTAACAAAAGATGAATGGGACGCGATCACAGAAAAAAAATCACAACTAATAATGGAATACGTGAGAGCAGACAATGTGCTCGAATTAGGAGAAATAGTTATAGCCGATATAAATTCAAATATACAAAAAACAAAACTAACCTATGTTGAAACAGAAACATTATCACAAC
>JBKHAC010000028.1:0-10892 GCA_046543095.1 Candidatus Woesearchaeota archaeon | reverse complement strand
AAGAAAAAATTTAAAAACATCAAAAAAAATAAACTTTTAAAAAAAGAAAAATTAGATAATAAAACATAATTAATAAACAAAAGAACTAAATAAATAACACAAAATAATACATAAATCATACAAAATACTACTTAAAAGAAAAAAACATAATTAAAATAATAATGTTAAAATAATAATGTTAAAATAATAAAACTAAGAAAAAAAATAACAGCAACAAAAAAGAAAATAACAACAAAAAAAGAAAATAACAGCAACAAAAAAGAAAATAACAGCAACAAAAAAGAAAATAACAACAAAAAAAGAAAGAAAAAACAACAAACAAAAAAACTGAATAAAGAAAAAATAGTCAATGACTCTGTTTTAAACAAAAATAAAATGAAAAAAGACACCATAATAAAAACAAGAACTTTAAATGTTAGAATTCCATCTGAATTAATTGAGTGGATTGATTCTTTAGTTGATAATAAAATTTACAATAGCAGATCAGAGGTTATTAGAAACCTAATAAGAGAATATTTAGAAAATAAATAAAAAAATAGGCAAGTGATAAATTAGTGGTAAGGCGTAAAAAAAACAAACAAACAACGAGCATAGTCTCACTTAAAATACCTATAACTCTATACAGTTTACTTGAGAAAAAAAGTAAAGAGGAACATTATCTTGATGTAAGTGAAACTGTTAAAAGCATAATCAGGAAAAAGTATATGCAAACAAACAATCCTGATGCTAAAATTAATCAATTAAAACAAGATATTATGAAAAAGCTTGAAAGTAAAGTTAATTCTGATGTGCAAGAAAAAGTTATTTATGAACTTTTAAATATTAAAAAAATACTCGAAGGAGGGGATGATAAATGAACACAGACACAAATAAAATAATAAAAATAGGACTCATCTTATCACTTCTTCTACTAACCCTCGCTAGCGTGAGCGCTACAAATAATACCGAGTACAATGTTTTATTTAATAAAAATACTTATGATTTAGCTGAAGGTATGAAACTTACAATAATAAAACCCGAAAATACAAGTGTTGAGTTGACATATCAAAAAATTCATCCAATAATAGAGTATGAACCCACAACGATTCACATTCTAGAAAATGAAACAATAATTGATATTAAGCGTTCAGGTTTATATCAAGTAACTTCGCGTTTATTAAATTTAAATAATAGTTCTATGTTAAATGCGAACACTAAAACTAATTTGCAAAATGATAGATTTCAAATAAATACATTTGATGTTGAAATTGATGTTGAGCGAACTATTTTGCCTAAAAATAATAATTTGAAACTTGAAGCAAAAACATCTAATACTCAAGGTGCTGTAACATATACTTGGACTTTTAATGATGGTACTGGAACTATTAAAACGGGTCGCGCAGTAAATCATAATTTTCCAAATACTGGCAGTCATTCTGTTTTAGTTGAAGTTGAAGATGAATACGGCAATAAAAATAATGCGACTAGAACTATTAATGTTCAAGATGCTAAAATTATTTGGGTTGAAGTTAGATCTGAGGCAACTAATGAATTAATTGAAGATGCAGATGTTGATTTTGGCATTACTTCTGCTAAAACTGATAATTTAGGCAGGGCACTATTTTATTTGCCTGTGAGAACTTACATTCTCGAAGTTGATAAAGATAAATTTAGGCAAACTAGACAATATGTTGATGTTACTCGCGATAATACGTATGTTGTGTATCTTGGTCGTGATCGTGATGAATATGATGCGCCTGCAATTGTTGCAGATACCTTGCTTAAATCAGTAGTTAAATCTGATAAAGCTGTATTGGAATATGAAGTCTATGATGAGAATCCTGTCAGGTGCGAGGTTTATTTAAAAAGAGAAGATACTGCTTGGAAGTTTATCAATGCAGTTGAAGTTTTAGGCGAGACAAAAGTTTATAAAACTGAGTTTTCTAATCTTAAAGATACTAGATATGATTGGCGTATTGATTGTGAAGACTCTCAAGGTAATCGTGCTGTTGCGTCTTCTTTTTTCAATGTTGATTTAAATGCGACTGCCAATCAAGATTCCTTAAATGGAACCACTAGTGATGAAAGTAATTCTGTTCAATTAGATGTTGATCATACTATTGCAACTAAATCTTTCCTTGAACGTATATCTTCTGCGAGGACGAGTTTATCTTCAGGCAGTGATATCGAAAAAGAAGTTGCAAGTATTCTTGAATTAGAAATTGATTTGAATATTGTTGAAAAAGATCTTAGAGCTTTTGAAGAATCTTTGTTCAGACTTAAACAAGATGGTTCAACTGATGGTTTTAATACTCGTTTAGTTGAAGTTGAAGATGTTGTTTCAACAAAACAAGAAGAGTTAATTGAAAAAATTAATATTATTTCGAGGGATGATCTCGTAGTTGAATCTTCTAAATCTTTATTTGATGCTCATTATAAGGCGTCAGGCAGAGATTTTAGTTCGAAGAATATCGAAACTGAGATTTTATTAGTTCAGGCTGATACTTTTTCAGGTGCGTCTAAATATTATACTTTTATTAGGCATGAGGGTTTTGAGGATAAAGAATTGTTAGTTGTTAATATACCTGCAAGTATTGCGACTAGTAGGAGTGAGATTAGAACGAAGAATGCATTAAGTCAGGTTAGTGATATGATTATAGAGTTTACTCCTAGAAATGGCGAGGTTTTATTTTTTGTTGAGCGTAGCCTTGAACTTAGTAGTTTTAGTGATTATGATTTGGCTGTGGTAAAGCAAAGATCTGCAGGTAGTTCTGCTACTGGTCGTAGTATTTCTTTTTCATCTGAGAACCTTCAATCATATATTTTGTTTATTTTAATTGGCGCACTGGGTATTTTTTATGTTGTTTATAATTTTGAGTTGGTTGATAAAATTAAAGAATCTGATTTACTTGGTAAATATAAAAGTACTAGTAAAGAAAGTGTGGAAATCAAGCGTGAAATAAAAAAAGCTAAAAAAATCGCGCACGAAAACATCAAAGATGCAGAAGACACTTATAATAAAATAATGATTAAATATCAGGGTTTAACTCATGATGAACGTAGAGAGATATATGATGCGGCATTAAGTTTGCATAGCACATTAATCGAAATCAAAATTGATAAATTGCAAGAATTAATTGAGGCCTGTACATTTAGAAAAGATATTAATGGTGCTAATTTTCATCTTCAGGAAATTGAGAATATTTACAAGAATTTATCTCCTGAGCTTAAAGATAAGTTGAAATATAAAACTATTTTGGCTAATTTTAATGTTAGGGGGGAGAATACTTGAATTTATCATTTTATTAATTTATTATTTTATTAATTTGTTATTTATTGTGAAAGAAATTTTTTATTAGTGTTATTTGAGTGCTCGGTATGGAAAAGAAAAAATTTAACTTAATATTATTTGTATCTATTCTTCTAGCTGTAGGTCTTTTAATTTTTTTAAATGAGCTCACGGGTTTTTTAGTTCTTGATGGCGAGGCAGGTTATATTCATGAAGTTAATATTCAGGGAAGAATTCGTACGGGGACATGGTTTGGCATGTATGGTGTTATTACTATGGACGGTAATTTCACTGAAGATAATAGTGTTATGGCAGCTCCAGGTGAAATTCTATATAAAGACACTATGCTTAAATGTTTTGATGTTGAAGGTATTGAACTTTATTTGAGCACTCATATGAAGGGTGATATAAATCATTCTTATCTTAGGGGCGCAACTTATGATGAAATAGATGATTTTATTGGTTATACTGGCATGCTCGGGGAGATTCGTGATGGTGCGCGTCAAACGTTTAAAGAGAATTTTACTATTGATATTGGTGGTCGTGATATTGATGTTATTGGTGCGTATTTGAATAGTGGTGGTGATGAATTTAATGGTCAGGATCCGGAGGCGTTTAAGACTTTTGCTTTAGTTGATGATTCTAGTGGCGCGTTTTTATTTGGTACTCAGCTTGTAAGTCCGCGTCAGAGTTTTGATAATCGTTTTGTTAATTATCAAATCATGGTTCCTGTTCCTTTGAATTTGAGTATGAAAGAATATTTTATTTTTGGTGATCCTTCTGATTTTTGTGTGAATCAAGAAGGTATGGGTACTTTCTTTAAAGGTTATATTCGTGGTTATGTTACTGATGGTCGTAATGGTGATCCTCTTGAGGGTGTTGAAATTGTTCTTGGTGGCAATACTACTTATACTGATGCTGATGGTTTTTATAGTATGGTTTTACCTCAAGGAGGTCATGTTATTGGTGCGTTCCTTTCGCCTTTTGAGGATTATTTTGATATTGTAACTATTCCTCCTCTTCAGACTTTAGTTTATGATTTTCAGATGTTTCCGCCTACAGATTTTGTGCCTCCTGAGCCTCGTCCTGATGAAGATGAGCCTGAGCCTCCAAGGGTTGAGTTGCCTCAAGAAATTTATCGTGATGGTATTTGGATTGCGCCTCGTGTAATTGAGCGGTTTATTAGTGAGGGTTCTTTTGCAATTGAGGAAATTGGTGTATTTAATGCAGGCGATAGAACTGTTAATTTGTTTTTTGAAGTTACAGGTAATGTTTCTCAAATAACTAAGATGCGTAATGGGTCTATTACTCTTGAGCCTCGTGAGTCCGCGTTTAATGAACTTACTTTTTTTGGTTATGAAAAAGGTGTGTTTACTGGTGAGTTGGTTGTCTCAGGTGATATGTCTGCGAGTATTCCTATAAAGATTACTGTAACTGATGAGGAGCTTGGTATTCGTGGTATTTTTATTAGTCTTGATATGTTGACTCCTGCATATATTGGTCAGAGTGCGAGGTTTAAAACGACTGTGACTAATTTGCTTGTTGATCAAGAATTTCCTGTTTTTATTAATTATGTTCTTCGTAGTGAGGATAATCCTGATTTGGTTATTGATATTGGTTCTGAGGAAATTTATTTGAGGGACACTCATTCAAGTGTTAACACATTTACTATCCCGAAAAATTTTACTGAGGGTTATTATACTCTTGAGGCTTATGCGAGTTATCTTGATACTAGTACTCGTGCAAGAACGCTTGTTCCTGTGACGTATCCTCCTCATCGTTTGCTTACGGCGAAGGTTTTTGGTAATATGCCTCTTTATCTTTTCTTAATTATTTTGGCTATTATTTTGGCTATTTTAAATTATTTTTATCAAAAAGTTAAGAAGAATATTAAAAGTAAAAAGCGTTTTGATGCGAAAGTGCACTATAAGATGTTGCCTCAGCGTGATGAGCCTTCTAGTATTTTTATTGGTAAGATTGCTGAGACTAATACTGATGCTTTCTTTGATATGAATAAGCTCACTGTTCACAGTATTATTGCAGGTTCTACTGGTGGTGGTAAATCTATTTCGGCGCAGGTTATTGTTGAGGAGTGTTTAAAGAAAAATGTTGCTGTAATTGTGTTTGATCCGACTGCTCAATGGTCTAGTATGATTCGTAAATGTGCTGATCCTCATTTTTTGTCGTTATATGAACAGTTCGGTATGGATCCTGAAAAGGATGCGAGAGCGTTTCCTGGCAATGTTCGCGCAGTTAAGAATTCTAAGGAAGTTTTGAATGTTATGGAATATGTGAAGCCCGGGGAAATTCAGGTTTTTACTGCGACGACTCTTGATCCTGAGGATTATGATGTTTTTGTTGCAAATACTGTTCGTGAAGTTTTTCACGCTAATATGCAGGAGCATCCTGATCTTAGGATTTTGTTTGTTTATGATGAGATTCATAGGATTTTGCCGAAATTTGGAGGGGCAGGTAATGGTTATATTCAAATAGAGCGTGCTTGTCGTGAGTTTCGTAAATGGGGTATTGGCATTATTTTAATTAGTCAGGTTCTTGCAGATTTTGTTGGTGATATTAAGGCTAATATTAACACTGAGATTCAGATGAAGACTCGTGATGAGGGTGATCTTGAGCGTATTAAAATGAAGTATGGTGAGGAGTTTGTTCGTGGACTCGTTAAGGCGCCTGTTGGTAGTGGTATGCTTCAAAACTCCGCGTTTAATCGTGGTAAGCCTTATTATATTACTTTTCGTCCTATTCAACATAGTGTTTCTCGTCTTAGTGATGAGGAGCTTGAGCAGTATAATGATGCTAATGATCGTATTGATCAGATTAATTATGAATTATCTCAGCTTCGTGAAAATGATAAAGATACTTTTGATTTGGAACTTGAAGTAAAACTTGCGCTTGATAAGGTTAAGGTGGGTAATTTTAATATGGTTAATATTTATCTTGAATCTCTTGAGCCTAGGATTGCGAAGATTTGGAATGAACTTGGTAAGAAACCTAAAAAGCTTAAGCGTGAGATGATTGATGAAGATGAGTTTATGGATGTAATTGAGCAGGCGAAGAAAGCAAGAGAGTCTTTTATGAGTGGTGGTAGTGGTAGTAGTGGTGGTAGTGATGAGTCTGCTAGTCCTTTGACTAGTTCAAGTACTGCCTCAACATCAGAAAACGGTGCAAGTAGCAAGTTAGGCGAAAATAGTGCGTCAAATGAAACTAATTTATCCGGTGAGAATAATGTATTGGAAGATTCTGTATCCTCTGGTAATTCAAATCAAGAAGGAGAATCTCATGTGGTGACTCAAGAAAGCTCTGATTCTTTTGATGAGGTTGATGTTAATAGTAAGATTGAGAAAATTAATGAGCTTAAAGAAAAATATGATGCGCTTGATAATAAAGGGACAAGTGATGCGATTGATTTGCTGGGTGATATTGGAAAACAAACAAAGACTTTACCAAGTGCAGTTATTAGCGATAATAAAGAATTTTTTGATGAACTTGATGATTTGAAAAATAAATTATCTGAAGATGAACTTAATGGTATTATTGAGCGTATTAATGAGATTAAAGAAAAATATGATGCTGAAATTGATCCTGAATCAGAATCTGCGAAGTTGCTTGCTAGTGATTTGAAGAAAAAATCTAATGCTTTACCTGATAATGTGAAAGCTGAGAATAAAGAATTTTTTGATGAACTTGAGGGGCTTGTTGAATGAGTGATGATATTAAGAAGTTGGAAGAAGAATTGAATTTGATTAAAGAGCATATTAGTGCGCTTAGGAAGAAGAGTTTTGAAACTGATTTGGTTGATATTTATATGCTTAATTTAATGCCTAAAATTAAGATGGCAAGAGCCACTTTAAAAGATGTAGATATTAAAAAGGCAAACGATGAACTAAAATATCTTAAAAGTGAAGTTTTAAAAATAGAAAAAAAAGAGCTTCCGATTAAAATTATTTGGGCTGTGAGTGATGCTAATTTGGCTATTGCAAATGATGATTTGTCTCTTGCTGAAAAAAAATATGAGTATTTAACTTCGCTTTATTCAAAGGAAGATGATTCTGCGTTAAAAAAATTGGTTTATCCTGCGTGTATGAGTATTTTTGATGAAATTTTAAAGTTGCGAGCGAGGAAAAGATGAGTGTTGATGCTATTGACTCTTGGTATGAAAAAGAATTAGCTAATCTTTTATCTAAATTAAAAGAGTCTCTTCGCTCAGCTAAATCTTTGCGTGAGCGCGAAGGTGCTGTTGATGATTATAAATTAAATGCTAAAAAATTAAGAAATATTTATTATGATAAAACAAAAGTTGAAATTGAAAAATTGACAATTGATGAAATTAAAAACATTAAAGGTCTAGGTTCTGAGAATAAGCGTGTTAAAGCTAAAGAAGTTAAGGAGTACGAGGATGAAATCCTTGCATCAAGGCGTGAAATTGAGCGTCTTAGTAGAGAAGCTGAAATTGAATTGAAAAAACTTGAAAAAAGTTTAGTTCTTGAAACTGTTAAAATTAAAAAAAGTAATAGACTTGAAATAAAGAATAGAAAAAAAAGAATTTTCGTCGGGAAATTAAAAAATAGGCGGCGGCGTTTTAAATTAAAATATATCTCTCCAATAAATGATTTTTATAAAAAGAAAAAAACAAAATTAAATGATTTCTTGCAGCCATACTTTGAGAAAATCAAAGAGTGGGTTAAGTTGTTAAAATAAAGCAAAAATGCTAGAATTAGCTATTTTGCGCAGCAGAGCTGCAGATTACTACTGCTAATTTTCGTTGGCGGATTTTCTGACAGTATATATTGTGATTGCAATCGCTGCAAAGCAGAGGGGTGTTAAACCCAAATTATAAATAAATTTTTATTAGAAGTTATATTATTTTTGTGCCGTCTTTTGTTTTTATTGTGACATTTCCTGTCTGTGTGTCGAGTTTCATTGTTCTTCCGAGTGTGCCTGCGACGTCTTCTGATATTATTTTTATGTTTAGGTTTTGTAGTACATCACGTACGGCTTCTATGTTTCTTGCGCCTATGTCCATTATGTCTTGTGCCGCTGTGTTTTTGAACATATGTGCGCCTCCTGCGATTTTTGCTTTTAGTTTTTCTTTAGCGCATCCTCGTCTTTCGAGTTCTTCTAGTAGTAAAGGTATTCCTACATCTGCGTATTTGAAGTAGTTTGATGATTTTGCTGCGTCAGCATTACTTTTTGGGAGCATGACGTGCATCATTCCTGCGTAGTTGTTTTCGTCTTGGTATAATGTGACCCCTACGCATGATCCAAGACCTAGGCATGTTAATAAGTAAGGTTTTTTTTCTATAACAAATTGTCCTATATTGGCAATTAATTCAGGTATTTCCCCTTCATTCATTTATGATTCCTCTTTTTTTTATCTGACAAGACCGTATTTTTCTTCGAGTATTTTAAGTAGTTTTATTAAGGATTCCTCTTCAAATACTAATAAGAAGTCGCCGTCTATATTGTGTCCTTCTAGTGATATTTTTGCTTTTACCATGAGCATGCTATCTGCGTGTTTTGCTAAATTTATTAGTAGGACATCTATTACTGCTTGTATCATGTCGCAGGCCATGTTTGGTACTGCGGGAAATATTTTGAGTTCGCACATATTTGCAAGTGAGCTTAAGTATGATCCGACGAATATATTTGACATTTCCATAAATGCTGAACTTTCCTCTTCACCCATTTCTTTTGCTGTTCCTGCATCTCTTCCAAGTATTAGGTCTGAGAGTTTTAGTGCGCTTTTTTCGGGGAATGCGAATATGCATTCGCCTTTTACATCTCCGTCAAAATCAAGGTATAGGCTATTTACTATTCTCTCAGGTCCTCCGAGTTCTTCTGCGAATGATTCTAAAGGTACAAATCTTGTTTCAGGTATATTTATATCTATTTTTTTGTTTAGTATTTTTGAAAGAGCTGTTGTTGCATTTCCTATGCCTACATTACCTACTTCTCTTAGTGCATCTATTTCGCTTTCGCTAAGTTTCATTATATTTTTCCTCTTAATCGTTAATTATGTTTTTTGGTGGCGTTATGATTTCATCGCAGTTAATATTTTTTTTAATGATGAACCTTCAAGTATTATAAATAGGTGTCCTTCAAGGGGGTATTCGTCTACTACTAGTTCTGTGTCTACTGAAAGTATTTCTTCTGCGACTTGTTCGAGTTCTGAGAGTAGTTCTCTTTTTATCTCTTGTATTTCTCCTATGAATTTTGGTGGTTCGGGGAATATTTCCATTTGTAGATTGTTTGCAATTGAGCTTAAATATACTCCTCCTATGATATTTATGAGTTCTTTGAATGCTGACATTGCATCTTCATCCATGTCTTTTATGCTCTCCTCTGGTACCATCATTAATCTTTCAAGTATTGAAAAGCATTCATTTCTTTTATATAGTAGTAGTATGTTTCCTTCGACATCGCCTGATACTTTGCATATTGCGATGAAGCTATCATCTGTTATTTTCTCTACTGTTTGCAGGGGTGTTATTGCTATGTCTTGGTAGTTTACTGCGACTTTCTTTGATATCATTTGCTCAAGGGCTATAGCTGCTTTCTCTGCTGCGTCTTTATTTATTTTTGTTATAAGTTCGAGTTCTTTTTCTTCAAATTGCATCTTTTTTTCATCCTCAGTTTAGTTTATTTTTCTATTACATTAATATTTAATATTGGATTTAGTTATTTTAATAAGTTTGTTTTGCATTATTTTTATAATAATGAATTTACATCAAGTATTAATGCTACATTTCCATCGCCTAGTATTGTAACTCCTGCAAATCCTTTTGTTTTCTTTATGCACTTTTGTAGTACTTTTATTAATATTTGTTGTTGGGCGAGTATTTCATCTACGACTATGCCTATTTTTTCTCCTTTTCTAGTTATGACAATTACTGTTATCTCGTCTGGTTTATTGTAGCTTGTAATTCCTGTAAGGTCGTGTAGCCAAAATAAAGGTACTTCGCGTTCTCGTAGTATAAATACTTCTTGTCCTCTTATTTTTTTTATATCTTTTAATTTTATATCTAGGTTTTCATCTATATTCACAAGAGGTATTGCGTATTTTTCATTTTGTATTCTAACTAGGAATGCTGTGATTATTGCAACTGTGAGTGGTAATTCTAGGCGTATTGTTGTGCCTTCTCCTACTTTTGAATTCAGAGTTACTGTGCCTCCTAGTTTTGATACTTTGCTAAGTACGACGTCCATGCCGACGCCTCTTCCTGATACATCTGTTATTACTTCATTTGTGCTTGTTCCTGGTTTGAATATTAGCATTTGTAATTCTTTTTCGCTCATTTTGTTGGCGTCTTCTTCTTTGATTATTCCTTTTTTGATGCAGCTTCGTTTGACTTTTTCTGCATCTATTCCTGCGCCATCGTCGTATAATTCTATTACTGCGTTGTTTTTATCTCGCATTGCTGAGAGTTTTATTATGCCTTCTTCTCCTTTTCCTGTATCAAGTCGCTCTTCTGGTAATTCTATTCCATGATCCACGCTATTTCTAAGTAGGTGTATTAGGGGGTCGCCTATTTCGTCTAGTACAGTTCTATCAAATTTTATTTCGGAGCCTTCGAGTATTAAATTTATTTTTTTATTTTGTTTTCCTGCA
>JBKHAC010000008.1:0-43285 GCA_046543095.1 Candidatus Woesearchaeota archaeon | reverse complement strand
AAGGTGAGATATATGAAAATAAGTAAATTTTTTCAAAAAACAACAAAGAAAATAAACTGGCAAGACCTTGCAATAATAAAAGTATTAGTGTTCTTATTTGCATTAATGCTAATATCAGGAATTGACGGCTTTGCAAACTTTGCAAGAAACATTGCGTGGTATGTTTACTTTATTGTAATAGTTATTCTTGCAATACCCTTAATGAGAAAATTATACTTATAAACTTATCAGTGCAATATCTTAGTCTTTTTTCTTTTATTTTTTTTTAGTTTTTTCTTGTAAAAATAAGCTGTGTAGTTATCTCAATTTAATTCTTTATGAACTAATGGAAATATTTTTAAAGTTTAAACATAAAAAGCAATAAATGTCACAAAAAAAATCAATTAAACAAAAAAATAGAACTTGTTTTCTTTTAAAAAATAAACTCGTAAAAATAGGGAGTGTCGTGGTAGGACTTATCTTAATTATAGGAATACTCTTCGCAATCGCACTTAACTTATTCGCACCAATGGGCTTTTTTTGCACAGCAAAAACGTGCAATCCACCAGCAGATACAGGATACTTTGAAGTTCAATGTAATGATTGTGGTGGCGAAGGTACATATTTTTTCTTCACAGGAATCATTAACTTTAAAAAAATTTGCCCAGGAAAAGAAATAATGATCTTCAATGATGGAGAATACATCGATAGACGAATAGATATAGAAGAATGCAAATATGTGTTACACACTCTTCGATGATTTCTTTTCTTTTTTTTTTTTAATTTAAGATTTAACTCTTCAAAACCTTTAAAAACATTATACGTCTTCTAAAAAATATGACATCTAATTTCAAAGAACTCAGAGAAAAAGCACTAAGCGATGTAAAAATAAAAATAAAAGACTCAGTGAACAAAGACTTAATGATAATTAACGCAATAAACAACATGGAGGAACTAGACAAATCCTTCAACGTCATAGTCGGCAGACTCAGGGAGTGGTTCTTACTCAAAAACCCAGAACTCGAACATAAAGTAGAAGACAACCAACGATTTGTAGAAATAATAATAACACAAGACTACTCAAAAACAGAAATGGGCTCAGACTTAAGCTTGCGAGATAATGAAGCTATAATGTCGCTTGCAATGCTCGCACAAGGTATGCAAAAAACAAAAGAATTCCTCGCAGACTACTTAGATGAAGTCATGAATGAACACTGCAAAAATGTGCTTGCACTCGCAGGCTCAACAATAGGCGCAAGATTACTCAGAGAAGCAGGATCACTAAAAAGACTCGCAAGCCTTCAAAGCGGAACAATACAATTACTCGGCGCAGAAAAAGCACTATTTCGGCATATAAAAACAAAAGCAAGACCACCAAAACACGGATATATAGTAAACCACCCAGTCGTTATGGGTGCAAGAGATAAAGGAAAAGCAGCAAGAGCACTCGCAGATAAAATAAGCATGACTGCACGCCTCGACTACTTCAAAGGAGAATTCCTCGGACACAAATACCTCGAAGATTTAAAACAAAAATTTACAAAATAATAATTAATAATTAATCAAAATAATTAATCAAAATAAACTATAATCAGGATAAAAAATGGAACAAATAAACAAACTAAGAATATACAGAGAGAGACGAGGAAAAAAAATAAACTTATACACAAAAAGCATGGTGTCAGGAAAAAAATTCTTCGCAGAAAAAACAATAAAATACCAAGGAGAAGAATACAGAGAAATAAATCCTGAGCGAAGCAAACTCGGCGCAGCAATATTCAAAGGACTATCACAAACAGGAATAAAAGAAGGATCAACAGTACTATACTTAGGCGCGAGCCACGGCTACACACCATCATTCATATCAGACATTGTTGGACTTGATGGATTTGTATTTTGCCTAGATTTTGCACCAAGAGTCCTCAGAGACCTAGTATTTGTATGTGAGGCGCGAGAAAACATGGCTCCACTACTTGAAAACGCACTCATGCCAGAAGAATACAAAGACAAAGTACCACAAGTAGACGTCGTATACCAAGACATAGCACAAAGAGACCAAATAGGCATATTCTTATCAAATTGTGATACTTTCCTAAAACCAGGAGGATTCGGCCTTTTCGCAGTAAAACCAAGAAGCATCGACGTTACACGCAAACCAAAAGATATCTTTAGAGAAATACGCGCAAAACTTGAAGAAAAACTCACAATAGTGGACTACAAAGAACTCGACCCATACGAAGTAGACCACGCATTTTTTGTTGTTAAGAAAAAATGATTAAAAAAAATTAGTCAATCAATTAATTAAAATTAATTAATCAAAAAAACTAAGTTAACTTCAAATTTAAACCCCAAATTTAAAAAAAAATAAAATATAAAAAATGAACAAATATATACGCCAAGAAATACTAAAAGAAATAGGCAAAGAAGGACAAAATAAATTAAAAAATTCTAAAATAGCAATAATAGGAGTAGGCGCACTTGGAACAACAACCGCAGAGCTACTCACAAGAGCAGGCATAGGTGAATTATTATTAATAGATAAGGACAAAATAACACAAGAAAACTTGCACAGACAACTACTATTCAAAGAAAAAGATGAAAACGCAAAAAAAGTAGACGTCGCAATGCGTGAATTGAATGAAATAAACAAAGACGTAAAAATAAAAATCATAAGTGAATACCTGACAAAAGAAAACACTCAAGTTCTAGATAATCACGATTTAATACTCGATTGCACAGACAACATGCAAACACGCCACATAATAAATGAATACTGCGAGAAAACCAAAAAAATATGGATACACGCAGCAGCATCAGGAATAAAAGGAAACGTACTCATAGTAAAAAACTCAGAGAATTTCAAAAAAATAATGCGAACAGGCGAGACATTTGATAGTTGCTCAGAGATAGGTGTGATAAACACAATCACAACAATAATATCAGCCCTACAAGTCACTCAAACAATAAAAATAATACTAGGCGAGCCATATGATGAAGAACTCATCAGAATAAACATATGGGACTTGACGTTTGAAAAATACAAAATAAAACAATAAATTAACACAATGAATTAACAAAATATAAAAATAAATACATAAATAATTTATTAAAACAATCAAATTAAATAATTTGATTAAATTATATAACTAATACAAGTTAATTAATACCAAATTAAATAATACGAAAAATTAATAATGTTTAAAAGAGGAAAAAAACAAAAATGAAAAAACTAATAATCATCCTAATCATAATAACCTTATTTACACTAAGCGCATGCACAACAAAAACACAAATCCCAGAAGATGATTCCGATAAATTAGTCATTCACTATTTCTACTCAGACGGATGCCCAAGCTGCGATGTACAAGAAGAATTTATGCAAGAGCTCTTAGATAAATACACAGGTATAGAAATAAAAAAATACAATATGAAAGAAGATGAATCAAAAGAATTACTAGAACTATTCTCAAAAGCATACGAGGAGAGAATAATTGCAGCCCCTGCAACATTCATATCAGATATAGTAATAAATGGATTTGGAACAAATGAGACAACGGGAAAAATAATTGAAAACCAAATAAGAACGTGTCAGCAAAGCACATGCAAAAACCCCGCGGATATTCTGCGAGAAAAACTAAACTAGAAAACAAACAAATAAAATGAACTTAGCAGAGCGAGCATACAAAGAATTATACCCTGAGCGGAAAAATACAAAAATACTACTCGTAAAATACTCCGCAAAATTCAGACCATTCAACGCAAACGCAAAATACGACCAAAAAAAAATAATATTCTCACTAAGCCAAAACTTCAAAGAATTCTCAGACGACCTACAAGTAGGACTAATACAAAGCCTACTAATCAAAATAATAAAAGACGAACACAAAAAAACATTCGAACTAGACCTATATGAAAAATTCATAAAAAACCTCTCAAACTACTCAAAAACAGACAAAAAAGACCCAGAACTACTCGAAAGCTTCACAAGAATAAACAAAGAATACTTCAATAGTGAATTAAACGAACCAAACCTTGTCTGGGGAGTTGATTCAACAAGGAAACTTGGACACTATGAATACACCACAGACACAATACAAATAAGCACAATACTCAAAGGAGAGGGCGAATTACTCGATTACGTTGTATTTCATGAAGCACTACACAAAAAACTAGGATACAAAAAAACAGAAACAGGCAGACACATACACCACTCAAAAGAATTCAAAAATGCAGAGGCAAAATTCAAAATAAAAGACATAGAAAAAAAACTAAGAAACTACCTCAGACGAAAAAAACTAATCAAAACATTCAAATTCTTCTAAAAATCACAACCTAACACCTCAAATATTAAGCGCCGCGCGAATATCAGGATCAATCCTATCAGGAGACCAAGGAGGATTAAACGTAAGCTTCACATCAACACTCAAAACACCACTAACGCCAGCAGCAGCATCTTTAACCTCACTTACAAGAAAATCAGCATATGGACACCCAGGAAACGTCAAAGTAAACAAAACAAAAACCTTACTATCATCGGTCACCTTAACATCATACACAAGCCCAAGACTCACAACATCAATCCCAATATCGGGATCTACAACATCTGCCAAAGCATTAAGCACATCTTTCTCTGAAACCATAAAATTAAAACACCTCACAATAATTAAAAATAAAACAACATATCAAATATGTTATTTACATAAATAAAAAGAAACTAACACACATTAATAAATATTTATGAAACGAAACCAAAAAGCAAAAAAAAATACAAAATAAAAATAAAAAATAAACAAAAACAAACCAAAACAAAGAGAAACTAAAATAAATAAAATAATCTAACAAAAAAACAATGAACTAAGACGAAACATAACCAACAACATTACCCTCAGTGGACCGAGGAAACTCTTGACCTTCAATAGTATAATAAACAACCACATTCGCACGAACAAGATCTTCAGGAATTAAATCAAATGATCCCTCACAAGTTATGCTGGAATTAACTTTACCAGGATCCAAGTCTATATCTAAAGAGGTATTATAAAACGAGCCATCAATTTCACAATCAGTTCTTATAATTGTAATCTTTTGCCCAACAGTATTTCTTATTTCTAAACTAATTTTATCGGTTTCAATTTTGTGACTTAAACAATCTAATTCATTAAGTTCACAGGATTCAGGAACTAAATTACGAGGATTAATTTGAATATAAATTAAAGTACCAATAACTAATAAAATTATTAATATTGCCCAACTATAAGTTATTAAAAATTCAACAGATGCCTGACTTCTCCTCATAATAAACCTCTATAAGATATAAAAAATAATTAAAAATAATTAAAAAAAAAATAATTTGCTTATTCTTCAACAGTCATAGTGAAAGAAGTTCTAGCAGTACGTGGATTTGTTGAGCCTGACTCAGTATATCTATATACAAATTCACCTGTAATTTTATCACCTGGACCAAAATTATTCATAGGAGCGCCATCGAAAAAGTTTGATAATTCTATCGTTTTTCTTTCATTAGGTCTCATGCTTCTGTCAGCAGCATCAAGGATATCGTGACTTACTTCGTGTATTTCATCAGTTAGAAAAAATTCGAATAGAACTTCTGTGGGGGTTCCTGAACTATCTTGTACGCCATCTTCCATAATATTTATATTTTTACCAATACCATTTGCAAAAGTAACGGTGAATGTGTTTGTTGTCTGTCCTGCGTATGCATTAGTACAACTTAAACCAGTAGGGCCTGTACAACTATCAGGAACTAATCTCTGAGGATTCAATACATCGAAATAGATGAACGCACCAATTACTACTAAAATGATTAGGAACGCCCAACCATATGTCATTAAAAATTCTAAAGCCACTTGACCTTTTCTTTTCTTTTTCATTTAACTATACACCTCGTGTTCTTAATTTAACGAATCCAGTTCGCGCTGGACAGTCATAACTATATTTAATAGTTATTTACAAGTCTAGTATTTAAATATTTCTATTAATTTTCGCTTTTTTAAGGCGCGAACAACTCTGTTTTGTTTTTATTTCCAAGTGAATAAAATAAATAAACTAGTATTAAACAGTATTAAAAATAATTAATTTTACCTCAAATATTAAATACTCAAAAGAAAAACTAAATTAAAAAAATGGCTTTAAAACAAGTAATAATCGTTAGGCAAGACCTAAAAATGCCAAAAGGAAAACTCGCAGCACAAGTCGCACACGGAAGCGTCGAGGCAGTACTCAAAACAGATTCAAAAATAGTAGAATCATGGCGCAAAGGCGGAATGAAGAAATCAGTACTAAAAGTGCAAAGCGAACAAGAACTACGCGATTTACTCGTCCACGCAAAAAACCACGACCTAAAAGTCGGATTAATAAATGACGCTGGCAGAACATTCCTAGAACCAGGTACAACAACAGTACTCGGAATAGGACCTGACGCAGAAGATAAAATAGATAAAATAACAGGGCACCTCCAACTACTATGAATTTGACATTACTCCTTTCTTTTCTATTATTGTTATGTTAACAGCGCATATTCTTTTAAGAAAAATCAAAAAGACTACTCTGCACCTTGCCACCAATACTAATAAACGGCGCAGCAAAATTAATATTCGCACCAAATTTTCTCAAATCAGAAAAATTACTTATTCTCGAACCTGTTTTGCGAGCAGATAAAATTCTCTCACAAGACTTAAAACCAATACCAGGAACTCTAATCAACTCATCAAACTCAGCCTCATTTACATCCAATCTACCAGAAAAATAAGTTCTCGCAAGCAAAACCTTAGGATCAACTCTTGGAAGCATAGAATCCTCCATGATTCCCTGAATCTCACCTAATTTAAAACCATACTCACGAAGCAAAAAATCAGCACGATACAAATTATTCTGCCTAAATAAAGACTCAGCTTTAAAATTCTCCAAAGGCGTACCTTTAACAGGCCTTAGAGCAGAATAATAAACACGCTTCAAATCCAAATTAGCATATTCCCAATTACTCATCTTCAAAACATCAAAATCATTCACACTCTCAGATACAATCATTTGGGTGCTCTGAGACGAACCAAGACGCTTAATCCAAGCCTGACGACGCAAAATATCTACTTTAAAATCCTTCAAATCACTAAACTTACTCAAAGCAGATGCACTCGGAGCCTCAATATTTAAACTAACACGATTTGCAACTCTGCACGCCTCTTTAACATGATCAAAAGAAGCACCAGGCATAATCTTTAAATGAATATAACCACCAAAACTTTGTCTAATTTTATTGGCAGCATCAATCATTGAACTCATAACATCATCAGAATTACCAAACATGCCTGAACTCAAAAACAAACCATTAACACCAAGACTCTTCCTAGCATTCATAAACACGCGATGAAGCTCACTTGACGAAAAAGAAACACCACTCTTCTGCTTACTCCTTGAGGAATTAGGACAATAAGCACAATCAAAAGAACACTTATCACTCATCAAAGTCTTAAAAATAATACAATCCTTACGCTCAGAAGGTGCATGATACAAACCATTAAGATTAGAACCAACTTTAACTTCGCACTGACTAGGTCCGCAACTATCAAATCTCCCCGCATTACCAAGAATGCTGGCTTTCCTTAATATATCCATAAATAAATAAATGAAACCACACTTTAAAAACAATATCGCCACACCTGACTAGTGGACCAGTGGACTTGTGTGCTAAGGCATATATTAAAAATAAGTCCACGAGACATACAAAGATTTATAAATTAAAGTTTTTTTCCTCATATTCATGGTAGTTATTCAAGATAGATCACTAAGAAAACCAAGCGGTGGAAGAAATACTAGCACCAGAACAAAAAGAGTACACATGTCTGGGCACAAAGCAACACTTCCAACAATTGGAGAAGTTAGACTGAGAACAAAGAAAACAAAAGGCGGAAATGAAAAAACACATTTATTATCAGCAAACCAAGTAAATGTATTTGACCCAAAAACAGGCAAACACACACTCGCAGAGATAAAAAACGTGAAAGACAGTTCAGCAAACCGAAACTATGTTAGACGAAACATATTAACAAAAAATACGATAATAGAAACTGAAAAAGGCATTGCAAAAATAACAAACAGACCAGGACAAGAAAAAATAATAAATGCTGTCTTAATACAAAAATAATTATTAAAGGGGGAATAAAATAAAATGGAACAACAATCAAGACCACTAGATGCACTAAATAAAGCAAGAAATAAAAGAGTACTTGTAGAACTCAAAAACGGAAGACAATACGTAGGAAACTTAATCGCATTCGACATCCACATAAATACAGTACTTGAAAATGCAGAAGAGAGAGTAGATGGAGAGTTAAAAAAACAACTAGGAACAGTCTTCATCAGAGGAGATACAATCACAATAATCTCACCACAATAAGGAGCAAATAAAAAAATGGGTAAAGGAACTGCCTCAATGGGCAAAAAATCAGGCAAAAAATCACACATAGCTTGCAGGAGATGTGGGAAGATTTCATACCATGTAAAAGATAAAGTATGCTCAAGTTGTGGATTTGGCCAAAGCGCAAAACTTAGAAGTTATGCATGGCAAAAAAAATAACTATTTTTTTTATTTTTCTAAAATTATTCTTTAATTTTTCTAAAAAACCTTGATTATAAAAACAAACTACTTCAAAATATTATAAATTTAATTATAGTGTGAATTTTATAGTGTGAATTTAATTAGATTACACTTTTTTTAGTTAAATTCAACGGGGCAATCACTAGAATCTTCAATAGTGGGACCAAAATAAACTGCATTTAAGAAATCATAATTAATCAAAATATCTTTAACTCTCGCCATATTACTATAATTTTCCTTAAGAACCTTTTTTTCTAAGAAACCATACTCTAAAACTATATTTTTTCTATGACTTAGAGGAACAGCATAAAGAAAAACATTATTTAAAGTTTCATGACGTAATTTAATTTGATCCAACCTCTCTTCACGAGGCAAAGCTGTTGGCAGTGTACATTTTAATTTAAAATCTAAACTCATAAAAAAAAGAAACAGACTATAATTTATAAATATTTATTCAATTAGTACAAATAAATAAATTAACAAACAAATAAATTAGAAATCATCGAGATCTTGCATTTTATCTAAATGTCCATTTTTCTTAAGCCAAGTGGCTTGAATAGGTCTATATTTAAAAATAATATCTCCTTTTTCATCGCCACCAAACTCCCAAGGTTCAACTATAACAATATCTCCAGGTCTAACCCACAATTTACGTTTAAGACGACCCGGAATTCTACAATTACGAGTTTTGCCATCAAGACACTTAACATCACACCTAGAAGCTCCAAGTCTTGCTTCTAAAATACCAAGAACTTCTACGCCACGAGGAAGTCTGACTCTAAAGTCTTCATCATCATCGTTATTATTAAAATTTTTTTTCATGATAAGATAAAAGAAAAATGTGTTGTTTATAAACTTTACTTGATAATGGCTGTTTTTTGTATTACTAATTAAAAATAAAGTTTTTTAAAAGTATGGTTGCGTTTAATTATTAACAAGTAAAAAAATAAAAAAACTAATTTAAAAACTTTTTTCTAAAAAACTATCGACGAGAAACAAAACATTTATATATAAGGAACATAATTTCTTTATAAATTTAACATTTTTCAAGTTTTTTTGAATAATAAAAAAATAACAAAAAATAACAAAAAATCTCAAAAACTTGATTAATGGAGCACTTAAAAAAACAAATAAGTCTCCGAGGTGAAATACTTATGTCAAGATATGTTAAAAAATGCCCAGAATGTGGATCTGTAAATCTTCAATGGAACAAAGAAAAAGGAGAAATAATATGCAGAGAATGTGGCCTAGTCCTAGAAGAAAAAATGGTAGATTTCGATCAAGAATGGCGAGAATTTGATAGTGATGCAGCAGCAAACAAAAGAAGAACTGGAGCACCAATGTCCTACACACAATTCGACCAAGGACTCGGAACAGAAGTAGGAACTAAAGCAGACTTTTACAAACTCGGCGGAAAAAACAAAAGCAAATTCTTCAGACTCAGAAAATGGCAACAAAGAATAAGCACAGCAATTGAGAGAAACCTAAAACTAGCACTCGCAGAACTAAAAAGAGTATCATCATACTTAAAACTACCAGGATCGGTAGAAGAAGAAGCATCAAGAATATACACAATGGCCGTACAAAGAGGATTAGTGCGTGGCAGAAGCATGGAATCAGTAGTTGCAGGCGCATTATATGCTGCATGCAGAAGACACGATGTACCAAGAACACTCGATGAATTAAGCGAAGCATCAAGCGTAGAAAAAAAAGAAATAGGCAGAACTTATAGATTCATTACAAGAGAACTTGGCATAAAAATACTTCCAAGCAACCCCTCGGATTACATTGCAAGATTCGCATCAAGCTTACGCTTAAGCCCGGAGGCGCAAACAAAATCAGTAGAAATAATAGAGGAAGCACAAAAAGTAGAACTTACAAGCGGCAGAGGCCCAACAGGAATTGCAGCAGCAGCACTATATGTCGCAGCACTCCTCAACGGCGAGAAAAGAACACAAAGAGAAGTCGCAGATGTCGCAGGAGTTACAGAAGTTACAATTAGAAACAGATACAAAGAACTACTTGAAGAACTCGGACTTGAAAAAGAAATCAAAAAAATCAAGAAAAAAATGGGCGCAACCTAAAAGCGCGCTAATTCTTTTTTTATTTTTAAAAAAAATTCTTCACCATTACCATCAAGTATGGCATGCTTATACTTCTCAGCCAAAGATAATATTAAATTAGTATTAATAATATAATTAAATTTAGATAATGCAACATTTAAATTACCAGAAATGAGAAACTGACAAAGCTGAGTAACATTTTTAGGCTTTCTAGTTTTCTTGCAACGCTCAAAATCAATAATAACAGGCAAATCATTTAAAACAAGCAAGTCTTTATGAGGATGATTCATTTCAAGCTTATTAATACGCATAATATCCATACGATGACACTGATCAAGCAAATCAAGCAAAAAAACCTTGATTTTATTTTTATCCTCAACAAATTTAACCCAACTAAAAAAATCAAGTCCATCAACAAAATCGCGAACAACAAAATCTAAATCAGCATCATAGAAAAACACAACGGGTCCAACACCAATTTTATTCAATTCCAAATTATTATGGTATTCATGATAAATAGTGTTGCTAGCAGTACTATCAGGATTTTTCACCTTAATTAAATATTTCTCCCCAGCATGCTCAGATAAATAAACAAAACCACGCTTACCACGAGAAAAATACTCGCGACTATTCCAAAGCAACAAAGCAAACTCACGATTCATATGCGCCAAGCCTCATAAACTAATATGTCTTCAAAAAAAATATGCTCTTTTCCACTTATTTTAAATTTAAAATCGAGCTCAACTAATTTAGATTCAATTAAACTAATATTTGCAAGAGAAGATGCAACAAAAAACAATCTCCCTTCAGGCTTTAAGAAATAAACACAATCACTAAGAAACCTCAAAGTCAAATCAACACCCTCGACTCCACTAGTAAGCTCCAAATCATCAACCTCGCAAGCCTCACGCGGCAAATAAGGAGGATTAAATGCAATCAAATCAACTTTACCTTTAAATTTTTCAGGAACGCTCAAAAATAAATCACTTTCAATAATAGAAAATTTAAAATTATCTTTAAACAAATCATTTAAAAATAAAACAACTTCAGGATTTACATCAACACACAAAATACGTTTAGCAAAAGGAGCCACAGCAAGACCTTGAATGCCAGAACCCGCACCCATATCTACGCACAAATCTAATTTTTTACCTTTCAAAAAACGCTCAAGACATTTTTTAAGCAAAAAAGAATCTTCTGAGGGATCATACATAAATTATTCCTCCTTATCTAAAAATTCCTCATCAATACGAGACACATACTCACGAACCCTATCCACAATAGAAGAAAAATAATAACGCTCAATTCTCTCAGAAAAGATCTCCTTCAAAGAAGAATCCTCAGTAATACGATAAGTAGTGCTATTCTTCTCTAAAATAAAAGCATCACGCAAACGAAGAATCTGCCTACGAATATTAGACGGAGCCACACCTAAAATATTAAGATTGTGTTTCTCTCTATTATCAATAACCATGCGCTCAATTTCAACAGAAGAAAACTCCATACCCTTATTTAATAAAAAAACATGCAAAACATCAACCACAACATCACGAGAATCACCAGGCTGAAGCAAACCCATACTCAAACAAAACTTACGAACAAGCTCTCTACCTGTGAGCGCGGAAGGCTTCTCATACTTCCTAAAAGTAATCTCCGCTAAAGGTGTATCGCGCGAAATAGTTTTAACCATAAAAAACACTAACACACAAATCATTTAAATATTTTTAGTATGAACCTTATTAAAAAATACAAATAAAAAGTCTATTGCTTAAAAAATATCAACAAGCATAAAATTTAAAATAGGTGTAGAAAGCGCAGCAAATAAAATGATTGAAATGCCGGTAATAGGGCATGAAAACATCATATTAAAACCAAAAACAAGCAGTAAAAAACCATAAAACCAACTAAGAATTAACGCAATAAATTTCTTAAGCAAATTACTGGATTTAAATTCAACCATGACAAAAAATAAATAAGCTCATTTAATTAACTTTCTATTGAAAAATAGCTGATGTTTGATTTGATGTTTGATTTTTTAAAGAACCCAACTACAAAACATTTAAATAAAAAACATTTTCTCTAAACAGAATGAACTTTACATGGCTACAAGACCACGCACTCGTAATCGCATTTTACATAGGGGTAGCATTACTAATATATTTTAACAGAAAAAAATTTGAATTCCAAGGAATAGTCGCAATATTAAAAACAAAACTAGGAATAAAACAAATGCAAACATTTGCAACACCACTCACAAAGAAAAAAGACGAACTCGGAAAAAAAATATTCACAATATCCACAATACTGCTTACAATATCAATTATAACACTTCTAATAAACACATTTTTTAACATAACAAATAATTACGCAATATTGCTCATAATAAGCGCAACAATAATAATATCATTCTTCACATTATGCGTAGCACTAATATTTTTCAGACAAATAAAACCCGTAGGAACACTTGGAATATACATAGGCTTCATAGGCATGGCTGCAATGCTCTCATTAATGTTTGCAGGACTGTATCAACTAATATTCATTCCAACAGCGCCACCTATGTTCGCACCAGTACTACCAGGAATAAGCATACCTGGAAGTCCATTCACACTACCTCTATTTGAAGGACTAATAGCACTACTAATAGTAGTTGCAATACACGAATTCGCACACGGAGTAGTATCAAAAGCATACAAAATACCAATAAAAAGCTCTGGCTTCGTCATGTTCGGACCCCTACCAGGAGCATTCGTCGAACCAGATGAGAAAAAACTAAACAAAGCACCAGCAAAAACACAATTATCAATATATGCAGCAGGACCTATGTCTAATATGCTTCTTGCAGGATTTATATTTATATTAATGATAGGAATAGGATTTATAACAGTCGGACTATACGAACCTGCAGGCGTCAAAATAGACGGAATAATACAAGGACAAAATGACACAGTGCAAAGAGGCATTAACCAATTAGAAAAAGGAACAATAATAACAAAAATAAATGATGAAGAAATAAAAACAAGCTACGATTTAATTGTACAACTACAAAACTACGAACCACAAGACCAACTAAGTTTTCAAACAAATAACGGACAAAAAAATATAACACTCGGACAAGACCCCCAAAATGAATCAAAACCATATATGGGAATATACCTTGATAACGCGATAGAAGGAAAAACAAACCTTGCCAAAAACAAAACATTCCAAACAATATATCTCTGGCTAATGGGCAACCCCTACTCAAATAATCTAAACAATAACTTAGGCGTAATATCCCTAATATTTGTGCTAAGTTTTGGAATAGGACTCGTGAACCTACTCCCAGCAGGACCACTAGATGGGGGACGAATGTTCATGATCGCACTAAAACAAAAATATCCCGAAAAAAAATCAACAAAAATATTAAATATAATTACAAACACAATATTTTTACTTATAATAATATTAATATTTGTACCAATAATACAAGCAATATTTTTTTAAATAAATAAAAAAAGTATGAACTCAAAAACACGAACAAAAACACAAACAATAAAGAGGGGGACTAAAAAAATGAAAGATTTAAACACACAAGAACTAAAAGAATTCATATCAAAAGAAAACGCAGTAGTAGACTTCCACGCACAATGGTGCGGACCATGCAAAATGCTAGGACCTGTATTTGAAGAAATAAGTACAGAACTCAAAGAAATAAACTTTGCCAAAGCAGACATAGATAATGTAGGTGAGACAGCAATGGAACTAGGCGTTCGAGGAGTTCCAACAATAATACTATTCAAAGACGGAAAAGAACTAAACAGAATAGTAGGATTTGTCCCAAAAGAAACACTAAAAACACAAATAAAAGAAATGTACGCCTAAACAAAATAATAAATAAAAACAAAAACAAAGCAAAAAAATGTTCCTGCACAACATAAATCCAGTAGCACTAACACTCGGCCCCTTAGAAATAAGATACTACGGCCTAGTTTACTTCATAGGATTTATATTCGCGTATTTCTATTTAAGACACCAAATAAAAAAATCAAGAATAAAACACTTAAAATACGAAGACTTAGACACCTACATGATATACTTCATGCTAGGAAGCATAATAGGCGCACGAGTACTAGATTTCGTATTCTACAACCCACAAATAATACTAACCGATCCTGCTCAACTAATTAAAGTATGGCAAGGAGGCATGTCAATACACGGCGGAATAATCGGCGCAATGCTCGCAGGCTGGATATTTACACGAAAGCGAAAAGTAAAATTCTACGAACTAGCAGACCAAACAATAATACCTTTAATGATCTTCCTCGGACTTGGCAGAATAGCAAACTTCATAAACGGAGAATTATGGGGCACACCCACAACAAGCAATATTTGCATAGATTACTCACAAAACACACATATTATAAATCCTCCAGAAGGCTGCCGCCACCCCTACCAATTATATGAATCAATAAAAAACTTCGCAGTAGGAATATCTCTTTTAATATTCACACAATACAAAAAACTAAAACAAGGCCTACTATTTTGGTGGGGCATCCTATTATACAACATACTACGATTCTTTATAGATTTCTACCGCGAACAAACACTAATAAACGGTCTTGGAGTAGGACAATACTTATGCATAATATTTTCTATAATTTCAATAATATGTATAATAAAAATTGAAAAAGAAGAAAAAAATAAAAAAATTAAACACAAATAACAAATCTAACAATTAGAAGATAAATTTATCAACATTATAAAAATATTTAAATACTTCTCAAAAGATTAAAAACAATAATGAGAAAAGATCTGTTATATTTTGCATTATTCTTCGTTGTAACAATAATATTATTACAACTAATACTAGTTACAAACACATTAAAAAAAGATGAAACACAAATAACTCAAGCAAGAGCAACAGGAGGAATGTTCTCATTTTGTCTAAATTATCCACCTCAAATAAACCTATCAAATTGTCCGCTACAAATAAACCAATCAACAAGCATCGAAAACAACGAATTAAACTGCATAGTGCAAGCAACACACCCAAGAAATCACACAGTACTAATAAATCAATACGTACTAAACCAAGACGGACTACATTTTAACATAATGCCAAATGGCAGTTTAAAAATAAATGGAACTCAACAAGGAATAGGGTCTCATTCATTTGAAATAAGCGCTCAAGACACACACCCTACATGTCCATTTACAGAATACAAAACATATGCTATAGACATACTAGATATAAACGATCCACCTTATCTAGTCTCACAAATACCTAATGTTGAATTATCAGAAGGATCAGAAACAGTACCTTTCGCATTAAACGATTATTTTGATGATGTAGATATAAATCCTGCATGGGCAAAACCATTCACATATAATTATTTTGCTCAAGAAGGAATACTCAACGTAGATATAACAATCTCGCCATTAAGCTCAATTATAACAATCAAAAGTCCCCAAGAAAATTGCGAGACAGATTACATATATTTCGAGGCAACAGATCAAGGAGGCCTTAGTGTTGATTCAAATCTTATAAAAATAGAATCAATATGTGAGGAAGAACAAGAAGAAAGCCCCGCTGGAGGCGGAGGAGGAGGTGCTATTTGTGAAAGCAGATGGGATGCAGAACCATGGTCAGAGTGTTTCATAAACGGGACACGATTTAGAAAATATATTGATTTACATAAATGCGAAGATGAAAAAATATTCTGGGATGAATGTGAATACGAAGCAACATGCTTTGATGGCATACAAAATGAACATATCTTACCTGATGGTTCAACAATTTGGGAAGAGGGAATTGATTGTGGCGGTCCATGCGAACCTTGCGAGAGGGAACAAGAGGAAGAAAAAAAAATAAACGCAACATGCTTTGATGGCATAAAAAACTGCCATACAATGCCCGACGGATCAATAGTTTGCGAGGAAGGAATTGATTGTGGAGGTCCATGCGAACCTTGCTTAAGAATAGAAACACCAGGGCTAATAGTTGATGAAGAATCAGATAATTTAATTTTATATCTTGCACTCGTAATAGTTCTAATAACAAGTACAGCAGTAATATATGTAGTATTTAGAAAACAAATATTATCTTTCATTGCAAAGATTGGCTGGTGGCTTACACGACACAAAAGAAAACAATTTTTACTTACAGAGGATCAAAAAATAATATATTTAAAAGAACTAAATAAACTATACACAAAAATAAATAATTCAAATAAAGATAACTACACAAGAAAAGATAAAGACATGATATATGTGTTAAAACTATCACGTCACTACTTATCAATCGCCCTAAAAATAATAAAAGAATTCACATATGAAGACATAATAAAAGCAACAAATAAATTAATAATTAACGAATCACTCAGACAAGGAATTTCACTTTATGCACAATCAATGTTTCCAAAAGAAAGAAAAAACACACAAATAACAAAACAAGAACTACTAATATTCATCCAAGAGACAAGAATGCTCGTAATGAACACAACCAAACTTACAAAAAAAGACTTCACATTTAAAGCAACAGAAATTGACTTAAAAAACACAACCATGGATAAAGCACAAACACTAATACATAACACTTATTTAGCATTATGCTTCTCAGAAGTAATATCAGCACAAAAAAATTACCACGAATTACTAGAATTATACGAAAAGATGACAAATGAAGAAAAAACCAAAATACATACAGAACTAAAAAAAATATATTATTACACAAAAACAATACTTGCATGGATGTAGATATGTTTATTAAACTAATGGTCAAAAAATTTAATGGTCAAAATATTAACATTTAAGACATTAAGTGTTTTAAATTTTAAGCAATATGAATTTTAAGCAGTTAAATCAAATTGAGTTTCTTAAAGCCAAAATTCAAACCATTTGCAAAACATTACGCGCTTTGTATAACCGTCACTAAATAACCATAAGCTTTTTAAAATAAATAGCATTTCTAAGCTAAGGTTTAGAGATTTGCAATTAAAATAAAAGGACAAGATAAATTAACAAAAAAGGTGCAAATGAATGAAAGTAGCAAATAATAATGATATTATAGAAAAATTAGCAATAAAACTAAAAGATAGTGTGAATCCTCCTGAATGGGCATCCTATGTAAAAACAGGACACGGAAAACAAAGACCTCCTCTAAGAGATGACTGGTGGCAAATTAGAGCTGCAGCAGTTCTTATGAGTGTACAAAAACTTGGCCCAGTAGGCGTATCAAAACTAAGTGTAAAATATGGCACACGAAAAAATAAAGGTGTTGCCCCAGAAAAATTTGCTAAAGGATCATCAAACATACTTAGAAAAGTACTACAACAATTAGAATCAGCAGGCCTCGTGAAACAAGAAGAAAAAGGAGTGCACAAAGGCAGAGTAATAACAAACAAAGCAACAAAACTAATAATAGATGCATCAAAAGAAGCAATAACTGCAAGAGAGGAGGCAAAATAAGATGTCTAAATTCATACATTTATCAAAAAAGAAAAAATTAGTAAAACATGGGCGAATGACAAGATGGGCACCATTCTGGGTAGTTCCAAAAATAAATGGCCAAGGAAGAAAATTACACCCTGGACGTCACACCTTCGTAAAAAGAAGTTGGAGACGATCAAATATTAAAGTATGAGGATAAAAAATGGCGACTAACACAATAGAGAGAACATACACAATTCCACTAAGAGCAGACTTTGTAAAAGTACCAAAATACTACAGAGCAAAAAGAGCAATGAGCTGTATAAAAAAATACATAGCAAAACACATGAAAACAGAAAATGTGAAACTGGGAAATGTGCTAAATGAACAAGTCTGGGCAAGAGGAATAAGAAATCCACCTGGAAAAATAACAGTAAAAGCAATAAAACAAGGAGACTTAGTTACAGTAGAACTTGAAGGACACCAATACAAAGTACATAAAGTACAAACAGAAAAAACAGATAAACCAACAAGTTTCAAAGACAAACTCGCAGCAAAACTAAAACAAGACGACAAACAAGAAAATACAACTGAAGAAACAAAAGAAAAAGAAGACGTAAAAGTTGCAGATGCTAAAGACGCCGTCAAAGAAACTACTAAAACAAAAGCTGACGATAAAACTCCAAAAACAAAAGACGACACAGATAAAAAAGAAAACAAAAAATAATTCTTTTTTTATTCTTTTTTTTATTCTTTTTTTTATAATTTCTCAAATAACAAATTCTCACATAAATTAATAGCGAAAAAAATCCCTTACACGCAAAAACCGTAAAACCTTGACCCTTTAGGGCGAGGAGGCATAGGTTTTGTTGAACGGTTTTTGACGCAATAAAATATTTTGATATTTTTTCCACACACAAAATCATAATGATTTAGTTGTGTCCTAGAAATAACAAAAATTCAAATTAATTCTTGGAAAAACAAATCATAGATTTATTTGTATAGGATCTTGTCCAGAACGTCTATATTTTGTATACTGCCTAGCAAACCACTCAAATTAAACAAGGGATTTGATAGACTCGGTTCAACATACAAGTCAGTTTCGATTGGTTTGCGCAATATACTTATTTGTATTATTCTGGACAAGACTTTGTATAGATAAGTAAACGTGAACAAGTCCAGACATTTAGGTCTGGATTAGCGTTTACATACATTTCTTTGACTTTGAAGCACCAATAAATAAAGAAGTTAACTAAAAAATAAAAATTTCAAGACATTATGCTGACTTCACAAATAGAAAAGTTTAAAAAAACATTTCAAAAAATAAATATAAATGAATAAATCAAAAATAAAAGAGGTAGTGAACCAAGCAAAATTCAGAGATAAAATAAACTTAGACATATTCAAAAACATATTAAACAACAATCTTAATGCAACAGATGAAAAAATCTTAATAATAGGAGACAAAGGACGAGAAGAAAACTTAATATCTCCAATAATTACAAACGCATATTCACTTGCAGCAGAGGACATGGGACTAAATTACGAGACAATATATCAAAATTTTAAAACAAGAGGCGAAAGCGCAGATACAATAGTTATAAACAAACTTATGAAACTCCCCAAAAAAAGCATAATAATCGTTAATATATCAAACAGAATTGGAAATTTAGGCCCTGTAGGCCTTAGCTTCAGAGCATTTAACAATCAAAGAGAACACAGATTTATATCCTCAAGCAGTCTTGGAAGCATAAATAATAACAAACTAGGATTCTTTATAGATTGCTTAGATATAGACTATAAACACATCGCTAAAAAAACAAAAAAATTAACAAAAACACTAGACGATGCAAAAGAAATAAATATTACAACAAAACTAGGTACAAATCTAACATTTAATGTTCAAGGCATGCCAGGAAAACAAGCAACAGGAATATACACAGAACCTGGAACAGGAGGAAACCTGCCAGGCAGCGAAGCATACATCGCCCCTGCAAAAGGAGGCGTTAACGGCACAGTGTACATAGATGGAAGTATACGATTAAAAAACAAGACAATACTATTAAAAAACCCCGTGAAATTAGAAATTGAAAAAGGCTCAATAAAATCAATAAATAATACCTACGAGGCAAGACAACTACTAGAAACCCTAAACTGGGCAAAAAGAAAAGCAAAAAAACCAGAAAACATCTGGAAAATAGGGGAACTAGGGATAGGACTCAACAAAAAAGCAAAAATAATAGGCTCAACAATAATAGATGAAAAAGTATACAACACAGCCCACATCGCAATAGGAAGCAATTCATGGTTTGGAGGAGACATAAAAACATTCATACACCTAGATCAAGTATTCAAAAACCCAATACTGAAAGCAGACGGAAAACTAATCAAATATTAACTCTTCTAAAAAATTTTCTTCAAAAAATAAATTAACTTATAATAAAAATAATAATTATTCCAACCAAAAAAACAGAAAACTTAATTAACAACTAGCAAAAAACAAAACACAAAAAAACAAAAACTTACTCAATCAGAAAAGAAATAAGAAGAATCTGACATATTAGCCGCATTAGCTAAATCCACAGGAATACGCGCATCATGAATAGTGCGCTCATTAGTTAAATTCCAAATTTGAAGAATATCTAACATTTCAGTTATTTGATTAGGATCAGTAAAACTATAATTACCAAAGCTGTCTCCTCCAAAATTATTATTATCATCTTGCCAATACTGCCAATCAAGGCTACTCGCACCACTCCTGAAAGGGGAGTTTCCAACGTAAATAACCGGATAAACTGAAACAATGCCAAGATCAGACGTCGTGAAATTACCACGAAGCCTATCAAGAAAAGAAACACCATAATCAGATGATTCAAAATAAGAACCGGACCTAGTCAAACCACTTAGAGTAGACGGACTCTCAAGCCAATCACCACTCAAATTCCTATAGAGCTTATTCATTTTAATTTCAGGAATATCTACAAAATTATTAGGTTTATGGCTTGACATTGATGAGTCAACAACAACTTGGGCAGGATCTTTAAACCCAAGAACACTAATCTGCTCACTAATATTCTCAGTAATATTCCAAAAAAACAAATCATCTTCAATTACAATATTCACAGAAAAAAACAAATCAAGAGCCCAAGGCATAGATTGATTTAAAGAAATATCAGAAATAAGAAAATCCGCATTCAAACCAACATTCTCACTTAAAAAAGAACTCAAATTATCCTCAATTAACTCTTTCAAATTAGAAAAAGGACCACAAGTCGTGCCTCCATCAAATTCGCCGCTCTCAAGACAGTTAACAAATTCATCATCAAAATTTGCAAGGAAATCAGAATCAGAATACATTTCTCTAAGCATATGATTAATAGACTGACGAGAACTAATAACTGCCTGAGTTCTAATTAAATCATCAGCCTGACCTAAAAAATTATTCACAGTACGAACCTTCATACGAGTAACCTCAACACTATGATCAGACGGCAACTCAATCATATAAAAAAACATAATCAAAATAAACGAACTAATAACTAACGCTAAAATAGTAAACACAATCCCTTTTTTATTATTCATAAAATCCATAATCATCAAGTCCAAATAGTAATATTCGTAGTAGTAAGACTAGTTGTAAAATCAGACTCATTAAAATAAAAAGTCAACAAACGACTAGTCAAACTAGTTTTAGCAAAATCAAGCAAATCCTCATTCCTCGAAAAAACCTCAAAATCCCCAACAGTATAACTAAAACCAAGATGATGAGGAACAACAAAACCAGTCAAATTAGCAATTAAACTATGAGCCTCAGACACATCCCCCTCAAGATATAATTTATAAACCTTCTGATAAACAAATAAATCTAAATCATCTTCAAATGCAGCATTATATGCAAACTGATAATTATCTCTGACATCACGCATAGTAGTGCTAGCCAAAAAAGTAACATAATTATTCAAATCATGATAAGTATCCTCAACAACAGGCTTACTTGTAAAAATAGACAAAACTAAAATAATTGTGACTAAGATAATTAAACCAGCAATTAAAGTATCAATCGTAAAAAACGTCGCCCCTTTTTTATTAAATATAATTAAACTCACCCTCTCATATTGAAATAAATATAATTCTAAATAACTCTAAATAATACAAACAATACAAATACTATAAAATAACTATTATTTAATATTTTTGCTTAGTTAATGATTAAAAAACTAAAAGAATGTATTTTAAAAACTTTTGTATACAAAATACAAGTCAACTACGCAAGCACTACATTAGTTGGTAATTCGTTTTTTTTTTTTTTTTTTTTTTTTTTTTAATATCCTTGCAAGAAACAAATAATTAACATAGTGTGTGGAACTTCGTCAAACCATTTGTTTAATGATGTTGCTCACAATACATTAAAAATTAGTTTAGTCACAGACTGCACAGAGCAAAGTTTTATAAATCAAAGTTTATTTCGGTTGTAAACAAGAAAAAAATCTTTTTACTATAACGAGGAATAATAATGGCAACAAGTTCAGTTGAAGTATTAATAGAAGGCGGAAAAGCAACAGCAGCACCACCACTTGGACCCGCACTAGGACCATTAGGTGTAAATATAGGCGCAGTAGTCGCAGATATAAATAAAAAAACAGCAGACTACAAAGGAATGCAAGTTCCAGTAACAGTCGCTGTAGATGATAAAACAAAAGCATACACGATATCAATAGGTACTCCTCCTGCGTCAGCACTCATAAAAAAAGAAGCAGGCGTACAAAAAGGATCAGGAAAACCTGACAAAGAATTAGTGGCAGATCTTAAAATAGAGCAAATAATAAAAATTGCAAAAATGAAAGAAGATGCACTATCAGGAAAAACACTCAAAGAAAAAGTAAAAGAAATAATAGGCTCATGCAGATCTCTCGGCGTTAAAATAGAAGAAGTTACAGCAGATAAAGCAATAAAACTTGTAAATGATGGCAAATTTGATGCAGAAATCACAGCGGAAAAAACAGAAATCACAGCGGAAGAACAAAAAGAAATAGATGCTGAGAGACTAAAACTACAAAAAGAACTCGAAGAGAAAAGAGCAATGTATGAGGCACAAGCTAAAAAAATAATTGCACAAAACGAGAAAAAATCGCCAGAACAAATAAAAAAAGCACTTGAGGATGCAAAAATACCTGATCAAATAATTACAAAACTTGCTCCAAAAGCAGAAGGCGGAAAGAAAAAATAATAGGTGATTCATAATGGTAAGAAAAGGCGGAGTTAGACGAGGAAAATCAACACTACTCACAAAAAAACACAGGCAAAAAGGAAAAGTAAGTCTAAGAGATTATCTTGCAAAATTCGAGGAAGGAGATAAAGTCGCATTAAGATACGAGCCAGCAGTATTCAAAGGAACATATTGTCCTAGATTCGTTGGCAAATCAGGTGTAATAAAATCAAAAAAAGGATCATGTTACGAAGTACTTATAAAAGATTTTAATAAAGAAAAAAAACTAATAGTGCACCCAGTACACATGAAAAAACTTTGAGGTGAAAAAATGTCTAACATAGAAATAGTGGGAAAAGAACCAATAACTCTTGCAGAACTCAAAACAGAACTTGCAGCAATTCAAAAAAGAGACGGCGAACCAAGCTTTAGGGCAGGAAAAACAATGGACTACATAAATCAATTCAAACCACTATCAAAAACAGCGGCAAAAGAACTCTCAAAGAAATTAAATGCTCTAGATATACCAAGACTCAAAGAAGAACACATAGCAAAAGTAATAGATTTACTACCTCAAACAAATGATGAGCTAAAAGTAATACTTCAAGGCTATGCATTAACAGTTACAAAAGAAAACATAGCAAAAATCATAGAAGTAGTCAAAGAACACAAAAAATAATTTTTTTTTTAAAATAATTTAATTCTAAAACATAAGTTCTTATTGCAAAGTTAAAATTTCACCACTTGAAAACAGAAAACTTTATAAAAAACAAAAAGTAATTTTTAAACGTAAATAAGAAAATAAACATAATGAGGGCGCACAAAATGAAAAAAGACATATCAAATGAAACTGTATTTATACTGGCAATACTCACAATACTCATATCTTTGCTAGGTGTTGCAACAATGTTTTTCGAAACATCAACAATGACGCAAACAACAAATGATGCGCCTCAAATTGATTCAACGACAGGAACGATAAAACTAGAAATACAAGACGGGCCACAAATAACATCTTCTGCAGGACAAATACAACTAGAAATAAAAAACTGATCAACAAGATGAGGAAATTTAATGAATGTATCAAATAAATTATTAACTTTAATGCTTATAATAACTTTAGCAGTCTCAATATCCAGTATTTTGATAAATATAAATAAATTAAATGCAATAACAACGACAGGGAAGAGCGTGTATGATCAAGGATTTATACTTCTTGAAATAGATCAATCAGTATCAATTACCACAATTGATGGACCCTTTATAGATTTTGGCCAATGCAAATTACTTGGACACTCATTTAACATAACTTCTGACGGCCTAAAAGATACAGAGGAATCATGCGAATATTTTACTCAATCAAATATATCTGTTAGAAATAACGGCAATATACCTGCAAGAATAACAATGAAAACAAATGATGTGGGTGCGGGAAGTGGAGGAACATTTCTCCAAACCCCCACAAATACATCACAAATAGCATATAAAATAGCAAACTACGGCAGAGCAGGCAACAAAGGAGGATGCACAGAAAATTTAGGTCCTCAAGAATATACACTAATAAATCAAACAAACCAAGATTTTGATGTATGTGAGCGATTAGAAGCTGCAGGCAGGGGAGAAAATAATAGCATTATAACAAATTTCGAGATAGCAATACCTGAAGATGTAAGCATAGGCAACGCTGAGATAATAATAACATATACTGCGCAAGAATATTAAAAAAAAGATATTAACTTAAAAGAGATAACTAATTTGTACGACTATGAAATAAAAAATTAGAGCCGAAACATTTAAATACTAATAGATTTAATAAAAGAACTAAATGACATATTTAGGTCGTTTGAGGATTTGAAAACAATGAATTCAAAAAAAATTAATAAGATGTTATTTATTCTAGCAATAGTTGTTATAATAATATCAATACTAGGTACGTTCTTAATAACAAATAATTTACCAAACCAAACCTTGAATGAATTAGAACAAAAAGATTCAACAACAGGCACAATATCCTTGAATATAGCAAAAGAACCACAAGAATATGCATCGAGTGGAAAAATAAGTTTAGATATAATAAATAAAGAAAATTCGGAGGAATAAAATAAAATGAGCGTTTCAAATAAAACTTTAGCGGTAATGCTTCTAGCAGCAATAGTGGTATCTCTAGGAGGTACATTCATAAGCTTAAATAGATTAGGTGCTATGACAACACCAACAGGATATCAAATAACTGATACTGGAACAGTCACTTTTGAAATTAATCAAACTTTGCAAATTACTACAATTGACAGGAACACAATAGATTTTGGAACATGCGAACTTGGAGATAATTCGGCAGGAATTACAGTTAATTCAGATAATACTGAGAATACATCAAGATGTGATGGCACTGTTGCTGGAGGAATTGCAGTTAGAAACAACGGTAATCTTGATGCAGTTGTTACGATGTATGTTGATAAAGTAGGAACAATTAATACAGGAACATTCCTTGATACAGGAAGCACAGATTCAGATTTACTCTATAGATTTGAAGATGGAGGCGTAGGATATGGCGCTGGATGTGCAGGAACATTAGGTGCAGCAACATACACATCACTAACAACTGCAGGTTCAGGAGCAGGCGAAGTCTCAGCATGCACAAATTTAACTGCGCACGGAACAGATAACAGTATACTCTCACATTTTGAAATAGTAATACCGACCGCTGCATCAGCAGGCGACTCAGTGACCGTAACATATGTCGCAGCAGAAGCATAAATAATTTTTTTATATTTTTTCTTTTAATTTATTCTTTAATAAGTTTAATAATTTTTTTTAAATAATTTTTCTTTAATGATTCTTTTTAATGAATAAACTAATGAGTCTTAAAACCCAATTCTTAATGAACTCTTGTTAAAAAAAGTAATAAGTTACTATGAATTAGCATATTGAAGAAGTATTGATTTAATCTGTTGCTGATTTAATATATCATACATAATAAACACAGAAATAAAAAAAAAGAATTATTTTTTAGAAAAATCAAATCTACCAGCAGGAAGCACAGATAATAAATCATCATTAGTTACCAAACCAAATTTATTCATAAGCTTCTTCGCCATATCACCTTTTTTAATAGTTCCCTGCTTTAATAAAACAAATTCCTTACATTTTTTTGAAACAGCACTTAAAGGACCACTCATAATAACTTTAAAATCATCTTTTAAAAAATAACCAACAGCGAGCTCAACAGATACAGAATAATGTTTACGCACACCATAAATCATAAAAGAACCCTTACTAACAAACTCTCCAGACTTAGCCTCCTTAGTTATTTGGTCAGGCATAACCTCAAAAACATCAACACTTTTAATATTCAAATCCCACGCCCTAGTGTTAGTCGCAGTAAAAATCGCGGCTTCAAATTTAGTTGATTCAGGAATAATTTCATCTTTTTCATTTTTAACAACAACAAAAGGACTCCCTGGTGCTTCAGTGTGAAAAACAACATTCCACGAATCCATATGCTTTTTTATAACAAGCTCATTAGATGATGCATCACGACCACCAATAATAAGAATGCCATCACTACTAATAAACCATCTAAACTTCTCAAACCAAGACTTCCTACGAGACCTCTCTTTCACCAAAGATTCAGTTAAAGCAACACTCTTCGAATGACTCTTCTCCTCACGTAAAAGCTTCTTCTTCGTAACTTCAATAGCACGATAAGCACCTTCAAGTTTACGCCTCGCTTTTTTTGCCTGTTCAAAATAAATCTGAGCATTCTCTTCAACGCTTTTATCCAAATAAATAGTAATATCCATATTTCACCACATACAAAAAATAAAAAATTAAAATTAAAATAATTAAACCTTTCTAAAACTCACAATGAACTCTTTACCTTTAATCTTAAATGACTCAAAGAATTCAAATTTATCCACTTCACCAGATAAAAATGTAAGCGAACTCGCACCAACCTTAAAAGACACATAATTTTTATGCTCATCAATTAAACCAGACAAATCATGAGGGACACCCACAACTAAATCAATACGCTCAACTTTCGTAAAATTATTCTTTTTACGCATATCTTGAACTCTGCGAACAATCTCGCGAGCAAAACCCTCACAATCAAGCAACTCAGTCCTAGTCGAATCAATAATAACATTACCTGAAGGAGTATCACTTGCAAAAAAAGGTTTAGACACACTTCTTTCAACAACCAAAAAATCCTTAACCAAAACATCTTTATCCAAAACTACTACTGATGACTTACCTGCTTTAACGGCCTCGCTGATACTAGATTTATTTTTATTAATAAAACCAGCGGCATCACCAGTCCTCTCGCCAAACAAGGAACCTAGCGCCTTAAAATTAGGCTTTACATCAAAATCATACTCAAAATCAGATTTAAACTCAAGCGCTTTCACATTAGTTTGCGCACAAATAACATCAATGACTGATTTATCCAAATTAAAAGAAGATTCAGATACAATAAAAGCCTTAACTACTGGCCACCTAACACCAAGCCCTGCAAGCTCACGAGCACCAAGAATGCCTGTAATAATATGCATTGCAACTTTAAAATCTTCAACAAGTTTTTCATTAATTAAATCTTCATCAACAACAATCCAGGACTCATGACTCACAGAGACTTCAGATAAAACATTAAACTCAGATTTAACATTCTGATAAATTTTCTCACAAGTAAATGGCGCAAACAAACTAGACATAACCAAAACATCTCTCAAAGCCAAAAATAAAACTTTAGCCAACCCTTGCTTTTCAGTCTCTGACCCAGAAACACTACGATCACGAACCATCTTAATAAAATCACGACTAAAAGTCAAAATAAAATCATTAATTAAATTACACGCCTTATCAAGTTCATAACTATCAAGTAAAACACTCACATCCCTTTTACAAGAATTAAGCAAACTTAAAAGAAACTTATCTTCCACCTCAAACACTAAAGACTCATCAGATAAAACAGACTTCAAATCAATATTTTCATTAACAACAAAATCCACAAAATAATTATGAATATTCCACAAAACATTCAACGTTCTATATTTTTGCTGAATATCATCCCACGAAAAAGAGATATTCTGCCCAGCACTAATAGAGGATAAATAAAAACGCATAGTATCAGTACCATATTTATCGCTAATTTCATAAGGAGAAATAATATTACCTAATGATTTAGACATCTTTACACCATCAACAGCATTAAGCATACCATGACAATAAACATTCTTAAAAGGAACATCTTTAAAATTCATAAGTTCATGCGAAATTGCTAGCATATAAAACCATAAACGAATCTGCTCTTTACCCTCAAGAACACAATCAACAGGATACCACCTCTCAAGTAGCTCAGGCTTATTATAAAGACAATTCCACGCAACAGTACCAGAATCAAGCCAAACATCAAGTACATCAGGAATACGCCTATAAGTCTTCCCATCTCTCTCAATTACGACATCATCAATAAAAGGCTTATGTAAATCTTCGGGAACCACGCAACCAAAATCTTCCAAGTCTTTACGACTACCAATGACAATATAATCAGATTCATCATCAACATTCACCCAAATAGGTGCAGGAGTACCCCAATAACGCTGCTTAGTAATAGAATTATCTCTCAAATTACTAATCCACGCATCAAATTGAGAACTCGCCGATTTAGGCACCCAATTAATATTTTTATTTTTTTCAACAATCACATTTTTCAAATCTTCAATTTTAAAAAACCACTGCTTCGTAGTTCTGAAAATAACGGGACTCTTATGACGCCAACAATGAGCATACTCGTGATCAACTTTAGTTTGAGCAATAAGAACTTCGCGCTTAATTAAAGCATCAATAAATTTAACGTCATCTCTCTTAGCAACAAGCCCCTTAAACGGACCCATTACATCAGGAAACTCACCATGCTCATCAATATTATTAAACGGAGGTAAACCATTACGATAACCAATTTCATAATCCTCAGGACCGCACCCTGGCGCGCAATGAACAAGTCCAGTACCTGCACTAGTATCAACATATTCAGTACTCAAAAGAACACTATGAAGTTTACTTGAAGAAATATCATTATAAACAGAATAATCAGAACTAAAAGGATGAATATAATTAACACCTTCAAGCTTATCACCTAAAAATTCTTCTAAAACTTCATACTCCGCATTAGCAACACCATTAATAAAAACACCAGCAAGCTGCTTTGCAACAACCCATACATCGCCTTTAAATGAGCCACTCAAAATCTTACATCTCTGATATTCAAGTTCAGGATTAACCATGACAGCAAGATTAAAAGGAATTGTCCAAGGCGTAGTAGTCCAAATAACAAGAAACTCATTATCCTTTCCTTTAACTTGCATTTTAACAAAAATAGAATCATCACTTACAGTCTCATATTCTTGCTCATGCTTAGCAAGTGCAGAGGCACAATCAGGACACCAAGAAAGCGTACGCTCACCTAAATATAATCGCCCGTTTTTATCAGCTCGCTTTACAACTTCCCACTGCCCCTCAATAAACTCATTTTTAACAGGCTGATAGGAATCAGAAAAATCAAGAGTAATACCCATAGCTTCAAGATCTCTATCCATATGTTTCATCATCTCAACGGAATAATCACGACAACGCTTATTAAATTTTTTAAGACCAAATTTTAAAATATCTTCTTTGAACTTCATATTAAGTTCTCTCATAACCTTAAGCTCAGTAGGCAAACCATGCATATCATAACCAGCACGATCCCAAACATCAAAACCACACATACGCTTATAACGCAAAACAGCATCTTTTAGTGCATGATTCCAACCATGACCCATATGCAAACGACCAGAAGTATAAGGCGGACCTTGCAAAAAATAAAATTTTTCTTTACTTTTATTTTTTTTACGAATACTATCTAAAACTCTTTTATCTCTCCAAAGATCTAAAACATCACCTTCAATTTTTTTAAAATTATACTTTTCTGCCATAAATAAAACCCCTCAAATCATTATAAATCAAAAATCAAATCTATTATTACTCACGAAATCAAGTTCCCCTTAATAAATTTTTAGGGAACATGTCTAAATAATAATAGAAATAATTCTCACTAAATACGAATCTACAAAACTTAAAAAATTACACAAAAACCAAATTTTAACATTCATAAAACAAAAGAGCACAACAAAATTTTATAAATATTTTCATTTTTCGGCCTCATAGAAATCCTTTTCGAACCAATGAAATCTTAATGATGCTATTCTCAGTCCCCATATTATTTAGATATTTGAGCCGAGCCCTACACACCACAGATGTTTGATCTGAGACTTAGGCAAGATAGTATTATTATTAAAATTTTAATAAGATTTCTATAAGGTCCATTTTTCAAGTTATCTTGATTTAGTCCAAGTTATTTTGAGTGATTCTAAGTTATTTTGATTTAGTTCAAGTTATCTTGATTTAGTCCAAGTTATTTTGAGTGATTCTAAGTTAAAAATCTAAAATTAAATCTTAAGACGAAAAAAAAGCAATTGTCGTCTAAAAAAATAACTCGAAATATTTAAATAAAACCTATATACTACTAATTTATATAATGGCATCCAAAAAAAATAACAGATACTCTAAACATGAACTTGTAAAACAAATAGGTGAGCGCGCACAAGAGATGAGAGCTAAAACTGTCTCAGTTGTAGGACTTGCAGGAGTAGGCTCAATCGTTGCAGACTTACTTGTAAGATCAGGAATAGGTGTTAGACTCATTGATAAAGGCAGAATACTTGAAGAAGAAATACAACAAACAACTATTTTCTTGCAAGAAGATATAAATAAATTCAAAGCAAAACAAGCAAAAAAAAGACTAGATGCAATAAATGATGCAGTATCTATTAAAGCATTCCACGAGGAACTTACAGATATAAATGCATATTTGCTAGACTCGGACTTAGTTATAGATTGCACCAATGATTTCGAAGTATCCTTAATAATAGATAAATATTGCTCAAAGAAAAAAATACCAATGATATATTGCTATGTATCTGGAAGCGAAGGACAAATATTCGTAATAGATCAAGGAACAACCCTTAACGAGATATCTGAATACGTAAAAAATAAAAGAGTTAGAGATGAAGGAATAATGGCTGCAACAGTACACACAGCAGCAGGAATAATTGCAGGAAAAGCAGCAAAAGTTCTACTCGGCATTCCAAACGAAAAAAATATGCTAGTATTCGATGTATGGGATTTAACATTTGAAAAAACATATGCAAGAAAAAACAAATAAATAACACATATTAGATGTTGTTATTTCTTATTAATTCTTTTTAACTTTTCTTAATTCTTTTTGATCGTTTTAAAAACTAAATTCATAGCAATTTTTGTTAAAAAAAACAATTCAAATAAAATAATGTGGGCGTCAACATAAAAATTGATCTTTCTTAAAATAGTCAAACACAAGCTTTATAAATGAAAACAATAAATAAAAATGTAAACAAGAAAATGATAATCGATATATTCGCAGTATTAGTGCTAATTGTGGGAGTAATTATGAGTCTTGGTCATATAATTCAAGCATACAAATTATACAAAAGAAAAAGCGCAGAAGATATAAGCTTCACATTTGTAATAATCTTTTTAGTAGGAACATATATTTGGTTAATTTACGGGCTGTTAATAAAAGACATAGTAATAACAATAAGCTTTTTAGTGGGCGCGATAGGAACAACAATGCTGACAATTCTCAAAGTAAAATATAGCAAAAATAAAAAACACATAAATTAAACTAAAAAAACACTTTCTTCGCGACGAATTAAACATAAGGTTTATAAATAAAAACAAGTTATTAAATAATATAATTTAAACATTTTTAGGGGAATAAAAATTAATTGTAAAATTATAGAAAAATTACAAAATAAATAGTAAAATTTTTAATAAAAATTTCAAAAAAACAAGGGCGAGGAAACTTAGAATGAGTGATGAAAATAAAAGCAATTATGATTCTCAAAATATAAAAGTATTAGAAGGACTTGAAGCAGTTAGAAAAAGACCGGGAATGTACATAGGTAGCACAGGCCCAAGAGGCCTACATCACATGATACAAGAAGTCGTAGACAACTCAATAGATGAAGCTATGGCAGGACACTGCGATAAAATAAAAGTGATAATACACGATGATAACTCAGTATCAGTAGAAGATAACGGACGAGGAATACCCGTTAGCATGCATAAAGAAACGGGGATGCCTGGCGTTGAACTCGTCATGACAAAACTACATGCGGGAGGAAAATTTGACAAAGACAACTACAAAGTATCAGGAGGACTTCACGGAGTAGGTGTTAGCGTCGTAAACGCACTTTCAACAAAAGTAGAGGCAACAGTATACAGAGAAGAAAAAGAACACTACATATCATTTGAGCGAGGAATCACAAAAATCAAACTCACTGAGAAAGGACACACAACAAAAAAAGGAACAATAATTAGATTCTGGGCAGACCCTGAAATATTCGAAACACTAGATTACGATTCAAGTCTTGTACAAAACAGACTTAGAGAACTTGCATTCTTAAATAAAGGAATAACAATAAATTTCAAAGACGAACGCGAAGCAACAAAAAAAGAATCAGAATTCTACTACGAAGGAGGAATAGTGAGCTTCGTCGAACACCTAAACAAAAATAAAAACACAATTACAAAAACAATATATTTCACAAACGAGAAAGAAGGAGTCACAGCAGAAATATGTATGCAATACAATGACTCCTATTCAGATGCAGTATTTAGCTTCGTAAACAACATAAATACACATGAAGGAGGAACACACGTATCAGGATTTAAAACAGCACTCACAAGAACAATAAACAACTACGCAGAACAAAACAAATTACTAAAAGAAAAAGACTCAAGATTCTCAAGTGATGATGTACACGAAGGATTAACTTGCATAATTTCAGTTAAAGTTCCAGAACCACAATTTGAAGGACAAACCAAAACAAAACTAGGCAATAGTGAAGTAAAAGGAATAGTGGATAGCCTAGTTAGCGGAGGACTCAACACATATCTTGAAGAAAATCCAAGCGAAGCCAAAAAAATAATAGACAAAGTACAAAGTGCTGCAAGAGCAAGAGAGGCAGCAAGACGCGCACGAGACCTCACAAGAAGAAAATCAATACTTGAGAGCACCACGCTACCAGGAAAACTCGCAGATTGCTCAGAGAAAGACCCCTCAAAATCAGAGATATACATAGTAGAAGGAGACAGCGCAGGAGGAAGCGCAAAACAAGGAAGAAACAAAGAATTCCAAGCAATACTCCCTCTAAAAGGAAAAATACTAAACGTAGAAAAAGCAAGACTTGACAAAATAATATCGTCAAACGAAATATCAACCATGATAACAGCAATAGGAACAGGCATTGGAAGCGAATTCAATATAGAAAAAGCAAGATACCACAAAATAATAATAATGACGGACTCAGATGTAGATGGAAGCCACATAACAACACTGATACTAACATTCTTCTTCAGATATATGAAACAACTAATAGATGAAGGTTATGTATATGTTGCACAACCTCCATTATATCTCATCAAAAAAGGAAATCAAAAAACCTATATTAGAGATGAAAAAGGAAAAGAAGAACTTTTAAAAACATTAGAAGATACAAAAGGAGTCAGTATACAAAGATATAAAGGCCTAGGAGAAATGAACCCTGACCAATTATGGGACACAACAATGGACCCTGAACACCGCGTTTTAAAAAAAATAAAAATAGATGACGCAGTAGAGGCAGATAGAGTATTTTCAATGTTAATGGGCTCAGAAGTCGAGCCAAGACGACAATTCATTGAAGAGAACGCATACAAAGTAAAAAACCTAGATATATAATTTCTCAATTTTTTTCAATTCCTTTTTTTAGGTATATGAAGTATATTTTAAGCTGTTTTCACTATACATTCAAGTATAGATTTTGCCAATATACTTTTTTGTATATTGCCTAGAAATTTTGTATAATTAAGACTTCTATATTAAAAATTTGTCACTGAAGGTAACTTTCTTGATTACAAGGGTTTGGTGTTTATTGGTATAAAAATCTGGTCTTTATGTTCTGAAAAGTGCGAGCTCGAACCCGCATTTACTCAATAGTGATAATTAGTCGAAAGTTTTAAATATGGGTTTGTCTTTTTTAGTGTAACTTAACTTAAATTACGAGTGGAAGAAATTCTCAATTTTTTTGCGTTAAGCAAAAAAATGTCGCCTTTAGACTTCAGATGTTTTCCCTCACTAATTTGCTAAAGTTAGATTGGAAGAATCCTCGCTTTTTAGCGTTAGCTAAAAAGTTAACCGAAGGTTAACCCTTTAGGGCGGGGAAGTGCCCTCTAACTTTTTTAAATTTAATCAAAAAAGGTGATAAAATGTCGGATGATTTTACGAAGAAACAAGATTTTTATTTATGGGAAGGACCAGTAAAAGATTATGTTCAAGAATTAAAAGAACTTCATGAAACACAAGGCGTGGCTATAACTACGATTTATGATGCAAATAAAGGTACATTACCACAATATAACTTAGATGAAAACAACAGAAACATCTTAAATAAGATGTATCATCATGTTGTTGGTTCAATCATCATGTCTAATGGTTTGGATGGCAATGATCATGCTCAGTTAATCGTTTCTAATATTCAAGATTCTCCTCTTGTTAAAGCACTAGTGTTTAATATAAATAAAGATACAAATGTTAACGATTCGTATCCTTTTTCTTTTGGGAGTAATCGTGATGAACAAAATGCTATTTTTGAAACAGTACACAAACAATTAGATGGAACTGGGAAAGCAATAAGAATATCTGGTAAAGATATTGACATATTATATAATAACTGGTATGCGAATCCTAATTTTAGAAAAGACATACATCTTTCTTTAAACAATCAAGACGAGAATTTTTTTAATGAATTTGTCTCCTATGTTGAGACTAAAACAGGTAGAAAATTCTCAGATGAAGCATACGGTGCAATGGGTATTTATTTGAACAGGATGACTGGTTGGCACCCGTTGGTTCGTGGTTCTGTTGGTAGGCATTATGCTAATGTTTCTAGCATCGAAGACGACAATTATGGTCGTCTTCTTGGGGGTAGCGTCGGTAATACAATAAAATTGCGGAGCGCCGAAGGCACAACCGCGCGTGAAAATACTGATTTGGAAGGAATAATGATTACTGACAAAACAAAGATTTTTATCAATGATGTGCCATATGTCAAAACAGGAGATTTATATCTTCCTTTAATTACAGATAATAGGTTATAGGACAAAAGTTCCTAACTCCTAATTTTGGTGTTTATCAAATAACTATTTGAAATTCACAAATATTTATTTTTTCAGGTGGTATATGAAGTATATTTTAAGCTGTTTTCACTATACATTCAAGTATAGATTTTGCCAATATACTTTTTTGTATATTGCCTAGAAATTTTGTATAATTAAGACTTCTATATTAAAAATTTGTCACAGAAGGTAACTTTCTTGATTTAAATTTAAATTTAATTACGCTCAGCGCGTTTCTTTGAAATAATCAAATCCTTAAGCTCACTTGCAGAAAAAATAGCATTCACTAAGTTTTTATCAGCAATGAATTTCTTAATTTTAGCCTCGCCTAAAAGATCAACTTTACTAAAATAAACAACAACTTCTTTACCCAAAGACAAAGTATGTTCATACAGCAAATCTTGCTCAGCTAAAGAATAAGGCTCAGTTAAATCATAAACATAAACAACTAAATTCGCAAGATACCTAATTGCAAGATGAGCCTGACGCTCAACATTATTCATGCGCTCAAAACGATTAAGAGTGCCCGGAACATCAACAATTTGAACCTTCTCAAAACTATGTTTAAAATAACCAGTATTCAAACTTTTAGTCGTAAACGCATAACTACCAATCTCAGGCTTAGATGATGTAATCTTGGATAATAGTGTGCTCTTACCAACATTTGGAAAACCACAAATACAAACAGTAAACAAATCATCTTTAATATCAGGAAAAGACAACAAAACTCTGCGAGTATTCTCAAGCAAATCAAGCTTAGAATTAAGCCGCTTCATAATAGATGAAACTCTACCAATAAAAGATTTCTTCGCACGAATGATATCAGCTTTAGTTTTACCTCTAACACTTTTTACAAAATCACGCTCAAGATCATTAATCTTACGAGGAGCCCACGCAATCGCAGAGAGTGCTTGTTTAACCAAATCAACATCAAAAGAACTTAAAGAAAGCTCATAATAAAACTCAGGCAAACCATCAAGTCCTGGAAAAGAATGAACAACACCAACAAGACTCTTTGAAAGCGAATCTTTAATAACTTTAACACGTGCTTTTTCTTTAATTAAAGCCTTTTTATCCTCATCACGAAGTTTAATAGACATACTATTAGCATAACGAATACCTTTTTGAATAGCAACATCCAAATAAAACTTGCCTGAATTAACAGGCTCAATTGTTTGAAAATTCATTTTTTCTCCAAAACATCATTCAAATTATTTTTAAAATTCTCTATGAACAAATCAAAATTATCGCGCTTAATACACGCACCACACGCATTATCGTGCCCGCCACCATAGCCATTAACGCCAAGCAAAGACTTAGATAAAACTTGCTCAATATTAATCTCACTAGACCTAATAGATATCATTAACTCATCAATCTTCTCCCTAGCAATCATAATAATTTTATCAGGATATAAAAACAACAACTCATTTGAAAGCATACTGGAAATCGCAAGCTTATTATCAGTATACTTAAACAAAATTATCGGATTATCTGTAACTTCAACACTATTTTTCAACTCTTCATAACGCTCATTAATTTTTAAAAACTTCTTATACAAATACTTACCCTTAGGACTCGACTGATCTAAAATCTCATAAGGCGACTTAATCCTAGTCAAAACTTTAATAGATTGCATAACCTCAGTAGTAGTCCCTTTTAAATTAAAGTCAAGAATCTTAACAAGCAAACCAAGCTTCGTCGTAAACAAAGCCTCAGGTGCAGACTTAACTGAGCAAGGAAGCAAATCAGGAAACTTAGAACAAAATTCGTCTTTTAAAGCTAAACTCCAATCACCAACAACTCCCATCCCTGCAAGCCACAAAGCTTCAGGAACAACATCATGTGAAATCTTATATGCCCAAAAACTAGTCGGACGATTATCTTCAGCATCATGCCTATGAGGATTATAATACTTAACACCCTTATTATTTTGAAGAGGATGGTGATCGAGCCAAATAACTTCTTGAGAAATACCATCAAGAAACTCTTGCTCAACCATAGGCTTATCTAAAATAAAAACTCTATCAGGTGAAAACTCATCAACTTTTCTCAAATAGGATGCCTCAACAATAGGTTTTCCTTTAACACAAATACCCTTCCCCTCTCCTGCAAGCTTATATAACATAACAAAAGACGTAACACCATCAGCATCATCATCAAATAAAAACAAAGGCCTACTAGAATTAACTAATTTATCCTTAATCTCCGCGATTTCATTTTCAGTTATCATCAAAAAAGAAGAAAAACAACTTAATTAAAAACTTTACCTTTAAAAAAACTTAAAATCAACCTATTGTTCAAATATATAAAACAAATCGTGGTTTGAGCTTATAAAATCATTTATTTTAAAAATTGATTTGATTTTTTGCAATATATTTAATGATTTTTTCAAAAATATAAGATAAAAATTTATAAACAAACATTTCTTACTCGAATAAATGGTCTTAGAATCACTCTCAAACTCACTTAGAGGAACATTAAAAAAAATAACTAATGCTCTATTTGTAGATGAAAAACTAATAAATGAACTAATAAAAGATATACAACGAGCACTACTACAATCAGATGTAAATGTAAAATTAGTACTAGAACTTACAAGCAAAATAAAAACACGAGCATTAAACGAAGATGCACCCCGCGGAATTGCCAAAAAAGAACACCTCGTAAACATAGTCTACGAAGAACTTGTAAACTTCCTTGGACGAGGAGAAAAAGTAGACTTCAAAACAAACATAAAACAAAAAAAAGAACAAAAAAAAGAACCATTCAAAATAATGCTAGTTGGATTATTTGGCGCGGGAAAAACAACAACAGCAGGAAAACTCGGATTATACTTCAAAAAAAGAGGAATATCACTTGCAATGATAAGCACAGATACATGGAGACCTGCAGCGGCAGATCAACTAGAACAAATAGGAAAAAAACTAAACATACCAGTATACACAGACAAAACCCAAAAAAATCCTGCTGAGATATATAAAAAGTATGAAAAAGAATTACAAAAATATGAATTAATAATAATTGATACTGCGGGAAGAGATGCATTATCAGACGAATTAATAAGTGAACTTGATGAAATAAATAAAACAATAAAACCTGACGAATCACTTCTCGTACTCAGCGCAGACATAGGTCAAGGAGCAGAAAAACAAGCAACAGCATTCCATGAAACATGCTCAGTTACAGGAGTTGTAATAACAAAACTTGATGGAACAGCAAAAGGAGGTGGCGCGCTAATAGCTTGCGCAATAACTGGCGCGCCAGTAAGATTTATAGGTGTCGGAGAAAAATCAGACGAATTTGAAGAATTCAAACCAGAAGGCTTTGTAGGCAGACTTCTTGGAATGGGTGACCTTGAAGCACTACTTGAAAAAACTCGAGACGCAATAAGCGAGGAAGATGCAGAAGACCTTGGAAAAAAACTTCTCAAAGGAAATTTCAATTTAATAGATTTATATGAACAAATGCAAGCAATGAAAAAAATGGGTCCATTAAACAAAGTAATAGATATGATACCAGGACTTGGTTCAGCAAACATACCAAAAGATATGTTAAAAAACAGAGAACAAGAATTAGAAAAATGGAAACCACTTTTAAGTAGCATGACTAAACAAGAATTAGAAGAACCTGATATAATAACAGGACACAGAATTGAGAGAATAAGTAAAGGCGCAGGACTTCCCGCAACAGACCTTCGAGGAATGCTTAAACAATACAGGCAATCAAAAAAAATGATGAAAATGCTAAAACCAGGCTCATCTGAGAAAGATATGCAAAAAATGATGCAAAAAATGAAAGGATTCAAAGGATTTAAATAAAAATATAAATAACGAATAAAATATACAAATAATAAAACACTAAAAAAACAACAAATAAATGGCAAATATAATAATAATATCGGACAGAGAAAAACCAAAGTGGCAAGATTGGCTAAGCAAAGAACTAGTAAAACGAGGACACTTAGTTTTTGAACCAGAATTCCCAAAAAAATCACAAAACCTAAACGAATGGATTGATGCACTAAAAGACTTCAGAAAACACTTAGGAGAAACCTCAATAATGGTAGGTCATGGAGCAGGACGAGCAATACTATTAAAAATACTTGAAGAAAAACTAAGAGAAATAACAGGTGCAGTATTTTTATCAGGAAAATCATTAAATTCAGAATTTGAAAACTTCACATTAAATGACTTAGATTTTAAAATAATAAAAGAAAAATCAAAAAATTTCTTTATATACGCATCAGAACAAGATGATAATGAAAGTATGCAAGAATCAGAACAAATAGCAAACTTACTTGATGATGAAGTAATGCTGCATGACAATACGAAATATTTCAAAAAAGATGAACTGTTTGAAGACATATTAATAGATATATTGAGTATCGCTGACTAACTCTTAAAATTTTAAGTCATCTAGAATAATACAAAAATATGCTTTTGCAAACTTATAATTCTAAATACTAGTAGAATTACAAATCTATTCAATTCGAGGTTAAATGCATGTGGTTTGTTAGGAAACACGAACAAAACAACCACTTCCGAACAAAGACATAAAAGTTTAATATTTAAAAAAATAAGGTCTTGTCCAGAATGCCTATATTTTGTATACTGCCGAACAAACCACTCAAATTAAACAGGGGATTTGATAGACTTGGTTCAGCATATAATTCAGTTTCGATTGGTTTGCGTAATATACATATTTGTATTGTGCTGGATAAGACCAAAAATAACTAACTTATTTATACTCTTTAATACTAAATGCATCATCATAATAAGAACCTTTAATAAAAATTGTATCTTCTAAACTCTTATTTACTTCACCTTCAAAAAAAGCATCAAATGTTCTACAACTTTTAATTTCAACAAAACTCCAACCATTACTTTCGCTATAAGACAATCTCAAAATTTCTCCTTCTAAAAACGCTTTATTATCATCTTCAAATAAAAAATGAGCATCAACAAAATCATACTTTGGCATTAAAAATAAAACTAGTAAAAGACCAAAAATAATTGCCAAAAGAGCCAAACGCTCAAGTATGATGTCATCCATTAAATAAAAAACTAAAACAAATTAATAAGCGTTACTTAGAAAAATTCGAAAATTCTTATTTAATATTTATAAAAAAAGTGATTGTCAAGTTAGAGTTGCCCAAAAGCAAAACTCAATTATACTTGACAATTAAGAAAATTTCAATTGTAGCGAGCAAATTTAAGGGGGACGGGTGGGTTAGAATTTTTTCCCGCTACAATTGAAAATATTTTCGATTTGAACTTGTGAAGGTGCCACGTTGTTTCTATCAACGGGGCGATCTAGAGGGACTCTATCTTGCCTAGTAAATAAAGCCTCTCTAGACCTTTGTACGGTCTCTTTATCGCTCAATTTATTGAGCATCTCTGTTTTTCTTGTTAACTCAGATCTGAGTTCGTTTACCTCTTTTTCCAGGGTCATCATTCTGTTTTGATTAATAGTTAAAAATCTCTCAAATTTATTTCTTTGATCAAACATAGATGTTTGAAGTTTATCTATTTGTTCTTTAAAATCATGAATCGGATCGTGAATTGTTCTTGTTTGAGCTCTTTGAGCATTACTGAATTGAGATGTTTGCCTTTCTACAGCACTCATTGTTCCATTTTTTTGAAGTTGTTCTAAGTAACTCATAAAATGTTGTGATACTAACCACTATATAAATATTTCCGTTTTTTAGTATAACAATATACGGTTATGTATATTAAAATATATATTTGCTATTGCTCTTGTTGTTTTCATTATTCATACACTAATTATTCATACACTAACTATTCATACACTAACTAAGATACTAAATACGTGCACTCATTACTCTGCAACCAGTATAAAAAATTTAATTTAAATCTGCACTAAGCATCACAATGATCTAAATTTTCAAAGTACCTTCTGCCTCTCGACCGTAAGCTTTTTAAACAGATAAAGTTTTCTCTAAAGTTATGGCAAAATTAATGAGAGCAGTCGCGTGGAGACGTCTTGAGAGACCCTACACAAGAAAATCAAAATATAGAAAAAAAGCATTTGTTCGAGCAGTACCAAATAACAAAATAGTAAAATATGTTATGGGTAATCAGAAAAAAGAATACTCATATGTAGTTTCACTAAACTCAAAAGCAGACATACAACTAAGGCATAACGCACTAGAATCTGCAAGAAAAACCGCAAATAAACAACTCGAAACAAAAGCACCACTAAACTACAAATTAAGAATAAAAGTATATCCTCATCACGTACTAAGAAACAACCCTCTTGCAGCAGGAGCTGGAGCAGACCGTATGAGTACAGGTATGGCCCACTCATTTGGTAAAGCTGTAGGAATAGCTGCACAAGTTAGATGTGGAAAAACAATAATGGAAGTTGAAGTCAACAAAGAAAAACTTGCAATCGCAAAAGAAGCACTAGACAGGGCAAGAAAAAAATTTCCATGTGATTGTTCAATTATAATACAAGAAAAAACCAAATTAGAACAAAACACAGATAACTAAAACAATTTTTATTCTTTTTCAACTATTTTTCTTAAAAAAACCAATATTAGTCATCATAAAATTGTTACAAATATATAAATACTAAACAAGAGTTGAAATAAAAATATGCTGGATACACTAATAACATATATACAAAAAAATCCTGAACTAGTAATAACTCTAGCAATAATGGCAATAACAACAATATTAATGTTTACAGTCCACAAAATAAAAGAAAGTATAAAAAAACACTTCAAAAAAAAACAATCATCAATAAAAAAAATAATAAGGCTAGAACAACCAGTACTAATAATAATATCAATAGTAGGAATTCACGCAGTAATAAGCACCTATCTTAAAAATTACCCTGAAATACACTCAAATCTAAACAATTTACTAGTGTCACTATCAATAATAATAGTAACTTATATGCTAGCTGTTACAGCGAGCGTACTACTTGAAAATTGGAGTAGGAAATTAAAAAAAACAAGACATAGCGAAACACATGAAGGAATAGTCCCACTAATTAAAAGCGTAGTATACATGATACTAGGCATACTCGCACTAATATTCATACTACAAACATGGAGAGTGTCTGTCGGAGCACTACTTACAAGCCTCGGAATTGCAGGAGTTATAATAGGATTTGCATTCAGAGATACACTCACAAATGTATTTGGAGGAATAGCTCTAGTCCTCGATGATACATTCAAAAAAGGGGACTTAATAGAACTTCCAGAAGGAGAATTAGGCTTTGTAATAGAAACTTCACTTAGAAGCACCAAATTAAAAAATTTCGACAACGAAGAAATCTACATTCCAAATTCAGCACTAGCAAATATGAAAATAATAAATTATGCACAACCATCAAAATCAATAAGAATAAAAATACACATGCCAGTTGCAATAGGTGAAAATGTTCAAAAAATAGAAAAAATATTACTAAATATGCTAGATAAACGAGAAGACGTCTTAAAATATCCTAAACCAAAAGTATATTTCCTAAAAGTACAAGATTATTACCTAGATTTAGCAATAGCTTTTTTCATACATGATTTTCATGACCTTATATTAAAAAAAAGTGATATAACAAAAGAAATATACTCAACACTCCAAAAACATAACATAGAAATACCAATTCCAGCAAGAAAAATCCAAATAAATAATAAATAAATAATAAATAAATAATAAATAAATAATAAATAAATAATAAATAAATAAT
>JBKHAC010000027.1:0-11934 GCA_046543095.1 Candidatus Woesearchaeota archaeon | reverse complement strand
AAAAAAAAAAAAAAAAAAAAAAAAAAAAAAAAAAAAAATGGCAAGACTCACAAGACACGAAGAAACCGCACCGCGCCAAATAAAAGTAGGAGGCGAAACTAAATGGATATGCATGTGCGGACTTACACGAAACGAACCATTTTGCGACAACTCACACGAACTATGCAAAGACGAAGATGACGATTCACTATACGAATACACAGAAACAGGCGAGAGAATACTTCTTACAAAGAAAAAAGACACACCAAAAACCAAAGAAGAAATAGAAGAAGACCTCATGGCAAAACTTGAGAGAAAAGCAAAAAACGACGAAGACTAAATATTCAAAATAAATCCTTAAAACAAAATTTTAATTCTAAACAACTTATTCTACCTCCTAAAAATCATTTTCGAATCAATAAAATGTTAATAAGTCTATACCCTGTATTGACGTTATTCAAATATTTGAACCAAGCCCAACACACCACACAGATTTAATCTAAGAACTTAAGTAAAATAGCACCATTATTAAAATTTTAATTTTATTTTATTAGGATTTCTACGAGGCCACTTATTTTTTAACTTTAAATACAGACATACGCGACTTACTTTCAAGAACAAGCCTCAAATAAATAATAGGCAAAATACCCCCAGACACCACAAACAACATAAACAAAAACCAAGTCTTATGATTATTACGCGCAGCATACCAAAGACCAATACCCTTCCACGAAATCTCCCAAATAAAAAGCAAAATAATTAAGAAAATAAATAAAGGATCAGATAAAAAAACAGATATAGCCACAGAGTCCATAACTTAAAATATAACCTTTAACTTAATAAATGTTTTTATTTTAATAATTATTTAATACAAACCTCGCACGAATAAACAAAGCCCGCAAGATAAATAAATAAAAAATGAGCCCGCGAGGATTCGAACCCCGGTTTACCGGTCCGAAGCCGGTCGTACTGTCCAGACTATACTACGAGCCCAATAAAAACCAAAATATCAAAGCAGAATAAAAAGGTTTCTAAAAAAAATAATAAAAAAAGAAATTAATTCTTCGCAAGAACAACTTCAATTATAGATACACGAACATCCCTATCTTCCTGATTTTTAAATTCCTCAGAATCAATACGAATATCTTTCACATGAATAGTATCTTTTAGAAATCTTTTACATGCAACTTCAGCAACATCAACAGCACGCGCAATAAACTTACCACGCGCCTTAATGACAACTTCATCAGCGTTTTTCGTTGTGAACTGAACAACAACACTCGTCACATAGTTCATAAAAGGTTTTTGTCCTATAAAAATAGAGTTTTCATCTTCCACAGTAATCACCTACCACACTCCTAATTTTTTTGTTTCTTCAGCCTCGCAGCATAACCCGCGATAACATTTCTAAGCTTCTTAGACCTAATATCTAAAACACTGCTTGCAGTTTGCTTATTTGCTGAAAAATCAGTTGTAAATTCATCTTCTTTTAATTCGAAAGCTTCTTTAGTAATTGCTTTCAACGGTCTTGGTTTTATTCTTCCCATAGTTAATCCTCTAAGCAAAGTGGAAATTGTAACAATATATAAAGATTTTGAAAATTAAAGCCTAAAAAAAGAAAAAAAAGAAAAAACTATTTGCCACCAAAAAGCCTTGAGAAGAAACGCTCAACGCCTGAAATCATACGGCGAAGAAAATTCTCCCGCACCTCATCATCCTCATCAGCCAAAACACCATCAGCCAAATCATCAGCCTCAGACCCAGACTCATTATCAGAACCAGATTCAACATCTTCTGATTCATTCAAATTATCAGATACAACACTAGACCCATCTTCATCCTCATCAAGAACATCATCCACAATAGGCGGCGCCGAATCTTCATAAATATCACCCGTAATAGACACCTCAGTAGATGCAGATAACTCATAATTAAGATTAGGAATAACTACAGCCGTAGTAATAATTAATTCATCACTATAAGGTCTTTCAGGAATCTTAATTTTATATATATAAACACCCTTAGATTCTTTAGCTGAAAAAGTAGATTCTACAGACTGCTTACCCGTAATAAATTCAACATTTTGAGAAAAAGAATCTTCAACTAAAACACCACCTAAATGATTATCAACAAGATTCCTCAACGAAACCTCAACAATCAACTCATCACCCGCCTGAGCACTCTTAGATGAAACTTTTTGAGTAATAGCCACAATAGAATCATTACCAAGCACAACAAAAGAATCAGAAAGCTCAATAGTTTCTCTTTGACCACCCTCATTAGTAAAAATAATAGTCGCATTAGCAAAATATTCCTTATTTTCTTTTAGTTGAGGAACACTCACTTTTTGATCGATTAATTTATTAGTTGTGCCCGCAGAAATACTTGGAACAACATCCGAATAATTAAACAATTCAGAGACCACCACAACATCAATATCTCTAAATGTTAAAGATTCATGATTATTTTCTAATGTTAAAACCAAATTATTATCCGCACCTAAAGATATTTGCTTACGAGAAAATAATAACCCCGCACTAAAACCCTCATTGATAACCCCTAATTCAGCAGATTCAGAGAATTTTAAAAGACCAAGAAAATCAAACTCAGCCAAAACATTAAATTCATAATCTTTTGCAAATAAAGGCCTGAATCTAAACGAATAAACCATTTTATCTCCCGGCTCCAACACAACATTAGATGCACCAAATAAACCAATACCTCTAGAAGATAATCTTTGCCGAGATAAATACTGAAACTCAACAGGAGCAGATATTAATAAATCAGATAAAATCAAATCTTCACTTGAATGTTTATTTTCAACAACAACCTCAAATGTATGAATTTCACGAATATCAGATTTATCCGGCGCAGAAACACTAACAGAATAAGGTACAACACCACCCACACTAAATGAACCAGATTCAATCACATCACCATCTAAGATAACCTCATAATCAAATTTAAAAGAACCAAGAGACAACAATCTAAAATCAAAATCAAAATCAACAACCCCTTCTTTATTTAACGAAAAAGAACGCCTAAGCTGATTAAAAGATGTTTGATCAAAACCACGCCTATCAGAAATAGAAACATTTTGAGGCAACTTAACAACTAAAATAGCATTATGAATATTAATATCGCCCACATTCTCTAAAGTTAAAACCCCTTCATTAACCTCATTGATAAAACGATTGCCCGAAATAGAAGATTTAACCGACAAATCAGCTTCAGGTTCAACCACAATAGAATCATCCTTGCTAATTTTAACTTCAATACCAGGAACTAAATTATTATTATAAACAGACATTTTTTTATCAAAACTAAAATTTTTATAACAAACCCTATATAAATCATCATCATTACAACTATCAAGAGAAGCTACAACAGACTCATCATTAATCCTAACAATAACTCTGCCAGGAGAATCAGAACCAACAAAGCTTGGATGAATAAAAACTTGATAAATATCACCATCAACAACAAATACCTCGTCATGCTCAAACCAAGCATCTTTTACCGTTTTATATTCAGCAGATGCAAATGATGACGATACAACAAATAAAAATAAAAATACGAACCCAATAAATAATAAGTTTTCTCTTTTTTTAAATACCATAAAAAAACAAAATGAAAAAACAAATATATAAACTTATTGAAAAAAACACACACCAACCAAAATACAAAATAAGAAAAAAAAATCTAAAGATAAAGATAAAAAAAAATTAAGTCGCAAGAAAAATATTATGCTTATCACGAAGAATCTTAACACTAACCCCGCCACTAATCTTCTTCGGATTAATAATAGTAATAACCCTACCCTCAGCTTTTGCAAGAACTTCATTCCCCCCACGACCAGGACAAACAATTTCAGCTTTAACTAATTGACCCTTCTTAAAAGGCTTAGGCAAAGTCACATCATAATCAATTTTAAAATCAGACTCTTTGAGCATTAAAGGAACATTTAATTCTACTTCTTTTCTTTTTAAAAAATCATAAAAAAAATCCCAATCTTTTTGCTCAACCAAATTACGCCCCTGCTTATAATTAAGATAATTTTGAACACCTAAAACAGGAGAAGACAAATTTTTAATTGAAGATGCAAACAAAAACAAATCATCAAGATCATCATTATAGTCAGGAATAAATAAAGGCGTTAGCATAACATCAATTTTACCTTCACAATATTTTATTAATTTAATAATACGCTCAACATCATAATGCCCACCAGCAAGCTTTGATGCACGAGTACCATCAAGCGTATGTAAAGATAAATTAATACGCGTAAGCCCCGCACCAAATAACTCATCAATTAACGCTTCAGATAAAAGCAAACCATTAGTATTAATAGAAACAACTTCAACATTAGATATATCTTTTAAACCACGCACAAGCTCAACAATTTTAGGATAAAGCAAAGGCTCACCTTGCGGACCAATGTTTGCCTCAACAGGCAATTTCTTAATACTTGCAAGCGCAGCGAATTCATCAAGCAAATAATCAAGATCTAAAAGTAAATCGCGCTTATTATTTGGCCCCTCACTAATTGAACAAAATATACACGCAAGATTACAACCTGTAACAGGCTTCACTTCTATAATATTAGTTCCTCTATCTATTAAACCAAACTCATTAGAACCTATTAAAGGAATATTTAGATTAGAGTCAATAAAAATTGTATCTTTACCCCTTAAACGATTTTTTAAATGACGAATACCCTTACTTAAAATAATACCTAATTTTTTTTCAACTACTTTAAATGGCGCAGAAAAATAAATACTGCCTTCCTCGACTTTAAACAAAGAAATTTCCTCTAAATCAGTTTTTAAAATATCAAAATAATAATTACGATAAAACCATGCGCGAATAAACTCACCAACATCTTCAAATGAAAAATCAACGAACTCAACTTTATTCATATCCAAAAGGAAACACAGAATACTTTAAAATAGTTTATACAAAAAATATTAAGAACTAAGAAAGAAAAAAAAGAAAAAAAGACTAATAGTTAAGCATCTTTTTTCAAACACATAAACCAATCAAGACACTCAACACCCTCCTCTTTTGAGTCAACACGCTCTTTTGCAACACCACAAGAACCAGGAGGAGGCACAATCACATCATCCCCAGGCATCCAATTCGCAGGAGTTGCAACACCATCTTTATCAGATTTTTGAAGAGCTACAAGCAAACGCTTAATCTCATCAACGTTACGACCATTAGTTAAAGGATAATATAAGATGGCACGAACTTTAGATGTCGGATCAATTATGAAAACAGCCCTTACTGCTTGAGTATCAGATGCACCCGGTTGAACCATGCCGAATTTAGCAGATACATCCATCTTTAAATCCTCAATGACAGGAAATAAAACCTCAACGTTCTTCATACCTTTATATTCAATTTTTTCTTTTATAGTACGAAGCCACGCAATATGTGCGTATAAACTATCAATACTCAAACCAATTAACTTAGTGTTAAGTTTTTCAAATTCAGGTTGCATAGTCGCAAACGTCATAAACTCAGTAGTACATACAGGAGTAAAATCCGCAGGGTGACTAAATAAAACAACCCAATTCCCTTTATAATCCTCAGGGAAATTTATGTCCCCCATAGTAGTTTTAGCCTTGAAACTCGGTGCGAAATCACCAATTAAAGGCATTCTAATATCTTGTTTTTCAATTACATCTTCCATTTTTTACTTACCTCCTACAAATTTTGCAAACACCATAAAAAGTGATTGCACTAGATACTACTTTAAAACCATTAAGCTTCTTTGAAGCCTCACGCTCCCAATTAACTAAATCACCAACCTCGACATCAAAAATTTCCTTACAAGATGTACAAATCGCGTGAGCGTGCAAATCTTGAATTGGCTCAAAGCGCATAACACCTTGAATCTTAATTTCTTTAATTAAATTATTTTCTGATAAACACTTAAGATTATCATAAACTGTTTTTTTACTAATACGCGGAAGTTTAGATCTTATTGCTAAAAAAACATCATCCACCGACGGATGATTGAAATTTTGTTCCATGAACTTTAAAATTAAATCCCTTTGATTAGTTAATTTTAATTTGTTTCTTAATTGCATTTTTAAAACAAATCCTCCTAAAAAATAATAAATACTACTAAATGTTAAGTAATAATAAATGTTATTTAAATTTTTTGGAATAAATTAGTAAAACACAAATAAATTACGGAGCGAAAAAACAACACATTTATATACTACTTTACAGTTACTACAAATTATGGATTTTTCATTTTTACTAAAACAACACAACAAAATACTAGACTCACAGCTCGAACAAGCAAAAGAAAGAATAAAAATACACAGAATCACAGGAGACACACTCGCACAAACACTCGAAAATGTACAACAAAAAACAATAGAGAACTACATATTAAAAAAATTCAACAGAATATTTTATGAAGAAAAAGAATACGGAGAAAGCAACCAAATAACAAAATACATACAAGAACTCAAACAAGCAAAAAACCTAAACAAATACCCCCCCTGCATAAATGAAATACTAAAACAAACACCACAAAGCACACACAAACAAGTAAAACAAAAATATATAAACACACTAAATAACACAATAATCGACATCACACAAAAACTAACACCTCACCTAAATAAAAAATACGAAGAATTCTAAAACACAAACAACAACAAAACAAAAAAACAAACAAAAACTAAAATAACTAACAAAAACAAAATACAAAATAAAGCAAAAATCCTAAACTTCACATATCCCAATCGCAACAAAACTTCGGAGTACTGATGCGAATTTTCATCGGCGGATTTTCAGCCACCACACATTGAGTCCAAAATCACCGCGAAACAGCAGAGCCTTAAACCCTATTTGCAATAAATATTCATATTTATAAAGAATAAAAAATTTCTAAAAAATAAAATGGCAGATAAAATTAGAGTACAAAAAATAATAAGTACAAACACAAACTATTCAAGACGCGCAGCAGAAAAACTAATCGAAGAAGGACGCATAAGAGTAAATAACAAAATAATCAAAATAGGCACAAGCGCAGACCCCACACACGATAAAATAAAAATAGACAATCAAGAAATAAAAATAATAAAAAAAGCATACTTACTCATGAACAAACCCCCCGGATACGTTACAAGCACACACGACCCACACGAAAAAACAATAATGAAGCTACTACCACAAAAATATAAAGACTTAAACGTATATCCTGCAGGACGACTCGACAAAGACACAGAAGGACTACTAATACTCACAAACGACGGAGACTTCGCAAACAACATAATGCACCCAACAAATAACATAAAAAAAACCTATGAAGGAGTAGCCCTCGGAAAACTCTCAAAAAAAGACATCGACGCACTTAAACGAGGAATTAAACTCGAAGAAGGCATCGCAAAATGCGAGATAAAAATCACACCCGACATCGAGAAAACAATATTTGAGATAAAACTCGAGACAGGATGGACAAGACAAATTAGACGAATGTTCGACGCAGTAGGCCACGACGTAATGCTACTTAGACGAACAAAAATAGGAAACTTAACACTAGACGAACTCAAAGACGAACCCATAAAAGAATACACCAAAGAAGAACTCGAGCGAAAAATAAAGAATTAGACAAAAAAATCAATTATAACTATTTTTTAGAGAACCAACAACTAAACCACCACACACATCACGCGGTTTAGGAGCGAAAACATAAATAGAATCACCCACAACATCTTTAGACTCAATAACTTTATTTCCCTTAACTGACTTATTAAAACCATTTGAAACATACAAATTAATAGAACTTGCAACAATTAAAGAAGTAAAAAAACCCACAAAGACTTGATTTGACAATTTTCTCAAGTTTAACATCAACCACAAAAATTAACCTCCACAATTAAATAGTAAAACACAACAGAGAAGACATATATAAAATTAACTAAAAAAAAAGAAAAAATAATTTATTTTAACGCCGCAGAGAGCTCAGATAAAGATAAGATTTTACCATCAAATTCACGATTATCTTTTCTATCCACCAATACACCACGAACACCAGCTTTTTCAGCAGCCTCCATATCACTGTGAACAGAATCCCCAACCATGACAACATCATCTAAATCAACACCAAAATCTTTAGCAATCAATTTAAACGAATCAGAATTAATCTTTAAAAGGCCAGTCTCAAACGACGGATAAATAGAGTCAAAGACCCCAGATAACTTATGCTTATGCTCAAGCTGCTCAAAAGCGAACTGATCAATGTTTGCAAGCAAAACAATAGAATAACCCTCTTTCTTAAGCTCATCAAAAGCAGGAACAACATCATCATACATCTCAGATAAAATAACATTCTTATTCCACATACCAACAAGCTTCTCATAAACAAAATCAGGAATCCTCAAATTAAAATCCTTCACAACATGCTCAAAACCCTGCTTTAAAGACTCAAATTTACGAGTCATAAAACTATGCTCAAAAGCCAAAACAAAATCAGAGAAAGACTCCCTAACACGCAGAAAATACTTAACCTGCCTACTTGGACTCGGCTTCACACCAGTCTCAACCACAGTACCCCATAAATCGAATACCAAAACTTTTTTCTTCATAATATATAACCTCCAACGAATATGAATACATCAATTAAATGACAATAAATGAAATAATTTAAAAAGAGAAATAAACAAGGCTTTTTATGTTTAATGGTTACACCACTCAATTATCATCAAATCTTTTAAAAAACTTATCACGAATCTTATCAACCTCAGACATTATAAGAATATTTAAACCACGCCCCACCAAAATATCTAAACGCTCACCCACCCAAGTTATCCAAACATCTTTATCTTTAGCCTTTGACTGATACAATAATTCATCTAAAATTACACTCCAATCAAGCCCCCTTTTTGCAAGCGAAATGCAATCAGACAAAACACCCCCAACCCATATATTCGATAAGAGTAAAAAAGAAATAACCCAAATTGCCTATTTTAGCAAATATCTTAGACTTTGACCCCACAACCAAAAAAAAGGCACTCGGTTAGTTTCTCAATGAATCTCCACACTCACAAAGATCCCTTAATAATTATTAAACCGAGCTATTTACAACCCAAATTTTTACTAGATGATTCGCTAGGCAGAGCCTCATTTTACTAACTGATTACAAAAAAAGAAAGAATTTATAAAAAAAGAAATACAACTATATTCTTTATGGTTGGCAAATTAGAAGATTATAAGAAACATATTGCATATTTGGCTAGTGACGACGTTATAAATAGAAGACCCCCTGATAAAATTGAACGCACAAATTCCATGTATATGTCGTTATACAACATGTTAAATGAAAGAAATAAGACACCCACCCACATACCCAAAAAACCAGATATCAAAATTTTAAACGAACCCACACCACCCCCAATCAACCCCCATTTAACATTTAAACCTGAATCAAGCTACAATCCACGAAAAGATATTTTTATGCCCCCAGATAATTCCCACATTATGAAACCCGACATGACATTATTTACAAAAGATAAATATAAGTTATAAAAAATCAATAATAATCGCTCAAGAACAACAAAAAATTGCCAAAAATAATTTTCTAAAAACTTTTAATTTTATAAACACACAACAATTCATAGTTCAAATCATAAAGAGAAAAAAGAAGAAAAATACCCACAAAACTAGATTTTGCGATATCCTCAACCAAAAAGGTTTCGGGACCACCAAGGCCTAATGGACTTTGCGATATCCTCAACCAAAAAGGTTTCGGGACCACCAAGTCCTAATGGACTTTGCGATATCCTCAACCAAAAAGGTTTCGGGACCACCAAGGCCTAATGGACTTTGCGATATCCTCAACCAAAAAGGTTTCGGGACCACCAAGTCCTAATGGACTTTGCGGGATTTGAACCCGCGGCCTCACGATTTCTGGACGAATAGTACAGATTCGAAAAAACCTGTTTTTTCGTATGCCAACCGAGCGCTCTACCAGACTGAGCTAAAAGCCCCTAAACAACATAAAGATATGCAAAGTTTTTATAAATATTTCTCACTTACTAAAACAAATGACACTCACAGACAAACAAAAAGAATTACTAACAAAACTTGCACTAAAAAATGCTACCAAGCACGATGGACGTGCAAATCCGAACGCCCTTATCGGAGGATACCTCGGAGAATATCCTGATGCAAGAAGCGACATGAAAAATTTAATGATTGAAATACAAAAAATAGTCAAAGAAATAAACGGCCTCGCGCAAGATGCACAAATTGAAAAATTAAAAGCAATAAGCCCTGATGAATTCGAGCGAAAAGAGCGAAACATATACGAATTTTTAGGAATTAAAGAAGGCGATAAAATAAAAACAGCATTCCCGCCAGGCCCTGAGAAACAACCACACATCGGGCATGCGAAAGCGTTATTTTTAAATTACTTACTTGCAAAAAAATATAATGGCAAATTCTGTTTAAGATTTGAAGATACAAACCCAGACCTTGTAAAAGCAGAATTCTACGACCTCATGATGCAAGATTTTACGTGGCTTGGCGCAAAATGGGATGAACTAATTTACGCATCAGATCACATGGAGCTATATTACAAACACTGCGAAGATTTACTAAAAAAAGATGAAGCATATGTTTGCAAATGCAAAGGTGATGAGATAAAGAAAGGACGCGAAACAGGCGAAGCATGCACATGCAGAGGAAATGTTACTGAGACAAACTTAAAATTGTGGAGTGATATGAAAACTACTATGTTGCCTGGAGATGCCACAGTTCGATTAAAAATTGATTTATCACATAAAAATAGCACTATGAGAGACCCATCAATTTTTAGAATAAACCTAACCGAGCACGCAAGATGCGGCACAAAATATAGAGTATGGCCAAATTACGATTTTCAGAACAGCATCATGGACGGACACCTCAAAATAACACACAGACTTAGAAGTAAAGAATTTGAGATGCGAAACGAACTACAAAGATACATACAAAGCTTACTTGGATATAATGAGACAAAAATATATGAGTTTGCAAGATTCAATATAGAAGGCGTAGAGGCATCAGGCAGAATAATACGCGAGAAAGTAAATTCAGGCGAACTTACAGGATGGGACGATCCCACACTTACAACCATCACCGCACTAAGACGAAGAGGATTCTTACCAAAAGCCATCGAGAACTTCACAATAAATACAGGCATCACAAAAAACGAAGCAACAATGACATGGGATGATTTAATTGTACAAAACAAAAAACTACTAGATGATGATGCAAACAGATACTATTTTGTTGAAGAACCAACACTTATCGAAATAGAAAACGCGCCAAAAAAAGAATTCGAATTAAACTTGCATCCAACAAAAAGAAAAGGCGGCAGATGCTTTAAAACAAATGAATTCTTTTATATTACTAAAAAGGATTATGACGAAATGAAAGATGGTGAAGTATATCGTTTAATTGAATTATTCAATTTTAAAAAAGAAGACAATAAATTAAAATATTTAGATGAAAATATAGACACATATAAAGAAAAAGGCAAAGGCATGATGCACTACTTGCCACGCGATGAAATAATATTTGCCGAAGTTATGATGCCAACAAAAGAAATTAAAAAAGGCTACGCCGAAATAAACATAAAAAACGCGAAAATTGGCAATGTCATACAATTTGAGAGATTTGGTTTTTGCAGACTCGACGATGTAAAAGATAACAAGTATTATTTTAGATATACGCATAATTAAAACACTAAACTTATATCAAACATATCTTTTAATTACTATTTAGTGATTACAAGCGAAAGTTTTATATATTTGAAACTATTAATATACACCAATGAACCTCGAATCCTTGCTTAATACAACAATGAGAGTAAAAAACTTCTTTAGAGATGTAACTTCAAAACCAAAAACATACACCGCAAAATTCCTCGCAACAACACTTCTTACGGCG
>JBKHAC010000007.1:0-45318 GCA_046543095.1 Candidatus Woesearchaeota archaeon | reverse complement strand
AACAATGTTCACTAGATTTTAAATCCGAGTCCATAAAAACAAATGTTTATTTTGAGTGGTTTGCTCGGCAGTATACAAAAAACAACTATTTGGGACAAAGCCCACAAAAAACAACCAATAAAATAATGCTTAGAAAAAACAACCAATACAACATAGCCAATTAAAAAAATACAACAACCAATGGAAAAATATTTAAACTAAACCCTAATTAAATAAAATTACGGATGAAGATAAATATGAGAGTGGTGACTTCGAAGAAGTATATGATGATGAATCAAGAGAAGACTTAGTCGATAACGACCAAATCTCCCCCGAAGAGGAAGCCTTCATGGCAGGCTACGACGACATAAAAGAAAAAAAGAAACCCATCTTTGAAGGAGACGAAGCATACGAGCGAGCATTCGAAGACGAGCCAAAAAAACCAAAAAAGAAAAAATAAACACAAAGAAAACAAGTTTATTTAGAAATAAATAGTTCTTAAAACAAAAAATCAGATTAAAACTAAATTGAAAAAATAAAAAAAATTATTTTTTAGATTTAATTTCCTCAAGCAATTTAGATATTAAATCGTCAATTTTCATCTCGCCATGAACAACATTATCACGAGTCCTAACATTAACCGAATTATTCTCAACTTCCTTATCCCCAATAACCAAGATATAATTAACTTTTTCAAGTTGAGCATTTCTTATCTTCTTACCAACCGTATCCGCCCTAAAATCTTCTTCAACACGAAGACCCACAGATTCAAAACGCTCAGCTAAAGCTTTAGCATAAACATTATGCTTATCTGCAACAGTCAATATTTTAACTTGAACAGGACTTAGCCACAAAGGGAATTTGCCCGCATAATGCTCAACTAAAACCCCAATAAAACGCTCAAGAGAACCCAAAATAGCCCTATGAATCATAATAGGAGTATGCCTCACACCATCCTCGCCCTCATACGTCGCATTAAAACGCTCAGGCATCTGAAAATCTAATTGAATAGTAGCACACTGCCAATCACGACCAATAGCATCTTTAATATCAAAATCAATTTTAGGACCATAAAACGCGCCCTCACCCTCTTTTATTACATACTCAATGTTCTTCTTATCAAGCGCACTTTTAAGGCCCGCAATCGCTCTATCCCAAAGCTCAACAGAACCCATCGCTTTTTCCGGGCGAGTACTAAGCTTAACTTTATATGAAAAGCCAAATGTTTTAGAATAAAGCTCCTCAACAAAATCAAGCAAATCAAAAATCTCCTGCTCAATATGTTTTTCTTCACAAAAAATATGTGCATCATCTTGAGAAAACTTACGCACACGAGTCAAACCCCCAAGAACACCCTTAAGCTCATTTCTATGCAACGGCGCAAAATCAGCGATTTTTAAAGGCAAATCCCTATAACTTTTAGTAGAATTTTTAAAAATAATAAGATGACTAGGACAATTCATAGGCTTCATAGAAAACTCACGACCATCAACATCAAGCAAGAACATATCTTCTTTATAATGCTCCCAATGCCCCGACATCTCCCACAAAGACTTATCATAAATTAAAGGAGTAATAACCTCAAGATATTTACGCTTTTTATATTGAGCGCGAAGAAACGACAATAACTCATTATAAATCACCGCGCCTTTAGGATGAAAAAAAGGAGAACCCGGACTTACATCATGAAAAGAATACAAATCAAGCTCACGACCAATCTTCCTATGATCCCGCTTAGATGCCTCCTCAATTTGTTGAAGATACGCAGCCAATAATTTCTTATCAGGAAAACTAATACCATAAACCCTTTGAAGCTGCTTATTTTTAGAATCACCCCGCCAATAAGCACCCGCAATTTTTATTATCTTACAAGCTTTAAGCATCTTAGTAGATGGAACGTGAGGACCACGACAAAGATCAAAGAACTCACCTTGCGAATAAACAGTAATCTTATCAGATCTTAAATCAACCTCACTTGAACCCACACCAGAAATATCATCAAGCAACTCCAATTTATACTCATTACCTGCAAATAATTTTTTAGCATCCTCAAGAGATAATTCTTTTCTTGTAATTTGAAGATTCTCATCAACAATTTTTTTCATCTCCCCCTCAATTTTTTCAATATCATCCTCTTTAAAAGGCGCATGATCAATATCATAATAAAAACCTTCAGAGACAACAGGACCAATCGTTAATTTAGCCTGAGGAAAAATACGCAAAATAGCTTGAGCCATCAAGTGCGCAGATGAATGTCTAAAAACATCTCTACCCTCAGGATCATCAAACGTTAAAAATTTAATATCACCATCTCCTAAAATAGGCTCACTTAAATCTTTTAAGACACCATTTATTGAATAGCAAATAGTTTTTCTTGCAAGGCCCTCAGATATAGTAGTTACAACTTCCAAACCAGTCACACCACTAGCGTATTCTTTCACTGAACCATCTGGAAACTTTAACTTTATATTCGCCATTTCTATTCAAACCCCACAAATAATTACTTTTAACAAGTAACTTCTTTAGTTAAGAACTACGAATAAAAGCACAATATATAAAGTTTTTTGAAAAAAAGAAGATAAAAACTTTTGAGAAATAATAACTTTAAAAATAAAATGCCCACACGGGGATTTGAACCCCGGCCTCAAGCTCCGCAAGCTCGTGTTCTATCCAACTATACTATGCGGGCAAATACAAATAATGCGAAAACAAGGTTTAATTAAAAAAGTTTCTAATACACAAATAAAACGAAAATCCTAAAATTTTCTATAACGCGCAGCAGAGCTACAGAGGATTACACAAATTTTCAAGCCAGATTTTCTACCATTACAAATTGTAATCGCGATCGCTATAAAGCAGCAAGACATTAAACCTAATTTGTAATAAACCACCCCAAAAAACAAAAACAAAAACAAAACATTTTTATACTAAATGGTAGTGACAAATTATTATGAGCGATTATTTAATAGTACCCAACCAGTTAAACCCACACGAACAAATACAACTAAGCTACTTAGATTCAAACACACACCTAAACGAAAACAACCAACTAAATGATAAATATATAAGATTTATGAAAAAAGATTTAGATTTCCTTGAAAAGTATAAACAAAGAATAGAACCAAAAGGATTTTGTCAAAAAATAAAAAAAATATTATGCGAAGATTATTCTACAACAATAGTAGCACTAAATTATGCAATAGAAGAGAAAAAAGAAGAAAAAAAGAAAACAAAAACAATAGCTGACAAATTATAATATTTCTATAACAAAAATAAACAACACAACCAACCACACAACGCAACATCCTGAAAGATTTATAAATACGAACTCGTTCCACTAAAGTAAATGGAAAAAGCACAAAAAGTAAGTGAAAAACAAAGATTTAAACTTAAAAAATTCATAAAAGAGATAGAAAACCATAAAGGACGAGGAACAGAACTTGTATCAGTATACGTCCCCACAGGATACGATTTAAATAAGATATCAAGCCACATCGCACAAGAACAAGGAACAGCAACAAATATAAAAAGCAAACAAACAAGAGACAACGTCATATCATCCCTTGAAAAAATCATACAACACTTAAAATTATACCAAAAAACACCAAAAAATGGACTTGCAATATTTGCAGGCAACGTAGCTGAGAGAGAAGGACAACAAGACTTCCAAGTATGGAGCATCGAACCCCCACAACCACTAAACCAAAGACTCTACAGATGCGATAAAGAATTTGTACTAGAACCCCTACGCGAAATGCTCGCAGACGAAGATTCATACGCATTAATTGCAATGGATAGACGCGAAGCAACAATCGCATTACTTAGAGGAAAATCAACCACAATAGTCGCAAGTGCAGAGAGCATGGTGCCTGGAAAATTTAAAGCAGGAGGACAATCAGCCCTTAGATTCGCACGAAATAGAGAACTTGCAGCAAAAGAATTCTACCAAAGAATAGGCTCAATAATAAAAGACCAATTATTTGAAATGAAAGACCTTAAAGGAATAATCGTCGGAGGCCCAGGCCCCACCAAATACGAATTTTGCGAAGGAAACTTTATCTTAACAGAACTTAAAAATAAAATCATAGGCATAAAAGATTTAAGCTACACAGATTCATTTGGAATACAAGAATTACTAGAAAAAAGCCAAGACATACTCTCAGAGGAGAGCGTCATGGAAGAGAAAAAAGTAATGCAACAATTCTTTGAAAAATTATCAAAAAACAGCGGAACAGTAACATACGGCTCAGCAGACTGCAGAAGATTACTTGAAATGGGCGCCGTCGAAATATTATTATTATCCGATGTCTTAGACGAAAAAATAATAGATGAATTAATCGAAATCGCAGAACAATTTTCAAGCAATGTAGAAATTATAAGCACAGAGACACGCGAAGGCCACCAACTAAAAGATATGGGTGGCTATGCCGCAATACTCAGATACGATGTGGGCGAAAATTCATAAATTTACAAATATTTAAACATACCCTCAATAACAAATTTATCCTCCTCAAAAACAACTAAATCTTCAACAGACTGTTTAATTATACCCGAAGATAATTTAGAAAATAAAACACTATCCCCCCTACACCCTGAAAATGAAACAGAATAATTAAAACCTTTACTGGAAGGAACCACCCCAGAAAAAAACAAAGAATTAATCTCACCTCTAAAAGAAACACCGATAACTGAAGATAAATAATGAGAATTAAATTCTTCAAAAAAACAACTTTTTAAAGTAGATAAAATATTTTTATTAACATTATAAGAACTATTTTTATTAAATAACTCAAATGAACGAGACTCACCCTCAAAACAATTTATTTTTGAGAGCAAACAATTATATTCTTTAATAGACTTTGAAAACTGAATTAAAACATCATCACGAACCACAAAAAACACCACCAATAATTTATTTTAAACAGGAACATAAACAACAACCTTTGACAAAAAAAAACAATAATAATTGCACGAAAATATAACTAATTTTTAAAACTTCTCACAAACAAAAAAAAATAAGAAAAATCAAAGAAACTTAATCATATAAGGCCCTTCAAGCACATACCCTAATTTTTTATAATACTCACGAACACCAACACCAGATATTACAACCATTTTATTAAAACCACGATTTTTAGCAATCTCCTCCGCTTTTTGCATAAGACGCCTACCAAAACCTTTATGCTGAGCATTACTATCACTCTCATTAATAGGCGATGCAGCACCATACACATGAAGCTCACGAATTAAAGCAGAACCCACAGATATTTCAGATCTTAAATGCTGAGATGGAAAACGCAAACGCACAAAACCCAAAAGAGAATCACCCGCATCATTTAAACTAATAAAAAATTCCACCCCCCCACTTGCAGAATACTCAAAGAAATCAAGCGAAACAGGATCAACAATAACACCCCCCTTAATTTCACGATGACGAATCTCCTCAACAACAAAACCCCTCTTCTCAATTTCAAAATCAATTAATTGACGAAGATTACTACGATCAACACCAGCTTTAGCAAATTTAGGAGGAATATCCCTCTGAACACGCATAACCCTACAATAACGAGGAATTTTAGGAATAACATCAACTAAAAGCCCAATGGCATCATCAGTTTTTAGAGGAGAATAAAGCCCTTGTTTAAAGTCCTCATAAAGCTCAGTACCAGGCATAACCATTAAAGGATAAATTTTAAGCATATCAGGCCTATAATCATCAAGTTCAAATAATTCATGAAACATATTTTTATCTTCAACAATCGACGTACCCGGAAGGCCCGGCATCATATGAAAATTAAGTTTAAAACCAAGATTACGAAGCTCACGAATACTACGCCTCGTATCATCCATATTATGACCACGTTTAACTTTTAACAAAATATCATCTTTTAAAGTTTGAACACCAAGCTCAACACGAGTACAACCAAGTTCAAGCATATCATTACCCTGCTTTAAAAAACCCTGATCAGGCTTTGTCTCAATAGTTAAACCAACACATTTAATACGCGACAACTCATTTTTAGCATGAGCAGATTTTAACGAACCCACACAATTATCTTTTAATTGCAAAATTCTTTTATGAATACGCTTAACCCTATTAACATCTTGAAGACTCCCAGGCAACTCAAAAAAATCTTTAAATTTTTCAAAATCAAACTCAGGCACATAAAACAAATCCGAGAAATCATTCATAGCACAAAATGCTAAACGAACAAATTCATCCCGATACTCTTTATTTGTTGCAATAAATGTACCCCCCATAATAATAAGCTCAATTTTTTCAGGACTCTGACCTATAGCAATATATTGCTCAAGACGATTAAAAACTTGAATATAAGGATCATAATTACTACGAACACCCCTCATAGTAGCAGGCTCATTACCCGTATACGACTGAGGAACATCACCAAAAAAACTATCCTTCCCCCCAGGACAATAAGTACATTTACCATGAGGACAACAAAAAGGAAAAGTCATCAAAGCAACACTCGCAACACCTGATGCAGTCCTCACAGGTTTTGTTTGAAGAATCTTCTTCAACTGAGGCAATACAACCTTAAGATTTAAATAAATCTCAATATCCGTAGGAATTTTTTTCAAACCATGTTTCCTACAAAGCTCAACTTTTTTCTTTGCAAGCTCCAATTTAGATGGAGAAGAATATAAAAATAAAGTTATCTCTTCTAAAAATTCATCATTTAATTTTTTTGAATTATATGTTTTAATACCAACCATGACAACTAAAGGAAATTAACAACAATATAATAAAGTTTAGTAAAAAAAAATGCAAAAATCAGTAAAACTATATAAATAAAATAACACACCCAACTAATAAATATTTAATAATCCGAGGTTAAATAAAAAATGACAAAAAATAAAAAAACAAATGATTTTATAGGCGACTTCTTTTTTATGGATAGCTTAATTACGCCGAGAATAATAAAAATAATAAATATGGCAGCAATAATTCTTTTAGGATTAATGAGCCTAGGTTTATTCATATCAGGAATAGTCACAACAGGCTTCCTTGGCGGACTTATAACATTCATTTCAGCAATAATAGGCTCAGCCATAAGCTACATATTCATTAGAATATTCCTTGAAATAAGCTTAATATTATTTAGAATAGAAGAGAACACACGAAAAAAATAAGACAAAACAAAATAATCTCTTAAAATTTTTTTAATTTTTTAAATTAATCTTTATTTAAATTGAAGACTTAAAACTTAAAAAAAAAGAAGCAAAAGTTAAATTTGGAATAAAATTTAAACAATAAATAAAACTTCTAAAAGTAAAGTTAAATAAGACTGGAAAGAAAATGAAAGACGAATTCCTAAAACACTACAAACACATAGAATATGAGGCTCAAGCAAAATTAAAAGAATTTGAACACATAAGTAAAGCAAGCGAAAAAAAATTATTTGAAGAGATGGCCTTTTGCGTGTTTGCCGCAAATTCAAGTGCCGAGATGGGACTTCTTGCAACAAAACTACTCAGACCCATACTTGATTGCGGAACACTTGATGATTATAAACAAGCAGTATATAAGAAAGTTAGATTTTATAATAAACGAACAGAATATTTATTTTATAATAAATTAAAACTAAAAGAAATGAATCTTACACTAAAAGAAATAATCAACATACCTAACAAATATGAGAAAAGATCAATTATAAAAAATAATTTTAAAGGATTCGGACTTAAAGAAGCAAGCCACTTCCTTAGAAATACAGGAACAAAAGGCCTGTGCATAATAGACAAACACGTTATGACTGTAATTAAAGATTTGAAAGTCATAGATAAAGATACACAAATAAAACGAGATGAAGACTATTATGCAATAGAGCAAAAAATAATAACATTTGCAAAGGATCACAAACTCAATTTAGACATACTCGACCTTGCCGCATGGAGCTACATGACCGGAAAAATAATAAAATAATAAAACAATAAAACAATAAAATGATTAATTCTTCAAAGAATAAAGAAATTTTTCCCTATCATAACCTTTAACATCCTGACCCCACAGCACAAACACCCTATTAATTTTACTCCAATACTTCTTAGGCACAACAACCATCAATTCTTTCTCAGTTTGCTCAGGCGACGATGTTTTAACAAACCCAAAAACATTCGCAATACGATGAACATGTGTATCAACACAAATCGCATCCACATTAAAAAGCTCAGCTAAAACAAGATTAGCAGTTTTAATACCAACACCTGGAAGAGAAATTAAATCACTTAGAGAATTTGGAACAACACCCCCATAATTATCTAATAAAATATTTGAAGTTAATTTTATATGCCTAGCTTTAGTCACATTATAATTAATCTTTTTAATGTCTTCTTTTAAATTATCAACATCAGCACTCGCAAGTTGCTTTAATGAACTATATTTTTTAAATAAATCTTCAGCCACAGGAATTGTTACCTCGTCACGATTCTGCGCAGAAAGCATAGTCGTAATTAGTAATTTCCAATCAGCATTCCAACCCTCACCTGCAAGACGCCTAGTGCTAGTTTTATATTTTTTATGTGCAAGACGCCAAATCTTTAAGAACTCACCACGCCTATACTTAATAACCTCATCCATACATTAATTAGTAAATCGTTATTTATTTAAAGATTTTTTTAATTCTAAGAATTAAACTAATAAAAAATGAAGGTGAATTTATGAGTAAAGCACTATATATGGAAGATTCATATTTAAAAGAATTTGAAAGCACAATACAAAAAATAAACGGCAACAAAATAACACTAAAAGAGACAGCATTCTACCCTCATAGCGGAGGACAACCAAACGATACAGGAAAAATCATAATCAATGACGAAGAATACCAAGTAGTAGATGTTCGAAAAGATAAAAGAGAAATAGTACACGAACTTAATAAACCACTAAACACCAACATCAAAGAAGGCGACAAAGTAAAAGGAATTATTGATTGGACTAGACGCTACAAACTCATGAAAGCACACACAGCAACACACATACTATGCAGCATACTACACAAAAATAAAGGCGCATTAATTACAGGAAATCAACTATATGAAGATAAAATAAGAATAGATTTTAATATAGAAAATTACGACCCAAAAATATTTGAAGAACTAGTAAAAGATGCAAATAAAATACTAAATGAAAAACACGAAATAATAATACATTTCATGCCAAAAGAAGAAGCGTTCAAAATTGAAGGCGCACTAAAACTAGCAAACATTCTACCACCCGACATCGAGACACTCAGAGTCATAGAGATAAAAAATGTAGATATACAAGTTGATGGAGGCACACATGTCAAGAACACAGAGGAAATACCAAAACTAAAATTTGTAAAATCAGATAATAAAGGAAAAAATAACAGACGAATCACAGTTTGCTTCGAAGAATAATAATACATATAAATAAAAAGAGAAACACAACATAAAATGAAATGCGAAATATGCAACACAAAAATACAAGAAGGCATACTAAAAAAAATAATAGGCACATACATTAAAACAAATACAGGAAAAAAGAAACCAATATGCAATACATGCCAAAAACAATTCTCAACCAAAGAGATAAAAGAAAAAATAAATTAAAAAAAAAAAAGATGCCTTTGTAGCTCAGCGGTAGAGCGTCTGCCTCGTAACCTCAAAAAAAAATGAGGAGAGTTAGCAGAAGGTCGCGAGTTCAAATCTCGCCAAAGGCTTTTGAATTCTTAAAACAAAATACAAATAAAAAACATTCAAGAAGTTAAAATATCAACAATTAAATCATAAATCTCAGGATACTTAGAAGGCTTAATCATATCCCTATGAAAATTATCAATTAAATCACAACTGCTATTAAAAAAATAATTAGTTGTAAAGTTAAGTTTAGCACTACTCGTCTGAACAATACCATCACCATCCGCACCAAAAGTATTACATCCCTCACCTATAATCATATGAACTTCTTTTTCAGGCAAATTAGCATCACTATTCAAATACTCAATGAACGCACTACGCTCATACAACTCATCACACTCAGTTTGACCACCAAAAAATTTACATAAAAAAAGCATCCTAGAAGGCACACCTTTATTTGGAGTTCCAACAAGAACAATTTTATTTAAAGAATCATCCCCAAACTGATCAATATAAGACCTTAAAACAAGACCACCCATCGAGTGAGCAACAATATCAAGTTCACTTGCACCAGTTACATTCAAAACAAGCTCAACCAAATCATTTAAACGAACACCATAATCAGAAATACTCTCACCCCCAACATTAAGCTCGCCTGGAACAAGTTCATCAAAACGTAAAACATCATAATACGTCGCTTTAAATAAAGGAGGAATGTCAGGCCTAGATAAATCATAACGCACATAATCAGGATTAAATGCAGGACCAATAACACCTGCAGGAAAATACAACCCATCTGCAAGCGCGCGCCTTGCAAAATCAGTGTACGCATTTACAGAATGAAACGCAGAATTAAAACTATAAAAAGAATAACCATGAAGCAAAATCAAAGGACGCCTCGACTCAACCCTACACTCATCATAATCACAACAAGGCACACAAACACCTTCAAAACAACAAGACGCTGCAACATCACCTATTAAAGACACATTAGGCAAATCAACAGAAACATTAAAGAATGGCTCAACATCTAAATTTAACTTATCAAATTCATAATTTTGAGATTGGCAAATACTCAGATAATCAGACAAATTAGAAGATACAAAAGTCGCAGGCAAAAAATAATCAAATAAAGAAGAATTAAAATTAAAATCCAACTGATTAAAAGATACACCCAACACATCTTCCGACACATTAGATGAATTAAACATATTATAATAATTTAATAATATATCATATTCAATAGATTGCGATGAGAGATTAGATAATAAAAAAAGCACTAATTCTTTATCAATCACATTTTTCTCAAAATCAACTAAATCCCTCATATCTTGATTTAACGATTCTCTTTTAATAGATAACTCATCAAATAATTCATCTCTTTCACGCGCTGCACTTATCAACCTAAAACAAATATCATTTGATGCAGATATTAAATCATCAACACTAGATAAATTTTGAATAAAAACCAAATCATCCTCTAAATTAATCGAACAATTTACTTGATTTAAAAAACACAAATCATATTCAACCAATTTAAGCAAAATAGACGAAGGATATAATACTTGAGATAAGTTTGACAAATCACCACTAACAACACTATTGCTCAAATTATCATACAAATCAGATGCAAGCACAGAACCATTAGAAGAATTAAATGATGAACCGCTCAAATCCAATATATTACTTAAATAATACTCATATAAAGACTCATTTAAATTTATTGAATCAACAAATAAAGAAGACAAATCAGAATACGACTCAAAATCATTAAAAGCTAAGTTCGAACCAATATCAGAAGTTTTAGAATATAAATTAAATAAAGAAGGCGAATGCTCAAAGAACCCCGCAAGCAAATTAACACGCCTCAAATCCTTAAGTACAACAACATCCTCAACTAAATTAGAATATAACCCCACACCAAAATTATATAACTCCCTTTCAGAATCAATTAAAGACACTAAGTCAACCGAATTCTCATTAAAAAATAAAGACTTTTCTAAAACATTACGCGACATAAGTTCATCTAAAACAAAAGAATAATTCAAAGAAATCCAAATATCCTCAATCATCTCAAGATCCTGCAACAAAACACTCTCAAAGAGCCTCAACTTTAAAGCCTCAGATTCCAAATGAGATGTTTTCATAAAAGACAAATTAGAAATTTTTGCTTCCGCAACTTCCAAGTTAGCATAACTTGAAGCATATAATTTTTCAATATCACCAATTAATAATTCAACTTCAGCCCTTTTTAATTGTTGCACCTCACTAGGCTCAAAATTTAAAGTTACAATAGATGATCTAACAACAGGGAATTGAGATCTTGAACAAAAACGAGAGTCCTCAATTACACAACTAAGCTCAAATAAATATAGCTCTTGACCTGAACCTAACGCATTTGTAAAAATAGATTTTTCAAAAACGTGTTTTTCATAATTGTAAAAAGTAAAAGAATCATTCTCAAGCAAAGTACCAGAACTCAAATCAACAAAACTATAATCACACACACTAGCACAAAACAAATTAGTCCTAATTTCAGTTTCAATAGCAACAGTGAAATTATCCCCCTGTCTTAAAAATAAAGGAATATATTGAGGATAATTCTCCATAATAATTTGCTCAGCATAAGACGATCTTAATTGAAATATAAAAATAGATGCAAAAAAAATAAAGACCATTATGAACACAACTAAAAAAAATCTCAAAATCTCAGATTTATGCTTTTTTAAACCCAAAACAAATCGCTCTTTGAATAATAAAAAGCCAGATTTGAAACTAAACACAGATAAATCTTTTTTTCTTCTAAAAGCATCATCAATTTCTTTTTTATCTTTTTTCAATTTAGTAAACTTTTTTTTAAAAACCACAATACCCAACTCATAAAATCATGAAACGACAAAAATATTAAATAACTACTTCTAATCAATTAATTAGCAGACACTAAAAAACTATTAAACGAATACTACTTGGAGTTTAAAAAATTATCTGAATAAAACAACAAACAAACACTGAAAAAAATAAGGAAACGAAAGGTTTATATATGTTCTAAATAATCATTTTTTTGAGGCTCCACTACAAATTATTGAAGTGACTAAGCTCAAAGCTAAAAACAATAATTAAGTTTTATAGGAGGGATGATAGGTAAAATGAAGAACTTTTTTTCAATGAAACGCTTTAAAAAGAAAAATTATGATGATGACGACATGCTCGAATCAGAGGATGAATACGTAGAACTTGATACCACAACAGGAAGTCGAGGTAGCAACTCAAAAGTCATAGTAAGACCATTTGTACTCGATGATTTTGCAGATATAAAAACAATTCTTGAAACACTAAGAGAAGGAAATACAATTTGCCTCGTAAATATCGGACCACTCAGAGAGAAAGATATGATTGAACTCAAACGCGCAATCAATAAACTAAAAAAAACAGTAGAAGCAATCGATGGCGAAATAGCAGGCTTCGGAGAAGATTATGTAGTAGTAACCCCTAGCTTCGCTGAAATATACAAAAATTCAGAGATAAGCGACCTCGATGATTAAATAAGTCAAACAATTTATTTTTTATTTATTCACATTTTCTTAAAAAAAAAACACAAAAATAATTAAAAACAATCAAAAAAATAACACCAATATTATTTTTGTTTACAACAAATTTTTTAAATAAACAAAAAGCCATAAATAATTATGAGCGATAATTACGAAATAGATATACTTGAAGGAGAACCCTGCCCCTTTTGCAGAAAGAACACACTAACACTTAGAGAAGCGGAAAGAGAGATACCCTACTTTGGACGAGTAGTAATATTCTCAATGGACTGTGAAAACGAAGAATGTGGATACCACAAAGCAGACGTCGAAGCACTAGATAAAAACGACCCTATAAATTGCTCAGTTACAATAAATAGCGAAGAAGATCTAAAAATAAGAATAGTTAAATCATCCAGTGCAACAATAAAAATACCCCGCATAGGAAGCATAGACCCAGGCGAGGCAAGCAACGGATACATAACAAATGTTGAAGGCGTAATTAATAGAATAAAAAAACAAGTAGAATTCCTCAGAGATAACGCCGAGGAAAATAGCGAGAAGAAAAAAGCTAAAAACATGCTAAAAAAATTAACAAAAGTACTCATGGGACAAGAAGAGATAACCATCCAATTAAAAGACCCACACGGAAACTCCGCAATTATAAGCGAGAAAACAGTAAAAGGCAAATAAGAAGAAACTTTTAAAATAACCCCATTTCTTAATTTTTAAATTTTTGAGAAAGTTAGAGTGCACTACCACGCCCTAAAGATTTAACCTTCAATTAATTTTTTAGCCAACACTAAAACGCAAGGATTGTTCCAATCCAACTTTAGCAAATTAACAAAAGAAAACATCTGAAGCCTAAATGCGACATTTTTTTGCTTAACACAAAAAAAATCGAGCATTTCTTCAACCCATAATTTAAAAACACATACAAAAAGTATAAATCTTAGAACTTGAAAAAAATTAAATAATTTTTAATAGATGCCACATTTTTATGCACCACATAACAAAACAAAAAATAAACTACATAATCTTCTTTAAATTAATCTCATCTTTTTTAGTAGTAATCTCAATTTGATCATCAGACTTAATCTTAGAAATCATCGAAACCATCTCAGGAAGCAAAATCCTCGCACCCCTAAAATCAAGATTTGTAATAATAGAACTCTCATTATTAATATCAGCCATAACCTCTTTCTTATTTTGAGAAGATTTAACATTTTTACGCTCAAGAGTCTGCTCATATAAATATTTTGCAATATGATTTGCAACATCAACCTTCGTCGCCGCAGTAATACCTTGAAGCCCCGGACTAACATTCGCCTCAATTACAAGAGGACCTTTAAAACTCTGCAAAATGTCAACCCCACAAATCTCAGCCCCAATAGACTTCGCAGCCTTAATCGCAATTTGCTTGGTATGCTCATCAATTTCAGCAACCTCACCAATACCACCTGTGTGAATGTTAGATCTAACTTCATCTTTCGCCCCCCGACGAACCATACTCGCAACAACCCTATCACCCACAACAAACGCCCTCAAATCAGTCGCGCCAGTATCAACAAATTCCTGAATGATAAATGACTGCTTAAGCGCAGAGAGCGCATCAAGAATAGATGATGCAGAACTAAAAGAATCAGCAAACATAACACCTTTACCTTGAGTTCCCTGAGGAAACTTCATAATAATAGGATAATTCAAACTAGATAAAAGCTGCCTTGCAGAATCAATCGTCGAACTAATATACGTCTTAGGCATAGGAATAGAATGCTGCTGCATAGTTAACTGAGTTAGCAACTTATCATGCGCAATAGTAAACGCACTAGGAATAATAGGCATATAACAACCCTTATGCAAAATAGATGTGAGAGAACGCAAAATCTGAGAATACCTAAAAGAACCTTTCGCATAAATACAATCATATTCTTTTAAAGGCTCACCCTTGTAGAGAATCTGAGCAGAACTACCAATACTAATCTCAAGATCACGAACATTTATTTCATCAACATCATCAAAATACTTACACATAGCATCAAAAGTCCATTTCGAACTTACACTCCCCTGACTAATTATTGCAGCTTTCATTTTTACCTACTTCGTCACATCAATAAGGAACCCCTCTTTTAAAATGTTCCTACCAATTAAAACTTTATACCTCATACGAGACCTATCAGCAACAGTGAAGTTAACTTTCAAAGTCTTATTTTTTAAAATAATCTCAGCCTCAACAACAGGCCTAAGCGACTCACCATGCGCATTACGCACTTTCCTTACAGATAAAACAGGCCCCAATTTTAAATTAGCAACCACATTAGCATCAATAGAACTACTAGTCGCACCAGTATCAACCCTACCCTCAATAACCTCCTCGTTAGTTAAACCACGAACAGTTACCTCTTCAACAGGACCAATTACAATTTTACCAGATAAATCATCATCACCCATACAATAAAAGAAAAAAAGAACTTATTTAAAAAATTTTGGATAAATTAAAGCAAACAAAATATAAACATTATATCAATCAATAATAAAACCATTACAACGCCTCCAATACCCCCTAAATCTTCACAGACTTACTTACTCATAAAAACAACTTTAAATTATAATTTTCACAAAGTCACTAAATAAAGCTCCAAATTATATTAACAACAAACAACAAACAACAAACAACAAACAACAAACAACAAACAACAAACAACAAACTATCAAAAAAAGAACTAAACAACACCAAGAACGTAAAAGAAATAGCAACATAAGACATAAACTCTTAAGACCACGAACCCGTAATGTTTATAAACCAAATAAGATTTCGAAGTTTTATGGTTAATGAAAAAAAATGTTTATCCTTAAATATTAGCGTAACGAACGATAGAGGAGCAGTATCATTTATGTGCCCAAATTGCGGAGAATATGAAATAGTCAGATCTTCAAAAGCAAGAAAAATAGCCGCAAAATACACCTGCCCAAAATGTGGATTCGTAGGACCTAATTAAAAAATAAAAGAGGACAAAAATAAAAATGGCAAATGCAATAGTAACAATAAAAGTAATGCCTGAGAGTCCAGATGTGGACCTTGCAGCACTTTCAATAAAAGTTAAAGAAAAAATCGCAGATTTTGCAGGCGAAGGCGAGACAAGAGAAGAGATAGAACCAGTCGCATTCGGACTAAACGCAATAAAAATAATATTCGTAATGGACGAGGCACAAGGAAGCCCAGAACCAGTCGAAAAAGAAATAGATGCACTCGAAGGCGTAAACTCAGTAGAAGTAGTAGACGTTAGACGAGCAATCGGATAAAAACTAAAAATCATAGGTTGATGTGGCGATTGGCTTCGCTGAAAACCCAAATAAAAAACAAATACAACAACGGAGGCTAAAAAAAATGGGATACTTAAAGTATTTTAAACAAAATTGGAACTCAGATAATCCTGAGATAAAAGAACTAAAAAAACAAAGACTAATGGAATGGCGACGAGAACCTGCAACCATTAGAATACTTAGACCAACAAGACTTGATAGAGCAAGAAGCTTAGGCTACAAAGCAAAAAAAGGATTTCTAATAATAAGACAAAGAGTTCTTCGAGGCGGACGACAAAGACCCGACATAAAAGGAGGACGTAGAACCGCGCACTCAAGTCAAAGAAAAAACTTAGCAAAAAACTACCAAGCAGTATGCGAAGAGAGAGTAGCACGAAAATATGTAAACTGCGAAGTACTAAACAGCTACTATGTCGAAAAAGACGGAAAATACATCTGGTACGAAGTATTACTTGTTGAGCGAGACAACCCCTCAGTTTACATGAGTAAAGAAACAGCTTGGGCAATCGATACAAAACACAGAGCACTAAGAGGACTTACCAGCGCAGGTAAAAAATCAAGAGGTCTTAGAAAAAAAGGCACAGGCTCCGAGAAAACAAGACCAAGCAAAAAATCAAATAACAAATAAAATTATTTTTTAATTTTTTTATTATAATTTTTATTAATTCTCAAAAAAAGGCAATTAATACAAATGGAAACCATAATTGAAGGCAACGCAAAAATACAAGTCGAAATACAAAAAATAGTAGACAAAAAAATGCCGACATTCTACAACCCCATAATGAGCACAAACAGAGACTTCACCTTACTTGTTTTATACGCACTAGAAAAAGAAACCCTAGACATAATAGATCCACTCGCAGGAACAGGCATTCGAAGCATAAGAATACTAAAAGAATTACCCGAGACTAAAATCAGAAAAATAGTTGTAAACGATATAAAACCTGATTTTAAAGAAATAATGACACAAAATCTTGAACTAAATAATATAAACAATACAACAAAAATTGAAATACTAAACCTAGATGCAAATACTGCGCTAAACACACAAGGACACTTCGACTATATAGACCTAGATCCCTTCGGAACCCCGAACCCCTACCTCGACAGCGCAATACGCGCACTAAAGAGAAATGGCATCCTTAGCATATGCGCAACAGACACATCAAGCCTGTGTGGAAGCTACAAGAAAGCATGCAAGAGAAAATACTGGGCAACACCCTCCCGAGACGAACTTATGCATGAATTTGGAACAAGAATATTAATTCGTAAAGTACAACTACTAGGCGCACACCACGAGAGAGCACTAACCCCCCTTCTAAGCTACGCAACAGACCACTACATAAAAGTATTTTTTAAATCAAAAAATAGTAAAAGCGAAGTAGATGAAATACTAAAACAACACAAATACTACAACGAAAAAGGACCAATATGGCTAGGCCCAATACAAGACGAAGAATTAATAATAAAAATGATAGACCAAAAAACAATACCTATAACAAAAAAAACAGAGAAACTACTCACAACACTTAAAGAAGAAGCACAAATAAAAGAACCCTTCTACTGCGACACACACAAATATTCCAGCGAACAAAAACACAAAACAGTACCAAAAATAAACAAAATAATCGAAAAACTAGAAGATAAAGGATACCTCGCCACAAAAACACACTTTAACCAAAACGCAATAAAAACAAACGCACCACAAGAGACAATACACAAAATAATAGATAAACTTACAGAGCAAAACATTAAAGAAAACTAACTTCTAAAGCAAATTAAAATCAAACTAAAACAACACACAAACCAACACACAACAACAATATTCAAATAAGAAAAAAAAATCATTTACGATTAGAATTAAACTTCTTAAAAGTCTCAATTAAATCAATCATATACTTACCATCCTCAAGCTTATAAATTAAAGGCTGCTTAGACTTAAACAAATTAACTAAATCAAGCTCATACTTACCAGGCGAAATAATATTAATACTCTCAAAATCAAGCACAACAGGAAGCTCACGATCAAATTCCGAACCAATAATATCATAAACATCACTTTCAATCTGAGACTTATCCTTAGGAGATAAATTCACAGAACGCTCCTTCGCACGCTTTAAATCACCATCTTTAACATAGAAAAATAACTTACCCCCACAACTAGTACAACCCTTCAAAATAGCACTAGACGCATCACCATGAAGAACACCACACTTAACACATTGATGAGGAATTTTAAACCACCTTCATTTTTTAGATAAATCCTCAGTAAACAACTGAATCTTATCAGGATCCTGCTTAATTTCTTTTACAATCCGCGCAGGACCAATAATCGTTAAACCATGCCTATTACCAAGAAGCATATTCACAAGCCTAACTTTAAGACGCTTCAAAAAACCCTCACTTAAAGCAGCACTATTAATAGTACTAAGCTCAATACCCCTAAAATCATCATTAATCTCACCCATCGTCCTCTGAATAAGCTCAGCTTCCTCCTCAGGACGAAGCCTACCTTCAAGTAAGACAATCTTATTAGCCTTAACCGCCTTCAAAACCTTAGATATACGTTTATCAGAGCTTAAGCCATCTATTTCATAATAAGGAATAAATTGTAATGTAAGCATATTTTTTTTCACCATAAACCCTTAACCCGCAAGCTCAAAGAGCTTTTCATAAAACTCATCCATGTTATTGGAAAATTTAGCACTAATACCAATAACCTCATACTGCGGAAACGCAGATTGAATCTTTTTAATATCAGCTTTCTTTAAATCAATTTTATTAGCAATAACTAAAACAGGAATCCTACGAGCCTCTAAATTACCCATAATAGTAATATTAACCTGACTATAAGGATCTTGCGTTGCATCAAGAACAACAATCACAGTATCCATATCATCAAGCCACTTAATAGAATCAATAACCCCTTTAGTCGCCTCTTTCGCACGATCTTTAGCCTCCTTCTCAGTCATACCAATTTTTAAGAAATCCTCATAATCAATTTTAGTCGCAATACCCGGAGTATCAACAAGATTAAACGAAAGCTCTTTACCCTTAGATTTAATAGTTATATGCTCTTTTATTTGAATTTCACGAGTCTCATGAGCAATATTAGATACCGAACCCATCTCCTCACCAAGCCAATCAACACAAATCTTATTTGCAAGAGTAGTCTTACCACCATTAGGCGGCCCATAAAGCCCAAGCTTAACTTTCTTTTTTGATTTGAAAAGCTTACCAAAAAATTTTTTGAAAAAACCTTTAAACATCTTTATCATGAAAAATAAAACTTACAAAGAGGTATTTAAATGTTTTGATTTCACATACAAAAAATGACCAAAAAATAAGAGAAAAAAACCATAAAGAAGAAAAAAAGAAAAAATTATTTCTTCTTAGCAGGCCTCAAAGCCTTAGAAGAACACTTACGACAACTAACCTCGCCCTTCAAAACACGAAGATTAGTCGTTCTAACTTTACTTTTACAACGTTTACAAACAAAGATATTATCAATAATCCTTGCAGCCGCTTCCGGAAATTTACCCATTAATAATCACCACTCAAATATTTTTTTTATTCACTTTTAATTTGCTTCATAACACGATCACCAAGAATGACCCAATATAAAACAATAGTTCCTTCTTTAACATTATCTGAAAGCTCTTGAGGAATAACCATATCAAAAGATTCAAAAGTCTCAGAATCCATAACATTACAAGACGCGCCATGAATACTTAAAACCTGCGCATTACGCTTATCAATAATAGGAACATCAACATTATCAGAACCAGGCATAACCATATTCCTCTTCTTACCATCAATAAGACCCACACCAGAGAAATTAACCTTAGCATGACCATGCTTACCCGGCCTTGAAATATTAACATCAGTAACAGCGCATGCAACACCATCCATAACCACATAATTACCTTTTTGCAAACTTCCTGCAGATTTATGTTTTATATCACTCATAAAATATCACTCCAAATAACGTATATAGACGAGAATTACAATTTAATTTATAAAGATTACTATTTCTGCGAATAATTACAAGAAAGTCACCTTCGGCGACAAATTTAAATCGTTACAGTGCAACGCTCGCAAAATATCCTTAAAAACTATGCACTGACGAGTCTAGTTCTATCAAAGTTATAATAGTGAAGCTCGCTAGATGCAGCACTTGCACTTAAATAACAAAAACATACTACACATACAGAAAAAAAAAAGAAAAAAAAAGAAAAAAACAAATTCAACCAAAGATTAACTCAGGAGACCTATTCCTATCAACAACATTAACTTCAACAACCTCACTAGTCTCAAGTACACCATCACTAACAGTCACAGTCACAAAATAAGTAGCAGTGCAACCAGCAGAATTACACCCAAGAGGCCTTGCATCATCATAAGTCGTTTGGTACTCACTTGAATCCATCCAACCCGAGAAACTAATAGTAATATCATCACCATCAGGATCATATGCTTGAACAGGAATCTTAACAAGTTCACCCTCCATGACAGTTATTGGTTCAACAGGTCTTATCACAGGAGCCCTATTTCTACGCTCAACAATCAAGGTGAAAGTCTCAGTTACAATATCTTGACCATCACTTGCAGTAACTGCGACATCATACTCCCCCCTATCTCCGAAATCAGGAGTCCAAGACCCATCAACACCTAAAGGCGCAGTGAAAGATAAATTTATAGAATCATTATCAGGATCACTAACAATAGGCGAAACCTTAATTGTTTCAGTTTCAATCACTTTAAGTTCATCAATAGGCTCAATTACAGGAGGCCTATTCTTCTTCTCAACAATAACATTAATTGTACTAGTAACCTCGTGCTCAGCATCCCTTGCACGAACAAGCACAGAATACGAACCCGCATCACCATAATCTGTAGACTTAGATGAAGACGTCATCCATCCCTCATAAGCCACAATTACAGGATCACCATCCTCATCAAATATATTACAATCAATCCCAACATTTTCAGTTTCAAGAACAACCATAGTTTCAGGACAATCAACCACAGGAGGTCTGTTTGCACGATCAATTATTACAAGAACATACTCAGATGTTGTTAAAAGACCATCAGTGACACTGACTTTGATTAAATACTGCCCCTCATCACCAATCTCAGTGAGCCAAAGCCCCTCATTATTAAAAGGAGCATCAAAAGTTAAAGTAACATCCCCCCCATCAGGATCATAAGATTGAACAGGAATACGAACAAGTTCCCCCTCAATAGCCCTTAGAGTATACGCCGCTCTTGACGCATTAATAGGCCTTGAAGGTTCAACCGGATCAGCAGAAACATTATTAGTTTCATTTAAAGAAATATTCAAATCATCACTTAAACCATTTTGAGGCACATCAACTGTACACGCAGCAATAAACAAAGTTATAGCCACAACAAAAATAATCAACATTTTATTCATATTAATATCACCACCCTGATAAATTTAATTTTTAATAAATTATATTTACAATTTATTTCGAAATAAAAAAAAAGTTTTCTTACTTCTAAATGAAAATAGTAACTAATCATATATAAATATTTCTATTTCTTTTTCATTATTAAGTGAAAACAACAAACAATGAATTGAAAACAATAAATTAAAAACAACGAACCTAATATAGGAATTAACTACAAAAAAAAACAAAAAAAAACAAACACCTCAACAAAACACATCCAAAAAAATAACACAAACACAAAACAAATATGAAGAAATAAAAACCAAGATATAAATATAATAGGCACAAGAACATAATCGATGAATTTGAAATATTAAGATATTAACAAAAAAAAATTTAAATTCTAAAACAACTACGAACCTATTTCAAGAAAAATACAACATACAACACACCAAAAATAATAAACGTAGCCAAATTCACCAATAAACCCTTTTTCAATAAATGCTTATAATCACCTTTAAATAAAAAGTAAAACAAAACAAAAACAGATAAAAAACCCCCAACATGCGCAAAATAACCAATACCCTCATCAACACCCCCCAAAATACCCGAAATATCCGAATATAACGCGACCCACCCAATTAAAAAAACAGGCAAAGGAATTAAAAAAATATAAGTAAAATAAAAAGGACGAAGAATAATCGAAGCAGAAATTAAAGCCATAAGCGCACCACTCGCACCAATACCCCCAACACCAACACCTAAAATCAAATTAACGATACTCGAAAATATCGCCGCAAAAAATAACCCAAAAAAATAAATAATAATAAATTTCTTAGAACCAAGCTCAGATTCTAAAACCCTCCCAAAAACATAAATAAATAAAACATTACCCAATAAATGCGCAACACCTCCATGAAGAAACCCATGAGTTAGAATAGAAAAAAATCTTAAACTAAAAATATCCGACGGATACAACACAAACAAATCAAAAAAATCAATAAAAATAAAACTTAAAACAAAACAAAAAAATAACAAAAAAATAATAAAAACAGTTAGTTTAGGCTCAAATAAAGATTTAAAAAAAATCCTAAAAGGCAAAAAAGCATCTTTAAAAGATCTACGACCAAATAACGCCAAAAGAAAAATAAAAGGAAATTTTACCAACCCCAAAAATAAACTAAAAACAATTTTAGACTCAGATTTAACAACAGACCCATTATACCCATCACCTAAAGCCATACACCTCAAAAAATAAAACCAAATATAAAAAACTATCTAAAAAAAATAACAAAAAAATAATTACAACATAATTAATTAAAAATAACAAAGTTTAAATAAAAAAACCCCAAGAAGTAACTATGCCAAAAAAAAATAAATGGATTGTTATAACAGGCGGCGTAATTTCTACCCTTGGAAAAGGAATAATATCAAGCTCAATAGGAATGCTCCTCAAAAACAGAGGATACAAAGTTACAAGCGTAAAAATAGACCCCTACATAAACATAGACGCAGGAACTATGAGACCCACAGAACACGGAGAGGTATTCATAACATATGACGGCGGCGAGACAGACCAAGATCTTGGAAATTATGAGCGATTTATAGGCTGTAAACTATCAAAACAAAATAACATCACAACAGGCCAAGTATATAGAGAAGTCATATTAAAAGAGAGAAACCTAGAATACCAAGGCAAATGCGTAGAAGTCATACCCCACATACCCCTAGAAGTCGAGAGAAGATTACGCAAGAGCGCCAAACAAGACGATGCAGAGATAACCCTAATCGAGATGGGCGGCACAATAGGCGACTACCAAAACGTACTATTTCTTGAAGCACTACGAACAATGAAATTAAAAGGAGAACCAGTAATATTCATACACGTAGTATACCTCCCCATACCAAAAACAGCAGGAGAAATGAAATCAAAACCAGCCCAACACTCAATACGCGCACTAAATGCAAACGGACTCCAAGCAGATATCGTAATATGCAGATCAGAGAAAAAAATAGATGATGTCAGACGCGAAAAAATATCACTATTTGGCAACATACCAAAAGAATATGTATTTTCATGCGAAGATGCGCAAAGCATATACGAAGTACCTCTAATGTTTAAAGAACAAAAACTAGACATTAAAATAATAGAGCACTTTAGAGAAAAAATAAAACCCCTCAAAAAAGATTATACTAATTGGGCTCAAGAAGTCATAAAACAAAAGAATTTAAAAGAAACAATCAAAATAGGCATAGTTGGAAAATATTTCGACACAGGCAATTTCTCACTTGAAGACTCATACATATCCGTAATTGAAGCAATAAAACATGCAAGCTACAAAAACAACATTAAACCAGAAATAGAATGGATAAGCGCGCAAACACTAGAAAAAAATAAAACAAATTTAAAAAACTATGACGGAATAATAGTCCCCGGAGGATTTGGCGCAAGCGGAATAGACGGAAAAATAAAAGCAATACAACTTGCGCGAGAGAACAAAATACCCTTCCTAGGCCTATGCTACGGAATGCAATTAGCCGTAATCGAACACGCAAGAAACAAACTCGGCATGAAAGATGCAAACACAACAGAGATAAACCCAAAAACAAAACACCCCGTAATAGACATCCTACCCGAACAAAAAAAGAACATAAAAGAAAAGAATTATGGCGCGACGATGAGACTCGGCGAATACATAGCCAATTTGAAAAAAGACACTTTAGTTCAAAAATTGTACGATGCAAAACAAGCAATAGAGCGGCACAGACACAGATATGAAGTAAATCCTGCATTGAAAAAAATACTAGAACAAAAAGGCTTAGTTGTGTCAGGAGAATCACCTGATAAAAAATTAGTAGAATACATAGAGCGAGACGACCACCCCTTCTTTATAGGAACACAAGCACACCCCGAATTTACAAGTAAATTCTTAAAGCCAAATCCCTTATTTGACGGATTCATAAACGCTGCAAAAAAATACAAACACAAAAAGAAACAATAACAAAAAAACTAAGAACCCCCCCACCAATAAAAACTATTTTTTGAGAAAATTCTTCATCTCATCAAAATAAAAATCAACTTCTTTTAATAATGCATCAAGCTCCACACCAGATACCACTTTCAATCTACCCGACGTAATCTTCTTATTATAAGAATAAAGCTTTCTTAAAGTCCAAGGAATTTTCTTACTAATAAGCTTCGTTTTAACAAGCTTATCCTCAAGCAAATCAGGAACATGCTCAGGACTTACAGGAACCTCATTAATACTCATCAAAGCAGAATGCGCAACATCCATCGCGCCCCAATACAAATCCATAACCGCATCAATAAGACGCCTTTTAGATGTAGCAAAAAACTGCTGACCACGATTATAATACGCCCAAAGCGCCTCCTGACTCGGCTTAAGCCTACCTTGCATAAGCAACAATTGAATAGGCTCAAAAAAACCAGTATCAAAAATCGCATAACCATCCCTAACAATATTCACCGCAATAGGATCCCCTGCACGAATATACTCCCAAAAAGATGTAAACTTCATAGAAGTTACATGAAGCTTAGGCGAAACTTTCTGAACAGACTGCTCAACAATTAAACGATAAGTTTGAACAAGCTCAGGCGTAAGCCTAATAGAAACATCATCAAGGATTAAAAGCATATCAATATCATTAGTATCCTGACGAGACCTTGCAGCACTACCAAATAAAATAATACCTTTAACTAAATCATTAAGCTCCTCATGAATAATTTTAGAGAACTTATAAGCCAAATCAATATTCCTCGCAGAATAATTATGCTTAGTCCTAGAATGCTTTTTATGAATGTTAAAATCCAATATGAACTCCCTCTTTTTATAAAAATAAAAGAAAGACTCATTTAAATAGTTTTCTGAACTTGAAAAAAAAGTAATTTAAGAAATAAAAACAAAAACAGAAAAATACAAGAAAAATCAAACAAGTTTGATTAAATTTTTAGATAGTTGTTTGATTTTTGTGCGTTATATACAGCGCCAAACAAAGTTTGGCTGGGCTTTAAAACGCTGTTTTAAAACAAGCGCTACCGCGAATATACTTTATATAACACAAAAAAAGATGGGTCCGCGGAGATTTGAACTCCGGACCTCACGATTATCAGTCGTGCGCTATACCAGGCTAAGCCACGGACCCAAAAATATATACAAGTCCTAAGTATTAAAGAAGTATTTAAAAACTTTTCCCACACAACACACACATAAATTAAACTAAATAAACACAACAAAATAATAGAAAAGTTTATAATAAATAAATAAACATAATTAAATATGATTTTCGACGACATCACCAATTATTATTTTTGGAGCATATTCACAGCATGGGCAATATCCTGCATCCTTAAAACCATTATTTACTCAGTTAAAACAAAAAAACTAGATTTAATGGCCGGATTTAAAAACGGCGGCATGCCAAGCTCACACTCAGCAATCATGGGAGCAGTAACATTCTCAATATTCTTTGAACAAGGACTCACACCAATATTATTTTTATCAATAGCAATATCAGCACTCGTGATTAGAGATGCAGTTACAGTTAGACAAGAAGTAGGCCTAATAGGCGAAGCATTAAATAATTTATTAAAGGAAAAAAACATAAAAGAATTAGATGTAATATATGGACATACATTGAAACAAGTCATAGCAGGACTTATAATAAGCCTTATAAGTACAGGATTTTTTTATTATATACTATAATATCAATAACTCATGATTCAAACTAAAAAATTTTAAGACTAAATAAAAAAGAGGCGAAAAAATAATACCATGGCAAATATGCTAAAAGATTATGAATTACTTGTAAAATTCGGATTTATTAAACCTAATTTCCAAAATCTATACGAGTACAACTCAAAAAAAGGACACTACACCTTAAAAGAAGGAATACAAGGCGTAATAGAATATGATAAATCACACGCAGACCAAGAACTAGATGAAGAACACAATCTGAGTTCAACAAAAGCATACCAAACAACAGACTACCCCTCAACAGTTAAACGCTACAAACTCATAACAGAATCTTTTGGAATGTCACTTGAAGAACTTTATTTCTGGTCCCTCGGACACCTCAGACAAGATGTAGGCTACCCAAAAGTTATCAAAATAACAGACGTATTCTCCGCATCAGAAAATAGCGCGTTTTTCGGACAAAGCGCACAAAGACTTAGCATACAAGAAGATAGAGCATCAAGTTTTCTTCGAGGAATATCAGAACTAGTCAAAACATTATTTCAAATAGTACGCGAACTTAGAATAATAGATGAGAGACTCGACATATATAAAGACCGAGAAAAATCAAAAAGCGCAGATGCAACACTTAAAGGATTATTTGCAGACTTTGCTGAAAACAAAGGAGGACAAGCACAACCCGGAAGCCTATTCCACCTATCAAACCAAGTAGGCTATGCAACACTACCTGATTTATTTTTTAACACAATAGTTCACAACAAAGACGACATAGATAAAATAGTTAATGAACTAAAATTCAACCAAAATGTAAAAATCGTACTAAAACGAAAATTATACCAATACCTCGTCTGGGTAGAACAAACAGAAAAAGAATTATACGTTAGAAAAAAATTCCAAACAAAATATTTAAGACAACACTATGTCACAATTAAAACATACATGTCATGGATTAAACCCTACCTAAAACACATCAAAAGACTAACAATGAACGAAGAACAACTAGACAGCCCAGATCTAATTAGTAGCTTCGAGACATCAACAACAGAAATAGAAGTACTAGGCTACAACCCCGGAAGTTTATGCGACTGCATCCTCATGACATTCAAATTCAACACGCGCCCAGTATTAAATTATCAGCAAGAAGCATCAAGAGGACCCGTACACGTTGGACGAGGAACAATGACACTACGCGCATACGCCTGGACAGAACACCAAATCGAAATGTATAAAAAAATGCGAGACTTCGAAGATAAAGAACTACTAGGCCTCGTCGATGATCAATTAAAATCCGCAATGGACATGCTCGGCGACGACCTAGATAAATACATACGCGAAGCCGAAGGCGAAATAGAAGAAGAAAAAAAAGAAGAAAAAGTAGAAATGAAACCAGTAGGCGGAAACTTCAACATACTCGAACCATTCATAGGAATATTTAAAGGATTCGGCGAGATAGGAAAAACACTAATACCTATAGACTCTTTCAAAAAGACAAAAGATAAAAAAACAGGACCAAGCTTCCCCGACGCAAAAGAAGCAAAAACAAAAGCAAAAAAAGTAGGCAAAAAAATGTTTATGATATACAAAAATTACAAAAAAAGCCACGGCATGCTATCATGGTAACTGCAACACAAAACATAAAACAACACAACCCGCACAGAAATAATTCTCAAATAAATAAAACAAAATACAATACATTTATCAATAGTTTAAAGGAAGCTAAAAACCAACAGATTTAGTTTAAACAAAGCCGAAAAAAAAAGAACAATAAACAAAAAATATGCACCGGCCGGGATTTGAACCCGGACCAACGGCTATCTTCGCGCATGTGAAGATCCAGCGAATCTTGATTCTAGCGCGTGGAAGGCCGCTATCCTACCATTAGACTACCAGTGCTTATACTTAAAAGAATAAATAAATTATTTATAAAACTTTTGAATTGAAAAATAACAAAAAGAAACACAAAAGAGATAATAAATCAACTATAAATTTAGTTAGCAACAAAAGTATTGTATAATGCAACGAGTATCGTTTCTTAATTTGTATTTAATACCGAGTCTAGTGAAGTTTTATTTGTAAATCGAAAACTCGTTTAGGCATTATACTTTATTAATGTCGCGAACTAATTATTAGAAAGCTTTAAATATTTTAATTTATAAACAAATAATATAGCAAACAAAAAACAATTGTTAAAGCTTAAAAAAAAGGGTGTGAGCAATACATGAGAATAGAGGATACAGCGCCTAGAAGCGCACAAGAAAAATCAAAAAAACTCTTATTTGATGCACTAAAAAATAAAACTTCTTATTATTTAAATAAACCAGTACTAGAAGATACAGATTTATATTATTATGTTAAAGATTTCTTCCGAGAATATCTTAATTTAAACCGAGAAATATCTTTTGAAGAAATAAAAAATGAATTAGACAAAACATATATAACCAAAGATGTTAAAGAAAGCATTAAAACATTTATTAATAAAATTAGCGAAGTAGAATATAAAGATTCAACATTCGAGGAAGAGAAAGTAAAAGATTTCATTCAAGAATTTTATGACCTCGCCAAACAAATGCAATATGCCAAGAAAAAAAAGAAAAGTCCGCTAACAAGACTACTTGCAAAAATAGGCTTTGGAAAAAAAATAAAAAACGAGAAAAAAGAAATTGATGAAGCCAATAAAGATAAAAACACAACGCCCCAAGATGTACAAATACAAGAGAAAGAATATAACAAACAATTAGCACAAAATAAACCAATACAGACACAAACCACCCCCTTACCTCAAGATCAATTGTTACAACAAACACAAAGAAAAGAAGAAATAACAAACGACTTTAAAGATAACCCTAACTCAGAACAAGAAACACAAGTAACAACTCAAGAAAAAGAAAGAGAAGAATATGGTGAGATACCAATACATAATGAAAAAAAACAAAACGATAAATTAAAAAATATACCCTTAAGTAATGATTTTACCCAAGAAATAAATCTTAACAACGAAAAACCCAATAGCGACTGGCACGAAGATGTAAACCCCACAAAAAAACAAACAAAAGATACAAAGTCAAAAATAGACGATTTAATAAAAAAAGCAAACGAAACCAAAGATAAAAAAGAATTATTTAAATTATATAAAGAAATAAATACATTATACGAAAAAGAAAACGTACAAATACGCGCAAAAATCTACCCCGACTTAATGAAAATATATAAAAAACTTACAAAAAAATAAAACAACCAAATTCTAATAAAACGAAAATCCTAAAATTCGCTATCTCGCGCAGCAGAGCAGCGGAGTACTGACGCGAATTTTCGAGACGGATTTTCTGTCATTACAAATCAAGTCTGAAGTCACTGCGAAGCAGCAAGGTATTAAACCCAATTTGTAATAAAACAAAAATCCTAAACTAACCACCTTATTTATTCTTTAAAGATAAACGAATAAAAGCAAAAACATAAAAAACAATCGCAATAAAAATTAAAGCAATAGAACCTAAAATAATCTCAGACCAATACTCAGATGTAAACGTGAGACCTGCACGAAGAGCACCAGGATTCTCACGCCTACTAATCTCCTCTTGAGATAATAAATACTGACAACCATTAATAGCCGCATCAATAAGACGCAAAGCATCTTCTGCTAAACCCTGCTCAAGCACCCTCGCAGCATTATCAAGCAAATCATTAAGCTCAGCACACTGCGGACTTGACGATAACAAATCACGAGCATAAGTTACAAGAGCCCTAACACTTTGAGGCGAATCACCCGCCATCTCAAGTCCCGCAATGACAATCGTATCTGAATCAACAAAATCAGGCTCCTCAATTTCAGCATACACATTAATAAGCAAAGGACCTTGCGCCCTATAATTAGAAATAATTAAAGAAACATTACGAGACATACCCTCAGGAAGCTCATTGAAAACAGATTGAGATAAAGACACAGACAAATCCTCATTTTCTAATACCTCAGATGAAGAATTTAATGCATAAGCACTAAGCACAACACCTCTAAAATCCTCAGACCAATTATTAACAATAACTAAAGGAACCTCAACAGATTTGTTTTGATAAAAAACAACATCTCCTGGAAAAATCACTTTAACAGGAACAGGAACATCAACTCGCTCTTCAATAGGAACAGTTATTTGTTCAGTCACAGTAATTTCCTTTTCACGAATAACTTCCTCAGTTTCAATCGCCTCAAGAATCTCAATTTCGACCTCATCACTAAAAGCAACCTCGCCATAATCATCAACTGCATAAAATACAACCCTACAAATACCTTGAGCATAACCCACAATAGTCAAATTAGTACCTTCATAAATAAAATCAGCATTACACGCAACAGTTGTAAAATCATTACCAAACTCCAAACTATTTAAAGATCTTAAATCAGATATTAAATTAAATGAACGAGACACATTACAAGGATCAATTACAGATAAACCATCATTTACAGGATCATCATCAGGATCATAGAATCTTTGATAAGACAAATACCCAAGATAATAATCCCGAGAAGTACTACCACTAAACCGCAAATCCTCAAGAGAACTATTACAAAAAATAGGCGGCCTATTAACATTTTCAACATCAACAACCCACGTCCAATCACTAAACGACTCGACAGCATCAATCGCCCTCATAGTAATATTATTCAGACCCGCACTAAAAAAATCAAAGAAAAAATCATAAGATGAATTAATAGTCGGCACAACATCACTAAGATATGCAACAGATTCACCATTCAAAAACCATTCAACATCAAGAGAATTATTAACAACAACGCCCCCCTCACCAAATATTTCCTCAACAAAACTAATATCTGCATCGAATGTGATAGACTCATTCTCCACACCATGAACCATTAAAGGTAAAGAAATCTCAGATGTATTTTTAAAATCAAATACAGTCATATTACCCTCAAGATGAGGTGAAACACTAACAAACTCAGGAGGAGCAGTCTCATCATACACAACAAAATCAACAGTTATGTTCTCACCCGCACCATCCCTATCATAAACACCTACAACAACATACTCAGACCCCATACTATTTGGTACAAATTCTAAGACAGCAGAATCATCAGATAATTTAGTAAAAGATTGACCTGATAAATCAGACCACTCATGTAAAACAAAAGTTAAGTCCTCATCATAAATATCATTTGGTAAAAATAAATCAAAATCAGTAGCATAAAAAGTCCTAGCAAAAACCCTACCCGCAACCATAGGCCTAAACGTTATATTAAAACCATCAGAGACATTATCACGAACAACCATATCAAAAAAAGGAGCATCATTATCATTCAACACATCAAATACTAAGTTCTCCTGAGACGTTATAGCACTATGCGCGCCCCTCTCATCAAAAACACTAATAGACACATTATGTCGCCCAACAAGTTCATTTCGATAAAGCTCACGCGTAGGTCGCGGCAAAGATGCAGATAAATATTTCTGCTCAACCCAACGAGATAAATTAAATTGCCAAGAAGAAATATTTTGAGGAGGAGATGAAATATTATAAGAAGATAAATTTAAAGATATATCATAAATAGAGTTATTAAAATTTAAATCATTACTTTCAAGATAAACCTCAACTAAATCACCATCAATATCAGTTATATTAAATTCAACTATTATATCATCATTTTGATTGAAAGAATAATTAACAGGCACAGACAAAATAGGAGGCGTATTTTCAACAATATTAATACTCAAAACCCTAGAATCACTTAAAGGAGTTAAAGCATTATCAGTTACAGTAACTAAAACATAATGCACACCAAGCATATTTACATCAGAGAAATCAAGAGATAAAATACCAGTATCCTCATCAATACTAAAGTTAGAATTATTAACCGAGAAAGATAAAATACCTGTATTATTCTTATCATAAGTTAACGCGTCAGGATCAGTCGCATTAATTTTATAAATAGCATCTGTTGAATGAAGCCCAATAGTCAAATTACTCATATTAGTTTGAGCAAAAGAATTATTCTCAAAAAAACTAAGCTCATGAATAGTAGGTGCATCATTAACATTTGTTATATTAAATAAAACAGAAACAACCTCAGAGGAATCAGTCTGATCACGAACTTCAAGCAAAACATCACGACAAATAACATGATCATTATTTAACATAGGCACATCAATATGAGCAAGACCCCCCTCAGCAGTGTTATTAATTGTAGATATATTCCAAGTGAACGTCTCATTAACACAATGAGAATTTGCAGAAGAATTTTTCAAAATATTAAAAGATAAAGTATCATTATCATCATCATCCCTTGCCTCAATTTCTAAAAAAAACGGCTGATTCTGCGTGCCTGAAATAGATGAGAAATCAGATATAAAATAAGGCAATTCATTAGTTCTATTAATCTGTAAATCAAAAGAAAAAGACGCAGCAGAAAGATTACTTGAACCATCATCAGTTAAATTAATTATAACAGTCCAATTACCAACATGCGAATTCGTCGGCATATTATGCTCAAATGTAAGCGTTGCAGAACTAGACGTAATATTAGTAAATATCAAACCTAAATCATCATCAGATGCAATAGTAAAATTTAAAGGCAAATTAAGTTCTTCATCAACCCCTTCAAGCAAAAACTCCCAAGGAGACAAAGCATTCAAACTCGTATCATTAATAACCTCTAAAAATTCAGCCTGATTATTCACAGGCATTAAAGTTAAATTTAATTCACGAATAGAAGCAAGCTTCTCAGTACCAAAACGCTCCGTCGCTTGAAAACCTACAACTATATTTTTAACTTCTTCAATACCAAACTCATCTGTGCCCGAAGCAGATACATGCTCATGCAAAACCTCACAAGTAACCTCACCTTGACCATATTGTTGATCCAAAACACAAAAATCAGGCGCAGGAGGCGCAAATGAATAAATTAATTCATCACCATCAGCATCAGATGCATTAAATGTAAACACATAAACCGAATCTTCAACTAACTCAAACCCATCACTAACAGAAGATACACCCATAAATACATCAGGAACACTCGGAGCAGAATTTGCAACAGTAACAGACGCAGAACCCCCATCAACAGAATCTAAATCATCAACTTCACAAACCCACACATCCCCTTTAGTTGTTAAAGACCCCAAAACAGAAGTCTCATTATTTAAATCTGTTTGAATTACCCCATTTCTACGCCAAACAACACTAATATTACTACCTGCAAAATCCCAAGAACACAAAAGAGAATCAGTAGTATAAGGCGATTGAGGCGATATGTGAACATCTTCAGATAAAATATTAAAAGGCACATACCCTGTAGGCGAAGTTATGCCTGCAAACATAATTAAACCTAACATAAGCAAACTTACAAGTAAAAAAGACAAATTATCTTTTTTTAAAATAAATTCTTTTAAAGACACGCTTAACCTCTCAAACACCTACAAATCATCTAAATCTTAGTTAATCAACAAGCATCCCAATATTAAATTATAAAAAAAATTTAATATAAAATACCCTCATAAAAAACCACATCATTTAGTATTTATAAATTTTAGGTTTTTTAAAAGAATAATTTAATGAAAAACACTTAATTTTTTAAAAATAACAGCTAAATTTAAATAGTTAAAATAAAAATTAAAAAATAAATGAAGAAAAAAAGCGAACTTACAAAAAAAGAAAAATCATATATGCTTATAGGCGCAGGAATAATATTACTAATTATAACAATATTACTTGTTATAGCATACAACAATTTATTCGGCACCACGAATTCAAAAGGACAAATAGATATGCAACTACGAGACGCGAAGATTAAATCAGGAGACGAGACAAAACTTACAATTACAATTAGAAACACAGGGAAAGACTTACTTGAAGGCACAATAAACATACGCGCAGACGACACCCACGCAGTGAATATAACCCACCCTGATGAAAACGTACTATCCTTGAAACTATACCCTGGAGAAGCAATCACTAGAATATTTACTTTAAACGGAGAAACAAACGCAATCAGAACAGATTACAAATTATACGCAGAAATAATATATGAAAATAAAACAATAGCAACAAAAGATTTAATTCTAACAGTGACCAATGATTAAAAAAAAAGTTATAAAATGCAACAATTCTACTTTAAATTAAAAAGAAAAACATAACAGGCACCATAATGCAAGACATCATAGTATTTCTAGGAATACCCACTATGTTCGCATAAAGACCAATACACGTTGCAACAACCAAAATCAGAAAACCATAAACACCAGATAAAATAAAAGTCATACAAATAATAAAGAAAACAACAAGTTTAACAATCAAAACATAATTAATTCTTTGCATTAAATCAAGAAATTTTAACGCGCAAAACCTCGCAATAAAAACACTAAGACCACCTGCGACCATCGCAGATGAAATCAAAATAAAAACATTAGGCTCAAACCACAATTCTTTTACAACAATAACCGCACCATTACGCGCCTTATCAAGAACACTTAACGCCGCAATTGACATAAAAAAATTCACAGTCGTAATACTACCAATCATAATTAAAAAATTCTTAGCATCAGAATCTTTTTGAAAAAGAGATGCAATACCCGCAGCAGTACTCGAGCCAAGCCCTGGCAAAATAGCAGTTATAAAACCAGATAACGCGCCAAGAACAGATGAAAATATACTCTTAGGCAAATTTAAACTAAAACTAGAAGAAATTATTTGCTTAGGAAACACGCTTTTCTCTTTTAAACTAAAAATTAAAGTAGAAGTCCCAAAAAGCCCAGATAAAAGAGGAAACAAAGAATTATCAAGCCTAGAATTTAAAGCAAAAAAACCTAAAAAACCAGCAGATACAAAAACAAATAAAGAAGCACCCCTATTACTTGATTTAGATATTATAAAAATACCCGCAAAAAGCAATAATTCAGCTATAACTTTTGAAGCTAAAGGATAAATAAGCTTAATTACAAAAACAAATACAAAATAAAAGAAAAAAGAAATAAACAAACCAAACAAAGAACCAACAACCGTGAACCTCACAGCATCAAAACCCCTACCCTCAAGTAAAAGCCTATGCCCCGGCAAAACAGAGAGCGCAGAACTAGGCTCAGGCGCACCCAAAAAAATACTAGGAATAGTACTTATAAAACTATGAGTTACAGACATCGCAATAATAAAACAAGATAAAGACTCAACACCCACAAACCCCAACAAAAACATTGAAATAGACAATAAAATAACAGCAACCAAATTCACATGCACACCCGGAACTAAGCCTGTAAAAGTCCCCGCGAGAGTGCCAAGGAGAATCGCCATAAGTAGTTCTGTGAACATGACTTCTTGATAAAATACAAAATTTATATGCCTACCTTAATAAGAATCGAATAAATTCCGAAAAAAAATAAAAAAATATTTAAATGCTGATAATTAAAAATACTAGATAATGATAAAAACAAAAATAACCATTACTTTACTTTTATTTTCTATTTTATTAATAGTTGCTTGTACTAACGAAGAAGAATTCACCATTAATGATTTAAATGATAACAATAAGCCCTCTACAACAAACAAGAATTCAGGAGGAGAAGAATTATTAGGAATCCGCGCAGAATATTCTTTTTGCTACGATACAGGCGCATACAACCCCACTGAAAGATCCAAATGTGAAATGCAATTAACATTTAAAGAATGTAGTGAGTGGATGATGAAACAAGAAGGTGAAGGAAGCACAATATTTTATGCAAATTTTACAGGCGGAGAGCCAACAAAAACAGGGAGAACCGCTAATGAATATTACATGGTAGTAACTTATGCAGATAATAAAGTAGAACAAACAGATACCCGCACAGTATTTAAAGAAAAACCCTCTGAATTCATGCATTTTGTTAGAGGCAACTGCTACCCTAATGCAACAATTGAAATATATAATCTGGAAGATGAACTAATGGGCACTGAGACATTTGATTACGCACATAAATAATTTTTAAATTTTTAAAGTTTATTTTTTAACAAGAAGAAATAATAGAATACAACTACATACAAAAATTACAAATTTTCAAACTTTGAAATACCTATTTCAAATTTTAAAAAAAGCAATAACGCAAATATACTCCACATAACACAAAAAAGAAAAAAAAATTATTCTAAATAAGCCTTAGTTATTATGATGTCTTCAACAGGCCAATCACCATGTCCCTCTCTGTTTGATGTCTCAACAAATCTTATCTCATCAACAACATCCATTCCTTCAACAACTTTTCCAAATACAGCATAGCCAGGATTACCAGGCGCATAATTTAGAGAAGGATTATTAACAACGTTAATGAAAAACTGACTCGTAGCACTATCTTCAACCATAGTTCTAGCCATCGCAATAGTACCACGAGTATTTTTAAGACCGTTATTAGACTCAAGTTTTATAGGATCACGAGTACTTTTTTGAGTACCATCACGATAAAACCCCCCACCTTGAATCATAAAATTAGGTATTACTCTGTGAAATATTAAACCATCAAAGTGCTGATCCTCAACATATTTCGCAAAATTCTCTGATGTAATAGGCGCATTAACAAAATCAAGCTCAACTTTTATAACACCTTTACTCGTCTCAAATACAACAACATTTTTCATTTTATCCTCCTTTAACATATCATAAAAAAACAAACCTAAAACAACCATTACAGCAACCAAAACAAGACCTCTAAAAATTAATTTTTTATTATCATTCCCACTTTTTGGTTGAGAACTTATACTTTTTGTTTGTTTTTGCACAGATTTCTTTTTATTTTTAGCTTTTTTCGCCATTTTAAAAACAAAAAAAATACAATAAATAAAAACATTGCTATTTTTGAGTCTTGACCAAAATAACACAAATATATACTGCGCAAACCAATAGAGCTATAATTATATATTAAACCGAGTCTAGTGTACTCCATATTTGAGTTGAGTGGTTCGCTAGGCAGTATACAAAACATAGACCTTCTGGACAAGACTTATTTTTGACAAGAACCTCCCAAAAAAAAGAAATACTTTTATAGTACAAATGACAATAACAATAAATAAAACCACACAATAACACTAAAAAGAAATAATTTTAAAGAAAAAAAAATGGAAATTAAAATAGATACACAAAAAGAGAGCCGAGAAGACATACAAAAAATTATAAATTTCTTAAAAAACTTAATTAACGAATCACCTGAAGAAACTAAACAAACAGAAACAAATACAAATTATACAAAAGAAGATTATGAAACACCAAGCGAAGGAATTTTCGGCTTATTCGATGACGATAATAATAATTTGAACAAAATACCACAAGAAAAACAACAAAACAACTATGAAACTCATCATGAAACAAAAAAAGAAAATGATGAGCGAGATGAAGAAAAAGAAAACTACAACAAAGATAAAATAAACATCATACCCTATTAACTTTATCCTTTAATCACACCCAATGGCTTTAATCTTGCAACAAGCCCCGCAATACCCGCATCATTTGATATTTTAACAACTTCATCAACATCTTTATACGCCAAAGGCGCCTCCTCACTAATACCCCTCAAAGAAGATGCTTTAACCAAAATATTATTTTTCTTCAAATCATCTTTTACTTGCTGACCCGACCACAACTTCTTTGCAGCAAACCTTGAAAGCATACGACCAGCACCATGCGCAGTACTACCAAAACTCTCATTTAAAGAATTCTCCGCACCAACTAAAACATAACTACTCGTACCCATACTCCCCGGAATAAAAATAGGCTGACCAACACCCCTATATTTAACAGGCAAATCAACATGATTCTTAGGAAACGCACGAGTTGCACCCTTCCTGTGAACAAGAACTTTTTTTAAAGAACCATCAATTAAATGCTCCTCCAACTTCGCAATATTATGAGCAACATCATAAACAGTTTTTAATTCCACCCCCCTTCCAAAGACCTCACTAAAAGAAGCCCTCACCTGATGCGCCATTATATGCCTATTTGTCCAAGCAAAATTCGCAGCAGCACACATAGCCCCAAAATAATCACGACCAAGATTACTGTTAATAGGTGCATTAATTAAACTCTTATCAGGTAAATCAACACTTTGAGAATCCTCCATTAAACGAATATAATCAGAACAAACCTGATGTCCAAGACCTCGAGATCCACTATGAATTAAAATAACTACTTGCCCAGGTTCATTAATACCAAAAACTTTAGCAGAAACATCATCAAATATTTCATCAACAACCTGAATTTCAATAAAATGATTACCCGAACCAAGAGTTCCAAGCTGAGATTTACCTCTACTTCTCGCTTTCTGAGAAACCTTACTTGGATCTGCAAGAGGCATCATACCACGACTCTCACAAAGCTCTAAATCCTCTTCAAACCCAATACCACGCTTAACCGCCCAACTAGGCCCTCGAGTCATCAAATCGTCAAGCTCAGAATCATCAACTCTAAACTCCGATTTCTCCCCCACACCAGGAGGAATCTTCTTAAATAATACATCTAGTAATAAAGGCAATTTATCAAGTACATCTTCTTTTTTAAGAGATGATGATAAAAGACGAACACCACAATTAATATCATACCCAATACCACCCGGACTAATAATACCATTATCAAGATTAAATGCAGCAACACCTCCAATACTAAAACCATATCCCTGATGAGCATCAGGCATCATTAAAGAAAAACCCTCAATACCCTCAAGCGATGCAACATTCACACCTTGCATAATCGAACCATCCTCAACCATCTTAGCCAACAGAGCATCAGATGCAAAAATTTTCAAAGGAACCCTCATATTACCTTGAGGCTCAACAACAAACGAATAATTATTAACTTTTTTTGGCTCATACATAAAACTAACACCTCACAAATCATGAACAACCTGAATTACAAAACCATCATCAACTTCAAATATTTCCATATCACTATAAGTTACAGCCTTAATTGTAGTATGAATATCATATTTACTTGCAATATCCCCCACAAGAGTGCATGATAACTTAAAAGATGAATCCCTCACAATTTTAAGATCCACAACTTTTTTTGAAATAAAACCCTCAACATCAAACAAAAATAAAACCTCATCTAAAAAATCATAAAGCAAAGACTTTAAAGACTTAGACTCAACCACAATAGATTTTGATTCTAATTCAACTAAACTATCAACATCAACCATCACAGCAGATGTAGCCACAAGCACACTCTCAAAAGCCTCCTCCAAAGACCTACCATACGCTTTAATCTTAGTATCAGCCGTATGCTCAAGGAATTCATATTTTACTACCATAATAAAAATTAAGAAACTAATCAACTTATTAAAAAGTTTTTATTAAATGACCTTATCCAGAATAATACAAATATGTATACTGCGCAAACTAATCGAAACTGACTTGTATGTTGAACCGAGTCTATCAAACCCCTTGTTTAATTTGAGCGGTTTGCTAGGCAATATACAAAATATAGACATTCTGAACAAGACCTATTAAATATTATAAAGACCGCACAAAACAAAACCTGAAACAAATCATAAATCAATAATTTTTCCTTTAGGTCCAACATTAATAACCCTAGTGCCTTCAAGCTGCTCTTCAAGACCTTGCGCCTCATGAACATGACTACAAAGCAAAATATCAGGCTTAAACTGTTTTATAGCATCGCTAACACCCAAACTACCCGGAACAAAAGCCGAAAATTTTTCCATATCAGACCCAGCAGGATGAACATGAGTTATCATAACTTTTTTTTGAAGATAAGAAATGCCATCATGAGCCTTGTTTAAAGTCGAAAAAATTTCATCCTCAGATAAACCATTAACACCAATATTCGCCGAACCACAACCAAAAAAACCAATATCACCATAACGCGCTCCATAACCATGCATCAATTTTGCTTTGTTAATATATGCAAGAAAATTAGCAGACGCCAAACTCTCATGATTACCATGAACAAGAAGCATCTTCAAATCTTTATCACGAAAAGGCTTCAAAACATTATCTGACGCAGAATCCTCAATTAAATCACCACACAAAACAACTAAATCAACATTTTCACGAACAGCACGTTCAGCAAGATCCCTAGCTAAAAAAACATTACCATGAATATCACCTGCACCAAGAATTCTCAACAAAACCACCCTATTTCCTAGCAGTAACCTTAATTTGAGACTCAATTAAATTAATAATTGTAGAAGGCACACTTTTCTTCTCACCCTCATATACTATGAAATCAACAACTTTTTTAATTGAATCATTTAAATCATCAAGAGAAGTCATAATATCCTCCCCTGTAGGATTTGCACTAGTAGTCACAATAGGCCTGTTAAAATCAGATACAACATTTGAAAACCAATTACTAGGAATTCTCACACCAATAGTCTGAGCACCCTGAGATACATTATGCGCAACAGCACTTTTATTTTTTAATTTTAAAATAAGTGTAAAACAATGATCTTTATTGTTAATTTTAATTTTAGAACCTAAAGATTCAAAATATTCTTTTTGAGCATCAGAAATTACACAATTTTGCTCAATCCACTTTTTAGACGGCGCAATAATTGATAAAGGTTGAAGATTGCTTTTTTTAACTCTACGAAGTTTATCAACCAATTCAGGATTAGTCGCATCACAACCAAGCCCATAAATAGAATCAGTAGGATAAATAAATAAAGATTCAGACATTTTCTTTAAATATTTTCTTTTCGAATTAAATAATTCTTCTTTATTAATTACTTGCATACCTTAACAGAAATAAAGCCTTATTTAAATAATTATTTGAAAAAAAAGTTTAAATTGAAAAAAGAACAGAAAACAACAACAAACAAACACAACCCGCAAACAACAACTCGCAAACAACAAGCAAACAAAAAAAAGAAAACTATTACGTGCACGCACGCAAACTACTATTAACACGTAAGTTTTACCGAGTCTAGTTTAACCACGTTCGTAATAACTAGGCCCGCATGATGCTACACCCCATCAAATTACAAATAATAAGACAAAAAAAGAAAACAAATAACAACAGTTATGAGCAAAACTGAGCAAAACTTTATATTATAGAAAAAGGTTCCAACAGTATGATTCCTTGGATAAAAAAATATAGTCCACAAAAACTAGATGAAATCATAGGACAAAGAGAACAAATTGAAAAATTAAAAGAATACATTAATAATTTTAAGAAAACAAAAAAACCAATACTTCTATATGGGGGATGCGGAAATGGAAAGACTGCAAGCATAATTGCTTATGCAAATACATACAACTTAGAATTAATAGAAATAAACGCATCAGATACAAGAAACGCGGACGCAATCAATACTTTACTTACAGGAGTAATATCCCAAGCATCCCTTTTTGGAATGGAAAAACTAATACTTGTAGATGAAGTAGAAGGACTATCAGGCACCAAAGATAGAGGCGGATTACAAGCACTAATAAAAATTATTGCGAAAAGCAAATATCCCTTCATCGCCATCTGCGAAGATGCACACATAGATAAATTAAAACCACTTAGAAAAATATCACAACTAATCGAATACGAAGACATTAGTCACCTAGACATACTTAACAAATTAAAATATATATGTAATAGTGAGAATGTAAAATATAATGAAGATGCAATAAGCCAACTAGCAAGAATGAGCGGAGGAGACCTTAGAGCAGCAATAAATGACTTACAAACGCTTGCAATGAAAGGAACACTAACTCTAGAAGATATACAAACACTCGATTCAAGAGACAATACTGATGAAATAAAAAACGCATTATTTAGAGTGTTTAAAACAACACGCGCAGATGTAGCACTAACCGCATTTGATAACATCACAGAAGATCTTGATAAAATATTTTTGTGGGTTGAGGAGAACACACCAAAAGAATACTTAGAACCTGAAGCCTTAAAAGAAGCATTCGAAAATATATCACTTGCGAATGTATTTCATGGAAGAATAAGACGATGGCAATACTATCGATTTTATGTGTATTGTTATAATTTACTTAGTGCAGGAATTGCCCTTTCAAAAAAAGAAAAAAATCCTGCGAGAATAAAATACGAACCATCATCTAGAATTCTAAAAATATGGATATTTAAAAATAGTGTCGCAAAAAGACGAAGCATATCACAAAAATTAGGAAAGACAACACACACATCAAGCCACAGAGCATTCTCAGATGTAGTACCTCATCTTCAAATACTATTTAATAACAATAAAGATATAATACCAAAAATAACACAAGATTTAGATTTAAGTGATGAGGAAATCGACTTTCTTAAAAGAAAAATATAAGTTCATAAAAATTCTAACTCAACACAAAAAAAATCAGAAGAAGGATATTCCTCAACAATACAAGGCGTAAGATCTAATTCTTTTATACGCTCAGCATAACGCTCAACTAAAGAGAAATGAGTCAAAAAACGCGACCTAACACTATCAACAACTAAATCATCTTCATCAAATAACCCTGACTTTAAAAGAGACAATTTAGCTTTATTCAATTTATACAAAGAAGCTTTTTTCAAAGAACCCTGCCTATAATCAGAACCCGGCTCAAAACCTTTCAAATAAATTGCGCCACGATAGAGCAAATACTCTTCTGTGAGTTCATCAATATCTAAAGCAATATTTAAAGCTCTACGCTTAAGACGCTCACCTACTTGAACCATATTTTTTAATTTAGCAGTACAAAAATGAGCATTAATATTTAATTTCGAGCATTTATCCAAAAGCTTCAATGCAAGCACCCTACTACCTTTAACTGCATAACTAGAATTATTTTTTCTAAAATAACCACTCATATCATAATGAGAAGAGTCAGTATCAGAAAATTCTAATTCATTCAAATTTAAAAAATCTATTTTTCCGGCAATAAATTCAATTAAACGCTCAGTTTTATTTTGCGTACCAGGAACCACCGGAATCTCAACACCAACACTCCAATTAAATTTTTTTGCCACCAAAATATTATCCCACAGCGAAGAATCATCAAAACTTGGATGAAACCTAATCTCATCGAGACCAGCATAAAATAATTTTTTTAAATTATCTTCATTAGCAAGATTTAATGAAGTGTATAAATGAATATGAAATGATTCCCCAAACTCTTTTTTTAAAAGTTCAATATAATTAATAGTCCTATCAATTTTTATTAAAGGATCACCACCAGTAATCCCTGCACCCTGCGCCCCAGTTAATTTAACTTCTTCAAAAAGCTCAACAGGATTTTTATTATCTTTAATTTGCCACTCATTTGCAAAAACAACATCTGAGCCATATTTACTTGAACTAATAGGACAATAAAAACATTTACGCATACAAAGACCAGTTATAAACAAAACAGTCTTTTTCCCCTCAACACATTGCGCGCAACCTTTACAAAGCTTGCCTGTTTTAAAAGAATACCAAGGAGTTTTAATAACCGATTTAGACATAAATAAAATGAAACAAACATTTATTTAAAAAAGTAGCTAAAAAAAATACAAAGATAAACACAAATAAAAAAAAATTAGAGGAACTTCCCAGCCCTAACAGGTTAACCTTCAATTAACTTTTTAGCTAGCGCTAAAAATTTAAGGATTCTTCCACTCTAACTTTAGCAAATTAGCGAAAAAAAAAACAACTGACGCCTAAAGGTGACATTTTTTTGCCCCGCACAAAAAAATTGAGAATTTCTTCCACTCGTAATTTAAAGAACTCTACGATAAATAGTATTTGCCAAAATCCACTCTAAACTAAGCAAAACAAATATAACTATAAACGCCCAATAAGCCAAATCATACGTAATATACGCCCTAGACGTCTCAAAATCTAAAGATTCAACAACCCCCTCAACATCACTAAATGATTCAATTCTAAAAGACGAACCACCAGTACCCTCAGATAATAAATTCACAAGAGAATCATCAAACATGGCAGGAATTTGATAGTACTCAGGTAAAAAACCAAGAGGACCACCCTCACCACCAATAGCAATAGAATGAATCACAATTAAATTATCACGCGCATAATCCACAATCTCATCAGGCGATGATGAAATAAATGAACCAGCATTATTAAGCCCATCAGATAATAAAATTAAAACACGCCCCCCCTCAGACCTAGATTCAAATAAATTAGTCGCAGCAATAATTGCACCACCAACATCAGTACCCCCAAGACGAGCAACATCCATATTATCTAACGTTAATAATAATTCAGCACGCTCAAAAGTGAAACGTTGCCTAATAAACGAGGCACCAGAAAAACTAATTAAAGCATATTCACCACCCCTCGGCGATGTTGACAAAATGTTTGAAATTAAATACTTAGCAGTATCAAACCTCGACGAACCAACATCAGGCGAAGACATAGACGCACTAGAATCAAGAGCAAAAACAATATTAACATCAGACTTATCACCTAATACATTTAACTTAGCACCTGATGCAGCAACAACAATTGCAACAACAATTAAAGAACGCAAAACAAGATGAGTTAAATTTGCAGAAATAATATTGCCTTTGGCCATACGACGAATAGCCTGAATATTCGAAAAAATCAAAGCCTTAGACCTGGATCTCTTAAAAAAAAAGAAATGAGCAAAAATCAGAACAGGAATTAAAAATAAAAACCACAAATACAAAGGATTTGAAAAAGTAATATGCAAAAACCAACACCTCAAATTTTTTTTTAAAATAAATTTATGCAGACGACTTTAAAAACATTTTGGTTTAAAGGCTCCGTTCCCAAATAACAATGAAGTGTATACTGCGCAAACCGAACAATGTTCACTAGATTT
>JBKHAC010000026.1:0-12415 GCA_046543095.1 Candidatus Woesearchaeota archaeon | reverse complement strand
AGTTAATTCAAAAGATGAAAAATCCTCCTGCATAGGCTCAACATGATTTGCCTCAATAATTAAATCAAAACGAGTAGATTTACCCCCCGTCGCTAAAACAATAGGAATTTCTTTTAAAATACCCACAATAGCAATTTTACTACCAGGATTAGTTTTTTTATCAGATAAAGGACTCACTAAATCTTGCTTTAAAAAAACATTCATACGTTTAGGTTGCTCACCTCCATCAAGATCTTCAGGCGCCTCCTCAAGAACAATTTTTTGAGCATCAACAAGATCTTTACTGACCATATTAAATTTACCTTTACGACCACAACTACAAGAAGAAGGCTCTTTGAATTTAGTATCAATTTGCAAAATAGAAATAATATTACCACAACTAGGACATTCAAATTTAGCACTAGTCACCTGAGGACGAACATCAGTTTTCTGACGAACAATACCTTTAAACTGATAAAACTTATCAATATTTTTGCTACGAATTTCACTAATTAAAATTTGAGAAGATTCAGGAAGCTCACGAAAACGAGGACGCAGAGTAACATCCTCACCTAAATCAAAACGAGAAATAGCATATTCTAAAGCTTTGAGCGAATCCTCAGGGCGCTCCAACAACTCTTCAGCGAGAAAAATATCAAACCTTGCAAGATCAGAAAACTCCAAAAGCAAAGCCTCAGCCCCCTTAGAGACAGCATGAACCATCGCTTCATAATAATGCTCCTCAAGGAATTCCTGATATTTATTTATTTGCTCTTGTGCATCCATTTTAAAACTTGACCTAATTAGGAATGATAATAAATCATTTATTAAAATAACAACGAACTTGTTATTTTAAAATTTAAGAAAATAAAAAAAACAATATAAAAGTTACTTTAAAAAAAACGTTAATCTTTCGAAAAAAATTATTTTTTCATAACTTTGTTTAATTTTTCAATAAGCATATCAATAGCGTCATGAACCATTTTCTCAGATTTAGTACCAGTACACACAATTTTACCATTACTAAATAAAAGGAAAGTAGCTTTAGCTTCCATTAATTTATATACAAGACCCGGAAACTGCTCAGGCTCATACTCAGTGTTATCAAGCTTCATTGCAAGCGTATTTAAATTAAGATCCATACCAATACTACCACTCGCAACAATATTTTGAACACTAATTTTAGGCTTAATCTTAATTTTAATACCAATTTTTTCAAGACTCTCAATAATTTTCTTTATACTCTCCTCAACTTTATCAAGACTTTTTGCACCAGTACAAACAATATTACCAGAACTAAAAATTAAAGCAGAAGTTTTAGGCTCCTTAATACGAATAACAAGACCTGGAAACTGCTCAGGATTATACTCAGTATTTGGAAGAGTCGCAGCCATCTTCTCTAAAGGAATATCATGCTCTAAACTAGAAGACACAACAATATTTACAACAGTAATGTTGTCATGCGGATTAAAATTTTCTTTTTTTGTTTTTGTAGCTTTTGAAGCCATTTTCTCAAAACCCCCTACTCCTCCGCCATAAAATAAGCGAAGCTTGTTTGTAAGAAGCAATTAAATAAAAGTTGAAAAACACTTCTTATTTAAAAAGGAAACGAATACTTATTTATAAATGCTTTTATGTTTCCATAGGGCTTTTCAAACAATTATTTGAAAAACAACAAACCCCCTTTATTTCCAGTGGAAATTTTTGAGTAGAGGAGTCTACGAGAGAAAAAAAGAACAAAAATAGAAATTCTAAGTAAACCAGTATACAAAAAACACCCCTTTATTTCTTGTGGAACTTGTAGAGGAAGCACCGAAGAGAATAAAGAAAAAAAAGAAACTTAAATTAGACCCTGAAGCCTCGCTTTTTTAAAATAACCTTTCTTGAAAAAATCATAATGAAAAAACTTAACAAACAAAGATAAATCATCCTGCTCAAGCAAAGGTTCAAGCCACTCAAAAATGTGCTCTGTAAAGCAATAACTACAAATATCCATATAACCCTTACAAGAAATACAAGCATTTTCCTTAAAAATCTTTTGAGAAAATTTTAAAGTCTCAACATCAAGATCTTTAACTAAATCAGGCCTGACTTCAAAAAGCCACGTTTTCACTTGCACCCCAATACATTCAGGGCAAATTGGATTTGTTATGTACTCATTGCACAAAACACATTCTTCCATTTTCACCACCTCTGGTAAAAACTCCAACCTGCATAAAAAAACCCCAAAAACTCATTCTCAGAAATTAATACTGCTAAACCTTTTTGCTTATATTAACCCCTGAGAAAAAATTTAAAGGATTTTAAAGCAAAAAGGAGTTATATTTTTTTAACAGCATATCAACTAGTATACTCCTAATACAAATAAACCAGTTTTTTGCTGCCATATGCGACAAATTAATTTTATTATTTATAAAATTTTCTCTAAAAAAACAAAAATTTAAATAAAATAGATAAAAAATACAACAAATAAGAAATAAGAACAACAACAAAAAGGAGAAAAAAATGTTTTCAAATGATTTACTCGACATATCTGATTTACTTGATATAAAACAAAAACTATTCCACGAGCCAATACCTACGACAAGAACATATGTTGAGCTTTTAAAATACAACAAACCGCTAAACCAATTCAAAAACACCCAAGACGAAATAACAAAAACAAACTATGAGAAAAATAAAAAAATACAAAACATAGCTATTGCGAAGAGAATGCTAGCACAAGAGAGCGAAGATTATTATTTAATAAAAGAAATAAACTGGAGAGAACAATGGAGCGAGAGTAAAATAAACTGCAAAGAAGACAAACGCAATAAAATAAGTTGTTGTTATTTTACCCCTGAGAGCTTTTACTAAAAAACAAAATAAATTATCTACAACGCCAAACATCACAATTCTTTTAATATTAAAAATACAAATCTAACAAATATTTATTTTTGATTTTAAAACTTGCCTAAAATATAACTTATTCTTCACCACATAAAATAGTACGCGACAAAATTTTTTTGTAATGCAAAGAGCATCGCTTTAATCCTCGCTTTATAAACCAAGTCTAGTGTTAACAAGTGTGAACCTAAGGCTCTTTTAGGCATTACAAATTTTTTATGTCGCCAACTAAAATAAAGCAATATTTATAAAACATCAATAATTGCAAAACTTAATGGAAAAAATAAAAAAATATTTTACTTCTGAGAGCGTGAGCGAAGGACATCCTGATAAGATGTGCGACCAAATAAGCGATGCGATACTTGATGCATACATCGAGCAAGACCCAAATTCAAAAGTTGCAGTAGAATGTCTTGTAAAAACAGGATTTATAATGCTCGCAGGAGAGGTAACAAGCAAAGCAAACATAGATTTGCAAAGTGTGGTTAGAACAAAAGTGAAAGAGATAGGATACACAGCAAAATCAGGATTCGACCCTGATAATTGCGGCATCATAATCAGCATATCAAAACAAAGCCCCGACATCGCGATGGGCGTCAACCCAGGAGGTGCAGGAGATCAAGGAATGATGTTTGGATACGCAAGCAGCGAGACAAAGGAACTTATGCCAATACCAATAATGCTCGCACATAAACTCACAGAAAAACTTGCAGAAATCAGAAAAACTGAAAAAACATTTCTAAGACCTGATTCAAAGAGCCAAGTCACAATAGAATATGAAGATAATAAACCAAAAAGAATAGATGCAATAGTAGTTAGCACACAGCACGATGAAGATGCTGAAAACCTACACGAATTTGTACTTGAGAGAGTTATAAAACCAGTATGCGCAGATTTAATAGACAATGACACAAAAATATTCATAAACCCAACAGGAAACTTCGTAATAGGAGGCCCCGTCGGAGATGCAGGACTTACAGGACGAAAAATAATAGTTGACACATATGGCGGGAAAGGCAGACACGGAGGAGGCGCATTCTCAGGAAAAGATCCATCAAAAGTAGATAGAAGCGCAGCATACATGGCGCGATACATAGCAAAAAACCTAGTCGCATCAAATTTATGCGACGAGTGCGAAGTACAAATAAGCTATGCAATCGGAGTTAAAGATCCAACAAGCATACTTGTCGAAACATTCAGAACAGGAAAATTAAGCGAAGAAAAATTTGAAAAAATAATTAGAGAAGTATTCGATTTAACACCTGAGGGAATAATTAAGACACTTGATTTAAAAAAACCAATATACTCAAAAACAGCGGCATACGGACATTTTGGCAGAGAAGAATTCACATGGGAAAAAACAGATAAAATAGATGCAATATGCGCGGCTGCAAAAAAATTTGAATAAACTTATTTTATTATATTTTTTTTAATTCATGATTTTATTTTTTGTTATTTTGTCAATATAATAATTATTAAATTTGAAAAAAACTTTAAAAAAATGAAAACAACAACAAACGCATTTATATTTTATGAAAATAAACTACTAGTCGTTCACCATAAAAAACTCAAAATATGGATACACCCAGGCGGACACGTAGAACAGGATGAATCTTTTTTTGAAGCAATAAAAAGAGAGATAAAAGAAGAAGTAGGACTTGACGTTGAAATAATTAGTAATGATAAATTTAAAATAAGCAACTATGAAAATATACAAAATGAACCAATACCATTCATAATTACTGTTAGCAAAAATAAAAGAGCAATAAGACTCGACTATCTCGCAAAAACAAAAACACATAAAATAATTTTACAAAAAGAAGAATTACTAGATTATAAATGGATAGATAAAAAAGAAATAAACCAACTAGACACAACACAATTATTTAAAGAACTTGCACACGAAGCATTTAGAATTATAAAAGAGATAAAATAATAAAAAACAACCACGAAAAAATGCAAGAACATTTATAAATAAATAGTCACTTCTAATAAATTATGAATTATGAAGATATGCTTAAAGATGCAAGAGAAGTACTCCCTGAGAAAGTAAATACAGGAACAAGATTTGAAGTTCCAAAAGTAAAAGGGAGAATAGAAGGAAACAAAACAATCATAAGCAACTTCTTTCAAATAGCAGACACCATAGGTAGAAAACCACAACACATACTAAAATATATATTAAAAGAACTCGCAACACCAGGAACATTAAAAAACCAAACACTAGTATTCGGATCAAAAATACCCGCAAGCAAAATAAATGAAAAAATATTAACATACGTAGATGAATTCGTATTCTGCAAAGAATGCTCAGCACCAGATACAAAAATGGTAAAAGAAGGCGACATATACTACATAAAATGCCAAGCATGCGGCGCTAGACACAGCTTTTATTCTAAAATATAAAACCAAAAAGATTTTGTAAACAACAACTTACTAAAACTAATGCTCAAATAATAAAATATACAAATTTATAAATAAAAAATAAAAAAACATAATTTTAGTTACTGAACACAAACCCAAATACAAAAAAAAGATATAGGTAAAAAATACCTAAATAAAAATATAATAAACTGGTATGACAACATTATAACAAATAAATTTGTTTAAAGCATAAATAATAATTTTGACTTAATAAAAAAACACTACCTACAAGAAGAATAAAAACACAAATAACACAAACAAAAAAAATCAATGACGAGGCTCATTAAAATCAATAGTATCAAAAAGCTCCAAAGCCTCATCATCAGATAAATCCTCAAATGATTCTTCAACAACAACATCACTAGTAAGCCAATCCCCAAGACCAGTCTGCTTTTCTTTTTCCTTACCAAAAACACCCTCAATTCTTCGTTTTGTTAATTCAAGAGTCTGCTTAATATAAGGACTAATATTATATTTTTCACCAAGCATCATACTAAGCTCTAAATATTTAACAATACTACCCTGACTAATAGTAAATATAATTTTACCAGCACACTGAGAACACTTACCTTTCAAAGGGGGTCTACGATACTTCTCATTACAATTAACACACCTAAATTCTTGCGTAGAAAATTTACGCAAATTACCCTTAGTATCACGAATAAAATGCTTCTCAATTACAAGACGCGCAACATCCGCCTCATCAACAGCCCTAATCTTCTCAGCAATATCCATTTGACACTCGACCTTCTCAGCCATACTAGGAAGAAGCTTATACGCAGAACACAAAACACCAGCATTAATATCAGTAGTATCATGAGTAAACATAAAATTTTCATACTGATCAGGCGTGCCCATAACATCAGAAACCTTCTTAATTTTAACATCAAAAGGCATCTTTAACTCACCTGCAGCCTTATACATCTCAAGAGTATATTTATCAACAATATCCATATTAAAAACCATATCATCAACTTCAGCAGGCAAAATAACAGAGGTCAAAACCAAAGGCGCATCCATAGTACTACCCCGAGAACTAGGCAAATAAAGCTTAGAAAAATTCAAAAAAGCATCAAGCAACAAAAGCACACAAGCCTCATCACCATCACAATCACGACGCATAGCAGCATGAATATAAGGATGAGCCAAAAAACCCTGAGTTTTAGAAAAACCAATAATCCTTGTAACAATACCTGCAGATGTGTGAGGTGCAAGACCAACCATTAAATGACCAACCAAATCCTCTTTTTTTTCAAGATTATAAAAAGGCTCAAGACCATAAAGCTTAACTAAAACCTCATCAATAAACTTAGTTACATTAAACATAACAACATCAGCAGGCTCCTCAGGAGATACAGGACAACAAGGAAGCAAAATATCTTGAACTTTAAGCTCAAGAATTTGATCATCACTCCTTAGAGGAATACCATGAATATCAACATCATAACCAAGCTCGACCAATTTCTTATAAGAAACACCCGCCTCAAAAGGCTTAAAATGAGTTAAAGGAAGCTCAGAGCAATCATATCTAACAGTACCATCTTTATTTACAGACAAATTATATTTAGCACGAATAATACCTTTAACTAAATGCTCAGCGATATGCTCTTTATTTGCAAGACCACGAACACCCTTAATTAAATCAGGCAAAATATTTGTTCCAATAATTTTCTTACAACCATCAATAATACTAGCTATATCAATTTGGGTTTTAGTATATTTACGCTTATATTTGTTATTATCATCAATAACATCCTCTTCTTCTTTAACCTCAGAGCAAACCTCACCACAACGCTCACAAACTTTGAGAGGAGTTTTATTATTACAAGACTCACAAAAAAACAATTTTACATCAGCAACAATTTTACCCGATTCAAGAGCTGATTGAAAACTACGAAGACGACCCCCCTGATCACCAACAGGAAAAAGAACATGAGGAGAACCAGTCAATTTACGCATTTTAGCTTTCTCAGGCCTGCCCATCCTCGCACCAATAAAAGTGCCACATTTATCTTTAATTAAAAAACCAGTATGATTCGATAAAAATTCACAATTACTATTAGCAGATAAAATTTTATTTTTTAAAATATCCAAATCACCATCATATTTAAAGAAAAAATCAAAAATATCAGCAACAACATTTTCTAAAACAACAAATTCATTTTTAACAAATAAATGCTCAACACCTAAAATCTCAAGATGTCTTTTAGCAGAACATTTTCTTAAAATAAGTTTATTATCATCACGTCTTGCGCGCACAACCCACTCAAACAAATCAAATAAATCTTCTTTTTTTATAGATTCAAAATAAAAAATAAAAGAAGGATGAAGTGCCAAATCAATCTCACGCGATATACTAATCGCCTCAGAAAAAGAAGGCTTGACTTTTAGAGGCTTATTAAATAAATCATGTAAACGCTTAGATGAAATATTAACTTTAGATGCAAGATCATCAACGCTTAATTCTTTTGAATTTAAAATATTTAAAGCTTCAAGCGCCCAAATCTCCTCACAGTAACCAGCAGGAACAAGCTTATGAGCCCTATCAAAAAAATCACCATAATTAATTAAAACATCACCCATATACAAAATTTCCCCAACATTTTTTTTATGAATATTAGCCTCAGCTTCATTATTAATTTTAATAACATCCCCATTTTTTAATTTAATTATAGGACCATCAATTGTATCACAAGGTGTAAAAGCAGCAGCTTTACCAGGACGCTCGACTTTAAGCTGAGTACCAGTTGCAACAAAACCATTTGAAATAATCATGGTCGCAGGATGAATAGATTGACCAGAAAAACCAGATGCGCGAGATCTACCATAACGAAGACGAAAACCACCATTACGCAAAGGATGACCCAAAACAGGACGACCACCAACAAGATCAGTAATATATGTATAATCAGGCGCAAGACCAACAGACGCTGTTTTCTTTTTAGATTTAGATTTATTTTTATTTTGAATCTTCAAAAACTCATCCATAAACACCCAATGATTCATATCCATCTCATCTTTCCATTTACCAATCTTAGCCCAAAGCTTAGGCCCCTTTAAAGGAATACAAGAACTATGAATTAAACAATAACCACTCCTCAAACGATTCGTCGGAATACGAGGCAAATCTTTTAAGAGAGCACTAGAAATTTCATATTTTTCAGAAGGATCACCAGAAATCTCAACAGGCAAATTCTGAAGTAAAAAATCAGCCTCTTCTTTAGATGGAAAATACTGCAAATTAGTTATATATTCATGATAATCTTCAAGTTCAGCATAACAACGCTGAACCTCTTTTTCAGTCGGATCATACAGAGCATAACCCAATTTATTTCTAACATAATCAGCAATAATAACAGAAACCGCGGCGGCAGTACCCCCAGCAGCCCTCACAGGCCCAGCATAATTCAAACAAAAATACTCACCTTTTCCATCAAGCCTATTTTTGATATCAAGAGATGTAAACCCCTCAAGCGGAGCTGATACAACACCCAAAGTAACATATGCAAACCCAGTCCTAATACCAACTTCAATAGCCTCTTTTTTATCTTTAAATTCACAAAACTTTTGCTCAGCAATTTCGTGAGCAATCTTCATAGAAACACGCCAATCAAGAGGAGCATACTCCTCTTCAAGTTCAATAATCCTCGCAATCGCACCACTATCAGCAAGCTGAGGCGCCGCAGCTGAAATCAAACCAATAACTCTCTCAGCCAAATTCTCAGCGAGCTTTACTTCAACATAATCTTTAGGATCAAAATTCTTCTTACGCGCAAGCGTAGCTAATTTAAATTGATCAATAGCGCTTTTTTTTAAGCTGTCAAAATATTTTTTTTTCTTCTCAGATGCGATCATTTTAAGGTTCAACCAACAACTTTTTTGTGTTAATATTTGATAAGTATTATATTTTATTAATATTATTTTTTGATATATTTTTTTATATATTTTTTAATTTGTTAAATGATATATTATATTGGCTTTGTTAAATATTATTTTATTAAATGATTTTTATTTTTTATATATTATTTTTTATATATTATTATGTTATTTTACATTATATACTATTTATATTATTTTAATAAATTTATTTTTCGAGTTTTTTAAGCTCCTCAACAGATTTGCTCGCTTCAATCTCTTTTTCTTTTGATTTTTTAGATAAAAAATTAATTAACTTAACATCCCTGGTTTTCAAATTAACAACAGGAATCCTCGCAGGCAAAGGTTCAAGACCACGCTTAATTTGATCCTCAGTAGTCTCAGTCCAACAAGAAGCATTAATAATAGTTATATTACGATAACTAGAAACACTCGATCTGTGAATATGACCAGTTATAAAAAAATCAGGAATGATATCAATTAATAAAAAATCATCATCAGGATCAGGTAAATACAAAGTGGATTTGTGCGTAGGAGCAAGATGTCTTTTTTGAAGCAAGGCTTTCATAATTAAATCAGATCTTTTCTGACCACCAAGAGCCCTAATCTTAGGAATGTTATCAGCATAAAAAATCAAAGAACCACCATGATACAACAAAAAATCAAACCCAGGAAACGAATCAGTACGACCAAGATTAACATAACCAGGATTTGAAACTAAAGTAACATTAGGCATATCCCACAAAGCTTTAGCCATATCACGAAAAGGAGCTTCTTGAGGTTCAGATAACCTACCAGCATCATGATTACCCGATTGAATTACAATATCAATATTTGATGGAATCTTTCCAAGCCAACGAGCAGCCTCATCATACTGATCAACAATATCTTTAATTTCAAGATCATTTTCCTGCCCAGGATAAATACCAACACCTTCAACAACATCACCTGTTAAAATAATATATTTAACTTTAGATGCAATATTTTTTTGAACATCACTACCCATATCTTGATTAATCCACTTAATAAAACGCTCAAAGTCCTCAGTCATAAAATGATTAGAACCAAAATGAGTATCACCAAGCATAACAACATACTCTTCTTCTTTTTGCTTCTTAAGCTCTTTACTTATAGGAATATCAGGAAAAATAATCTTCTCAGCAAAAACAGCTTTATTTAAAAGAGTACCAGTAACACCAATAACCTCATCAAGAACTAAATTCTCAGCCACAACAAATAATTCTTTTTTCTCATCATCTTTTTTAACAATAACAGTACAAGTACCAGTAGTATCCTCAAGTGTTAATAAAATATTATTATTTTTAGTAAATTGCTTATCAGACACCATACCAATAATAGCTGTTTTATCATTATGATTTTTAGTATGAAGACGAGAAATAGATGTCACAGAAGATAATTCTTGACGCGACTTTAACATCTCAGATAATTTTTTAAAACGATTATTAAAAACAGAAACAAAATCTTGAAAAGTCCTTTTACGAGGCTCTTTATCATAAGATTTTATAATTGTAACTTTAGATTTTTTTTTATTATCAACACCTAATTCTTTTTTATTTGAAACATCAATAGATATTTTGGATAAATAATTTTTAACAATACCCTCATCTAAAAAATCAGGATTCTCATCTAAGATTAACTTTCTAATTACATTACCATCAAAATCCTTATCAAATAATTCAGGACTTACAAGTATTTGTTTTTCATTTATAAAATCTATAGTTGATTGATCCATTTTAAATCATTAATGCAAAAAAAACACAAATAAAAAATACGAATAAAAAAAAATTGAATGAAGGAAATGTTTTAAGCAGACTTTGTATCAAGCTCATCTTCAAGTATTAACAAAACCTTACGCTCAACAATCTTAGGTAAATTTAAATTAATTTCACGAGTACGACCAAAACGTCCCTTACTTATAACATTAGTATTAATAATACCAAGCATATCAAGCTCAGCGATAATATCAGACACGCGCCTTTGAGTTAAAGGACGAAGACCTGTTTTTTTACACAAATCCTTATACAATTCATAAACATCACCTGTTTGAATATCATTTTTTTTATCAGTACCAAGAGATAAAATAGAATAAAGAGTGGCTTGAAATTGCTTAGGATGAGTCTTCACCATATCAGTTATACGATCACGCTCAATTTTATCCTCAGCAGCATCAATATCATCAATTTTTACCTTCATCTGATCACGACGCTCAGCGAGCTCACCTGCAACCCTTAATAATTCAAGTGCACGCCTCGCATCACCATGTTCACGCGCAGCATACGCAGCACATTTTTGAATAACACCATCCTCTAAAATACCATCTTTAAACGCCACATTAGTTCTCTTTCTTAAAATATCTTGAATCTGAATAGCATTATATGGAGGAAAAACAATTTCTTCCTCAGATAAAGAAGATTTAACCCTAGGATCAAGATTATTTGCAAACATCAAATCATTACTAATACCAATAATACTAAGCTGAGATTTTTTTAAATCAGAATTAATCCGTGTTAAATTATAAATAATTTCATCACCAGCTTTTTTAACTAACTGATCCACCTCATCCATAATAATAATAATAATTTTCTCCTCACTATCAAGAGCTTGAAAAAAAATATTATAAACCTCATCAGTAGGAAGACCCGTACTAGGAACAGCTTTACCAAAAAAACGAGCAAGCTCAGCAATCATACGATACTCAGTATCAGCAATTTTTTTAAGTTTACAATTAAGATAAAAAATTTGAAGAGGAATATCCTTCTCACGAGCAATATTCTCCATTTGCTCAGCAACATACTTTGCTACAAGAGTTTTACCAGTACCTGTTTTTCCATAAATAAAAAGATTGGAAGGCTTCTCACCTTTAAGACCCGGCGCAAGAATATTTGCAACAGTATTAATTTGGTCATCTCTATGATTAATATCACCAGGAATATATGTCGATTGTAAAGCTTTTTTATTTTGAAAAATATTCTCTTTTTTAAGAAATTTTTCGAAGAAATTAGTTAAATTATTTTGAACCATAAATTCCAGAAGAAGAGTAGGTTTTATAAATATATTTCTTTTGGAAAATATAAGTTTCAAAATAATGATTTATTATGCATATGATTAAAATAGTGCTTAACAAAAATAATGTAATGAAAAATAACGTACCCACCCCTTTATTTCCTATGGAAACTATTTTTTGAAAAAAAAATTGTTCAAAAATTTTGTAATAAATAAAAAAATAATT
>JBKHAC010000025.1:0-13481 GCA_046543095.1 Candidatus Woesearchaeota archaeon | reverse complement strand
AAAAAAGCAGACGGCTCAGCAAGATTCAAAATAGGAGACACAGAAGCATACGCAGCAGTATACGGCCCACGAGAATTACATCCAAAATTCTTACAAGACCCAAAAGCAGGCGTACTAAGATGCAATTACAGCATGCTACCATTCTCAGGCGACGGCTCAAGAGTGAGGCCAGGTCCATCAAGAAGAAGCAAAGAAATAAGCATGGTAACAGAGAAAGCACTAAGACCAGTACTCGACCTTAGAGACTACCCTAACACAGTAGTTGACGTATTTATAGAACTACCACAAACAAATGCAGGAAGTAGATGCGCAGGAATATGCGCAGCAGCAATCGCACTAGCAGACGCAGGACTTACCATGAAAGACATGGTCGCATCAGTATCATTTGGAATGGTAAGAGGAAACTTACTCGTAGATTTAGACGGACCAGAAGAGCACATGGATGAAAATGAAGCAGCAGACGTCCCACTTGCAATGATACCATCAACAGAAGAGATAACGCTACTTCAAATGGACGGAATAGTAAATAAAAAAGATTTATTTGACGGCTTTGATCTTGTAAAACCAGCACTAAAATTAATCGCTGAAAAACAAAGAGAAGCATTAAAAAACAAATACAAAATAGAATAGGTGCAATCAAAATGAATACTGAAGTAAAAGAACACATAAAAAACGCATTAAAAAAAGGAATACGACTTGACGGACGAGGACTAGACGAACTTAGACCAATAACTATACAAACAGGATTCCTCTCAACAGCAGAAGGCTCAGCAAAAATTATATTCGGAGATGCAGAAGTAATCGCAGGGGTAAAAATGGCAATAGAAAAACCATACCCTGACACTCCTGAGGATGGAGTCCTCATGGTGAACTCAGAACTACTCCCGCTAAGCAGTCCAGATTTCGAATCAGGACCTCCAAGCATAGAATCAATAGAAACAGCAAGAGTAATAGATAGAGGCATAAGAGAGAGCAAAGCATTCGACACAAAAACATTATGTCTTGAAAAAGGAGAAAAAGTATGGACAGTCGCAATAGATGTAGTTCCATTAAATTACGACGGAAATCTAATTGATATGGGTGGATTTGCAGCACTTGCAGCACTAAAAAACGCAAGATTCCCAAAACTCAACGAAGACCAAACAGTAGATTACCATGAAAAAACAGATAAAACACTAGCCTTGCAAAAACAACCAATACCTGTAACTGTATGCAAAATAGGCGATATGCTATTAGTCGACCCAACAGCCGAAGAAGAAAAGGCAGTAGATGCAAGACTCACCGTGACAGTTCTTGATGATGAAAAAATCTGCGCGCTCCAAAAAGGAGGAAATAGCGCACTAACAATGAAAGATATAGAACAAATGGTAGAACTTGCAATAAAAACAGCAAAAAAATTAAGAGAAAAACTAAACGAGGTAAATTAAATGGTACGAATAAATTTGCCAGACGGACACATAACAAAATATGAAAAAGCAAGACTAATAGGCGCGAGAGCACTACAAATAAGCATGGGGGCACCATTCCTCATAAAACTCTCAAAGAAAGAGCTAGACGCACTAAAATACAACCCATTAGAAATTGCAAAACAAGAATTTGAACAAGGCGCACTCCCTATGGAAATAAGACGCCTAAAACCACACCAAAGATAACTTTTTTCTTTTTTTTTTCTTTTCTATTTTTAAATAAAAAAATTAAAAAATTAATTAATATACATATCAGATAAATCTAAATTAAATTCATGTTTATACTCATCTAATTTTCTATTAATATCACGCATTTTCCAATCAAGCGAGATATTACTTGAAGACGTTTTAGTATTATTTCTTTTATTCAAAAAATTTTGAATAAAACTATCGTTCTTGTTATGCTTCTCTTTAAAATAATGATATTCTTTAAAAGATGCAGCTAATTTAGAATTAACATATTCTCTACCTAAATCTTCGTGAATTTTATCAGTTTCAAAAGTGTTCAAACCTAAGTTACTAACTGATTCATAAAACTTTGAAAATATGGGAAAATTATCAGAGTTCATAATTAAAGATAAAGCACTATAAGTTGGAAGATCATTGTCTTTAACATAAACTAAATTAATATTCTCTGAAACACTATGTCTGTGCTCATAAGCTAAAATAATATCTTCTGATAATTCGTTCTTGACTGAATCAGATAAGAAATCTTTATCAAAAACCCTCAAATCAACACAATCATCAAATTTCAATTCAGGCATTAACTTAGTTTTCTTATCAGTTAAATTAAATAAAGTCAAATCACTCTCAAGACCCAAATGCCTTTTTTGTCTAAAAGACTCGAATTCATCAAGTTCTCGTTCAAGCTCGCATATTCTATTCTTAATTTCTTTAAGATATTCTTGCATATTTATCTCTCCTACATAAATTAATATTGTATTTGGTTAATTATTACACGTTAGATTTTTTGTAAAAAAAACAAAAAATAACAAAAACAAAAAAATTTAGCAATATTTAAAAAACATTACTATTTTGAAGTAAAATAATCATCAAAAACAGGTTTTGAATTCACAACTAACGAATTATTGTCTTGATTTCTTGAAACATAAGTCATCGCGAGTTCATGCAAACCATTATTTTTAACAATATTAAAACCTTCAGTATAATGTCCATCATCAAAAAGAGGAATAACTCTGCCCCATAAAGCAGCCTTAGCAAAATCACTAGCATCATCAATCAATTTATTTGAAAAATCGCTTAAATTGTCGCAAAAATATGTAACAATAATTGACTTATCTTTGAAACTATTATTCTCTTTTGTTTTAAAGGTAATCTCAGCAAAACCTGCACGTTCATATTCATTCATATATGCTTCAGGTTCATCAAAATCAAAAACAGTATTAATCAAAGCGTCTTCATCTCCATGACTTTGCGCTTTAATTTTCACATCCACAGGAAGCATATTGTGTTTATTTGAATAACCTAAATTTTTAACTTTCTTAATTACTTCTTGAATATCGCCATTTCTTGAAGAATATTTTGCTGTGTGCTCAATTAATTCTTGTTTAATTTCTTTATATGTTGAATCTGCTGAATCTCCAATAATATTTCTTAAAACTTCAAAATCAACAGGACTCTTCAAAGTATTTAATTTTGTTTCAAGCACAGCATATTTTTCTTTTAAAGAAGAATGATCTATGCATAAACCATCTAATGTTTCGTTTAAAGACTCAATGTCTTGCAAAGCTAAATCATAATCTTGTTTAAGGGAGAATATACTTTTATTTAAAATATGTATTTCTTGATTTAATTCTTGATTTTTCAAAGAATTTTCATTTAATTGAGATTCTAAATCGCTTGATTTACGCATCAAGTCTAATTTTTGAGAATCTGAGGCTTCTAACGCCTTGTTCAACCCATCAATTTCTTTTAAAGATGTCGCGTAAGCAGTTAAAATTTCATTTTTATTAGGTTGTTTATTTAAAAAACTAGGTGTGTGGTATTTTTCTCTAACAATTTTTAAAGCCTGCGCTTTATCATTTGATGTTATTTCATTTTGATTATCTTGCATAAAGATTCCCCTTCGATGTGGGTAAACTTTAAAGATTTATAAATCTTTCTTTTATTATTTACTTAATAGTAGTGTATTTTTTTGGTTTTGTGGGTATTATGTATATTTCTCAACTATACTAAAACAACTTGTCTTGTATTGCTTGCTTAGACATTGTCAACTTCTTATGTCACAGACTAAACACTAGAAACACATATAAATAAAACAAATTTCTAAACATGATATGATTCTCGGCAGAATAACAGGAAAATCAACCACTAATGAATTTACATTCACGGCAGAGCGAGAAATAAAAAAATTTGAATACATACAAATAATGCATCCCGAATACGATTATGTACTTGCACAAATAATAGAAATACAAAAAGATGCAACAAATACAACAGCTTATTGCCAAATACTAGGTTATAGGGAAGATGGAAAAGTAAAAAAACTAAGAACGCCTCTAGATATAGGAACAGAAATACTAGAAGCAGAAGACAAATTCATAGAAGAAATAATAAAACTAAACACGCCGAACGGAGCATTCCTCGGCGAACTTGATGGAAAAAACATCAAAGTATATCTTGATTTAAATAAAGTCCTCTCAATGCACCTTGCAGTTCTCGCCAAATCAGGCTCAGGAAAATCATATGCTGTAGGAGTACTACTAGAAGAAATGATAGAGCGAAACATACCTTTGCTAATAATAGACCCTCACGGAGAATACTCGTCACTAAGATTTAAAAATAACGCAAAAGAAGAACTTGACAAACTCGCAGAACTTGACATAAAACCAAAATCATATGAAATAATAGAATTTGCAGATACGGAAATAGTAAAAGGTACAAGACCACTAAGACTTACAAGAACATCAGATAAACAAGAACTAGTTCACCTCATGCCGGGAAAATTATCAAACACTCAACTAGCACTACTCTACAGCGCAATAAAAACAGCAAGAACCTCCGATTTCGACTCAATAATGTACGCACTAGATATGGAAGAAAACAACGCAAAATGGAGCATCATGAGTATGATAGAAAACCTCAAAGATATGAATATATTCTCAGGAACACCTACGCCCTACTCAGAATTTTTAAAACCAGGAAAAGCAACAATAATCAACCTCAAAGGAATAAACCCAGACGTACAAGAAATCATAGTATACAAATTAAGCAAAGATCTTTTCGAACTTAGAAAAAAAAATAAAGTTCCACCATTTTTTCTCGTAATAGAAGAAGCACACAACTACTGCCCTGAGCGAAGTTTCGGCGAGACAAAAGCAAGCAAAATAATAAGAAATATAGCCTCTGAGGGAAGAAAGTTCGGACTTGGACTTTGTGCAATAAGCCAAAGACCTGCAAGAGTAGACAAATCAGTAATAAGTCAATGCTCAACACAAATAATACTAAAAGTTACAAATCCAAATGACCTCAAAGCATTAAGCTCATCCGTAGAAGGACTTACAAATGCTGCTGAGCGAGAAATACAGAATCTTACAATAGGCACAGCACTAATAACTGGAATGACTGAAATGCCACTATTCGTAAATATTAGACCAAGAAAAACAATGCACGGCGGAAAAGCACAAACAATGATAAAAGATACACCTCAAAACTTTGAAGAACAAATGGAAACATTCGACGAAAAAAAAGTACTACCAATAATAAAACCCGGAATAACTCACGGCGATATAAAAATAATGAGTGAAAAAACAATAAAAGAAATAAATAATGTGCTGATACCCTGCAAAAAAATAAACTGCGAAGATAAAACAGGCAAATACGATTTACTAATAGAACTAATAACTGGAGATATAATTATAAACAAAGACGAACATGAAACAAAAAAAATACCTGATTTAAAAGATTTAGATTCAATAGAGATAAACATACTAAGATATGCCTTCACCCAAAAACAATTTACACAAGAAGAAATAATCCAAAAACTAGGGCTCGGACTTGATGCTAAAGAGAAACTAAATATACTCGAGAGAAAAAAATTCCTAGAAAAAAAAGAAAACAAATACGAACTATCACAAAAATACATATTCTCGAAACTTGCAAAATGTGCAAACCACGACGAAATAAAATTCGAACAAATAAATTACACAAAAGAACTAGAACCACAAATAAATATAGATGACTTATTTGACAAATTAAAAAGATTTACAAATATAAAAGATCACACAGATTGCTATATAATAAAATATGAAATAAATTATGAATAAAAATATACTAAGAACCTAGATAAAAACACGAAGAAGTAAATAAAAACCACTAAAAAAATAAAAAAATGATAAATTACCTTCTCTTAATAATAGGATTCATTTCACTAATAAAAGGAGCAAATATGCTCATAAAAGGCGCAGAAAACATAACAATTAAATACAAAATACCACAAATCACGATAGGATTAACAATAATCGCAATTGGAACCTCCCTCCCAGAACTTATAATAAACATAATTGCAACAATAAAAACAGAACCTGACATAATAATAGGCAATATTGTGGGAAGCAATATATCAAACACATTACTAATACTAGGTATTGGCGCAGCAATTACAACTATTACAATTACAAAAAAAACATACAAAGAAGACCTAATATACTCGCTAGGCTCAACATACCTATTAATAGCATTAATATTTGCAAATATATTAATATTTCAAAATCAAATAATATCAAGAATAACTGGTGCAATACTGCTAATAGCACTAATAATATATATGAAAAAAGTATTTGCAAAAGAAATAAAAAATAAAAAAAATAATATAAAAAAAATAAATCAAAAAAAAATAAATCTAAATAAAACAATAACTCAACTAACGATTGGGATGTTGGCATTATTCTTAGGAGGCGAGATAATCATAAGAACAGCAATAACAATATCAAGTACATTAGGCATAACAACAATGTTCCTAAGCACATCAATAATTGCCCTAGGAACCTCACTCCCAGAACTCGCAACAATAATAATAAGCCTCCAAAAAAACAAAAACGACTTCGCCATAGGAAACATAATAGGATCTAATATATTTAACATATTATTAATTCTAGGAATCTCAGCACTAATAAAACCAATAATTATAACTAGTTTTGCACTACTAAACTTCTTACTTGTCGCTGCATCAACACTAATAATCATGCTATTTTTAATAATACAAAAAAAGAACGAAAAAAAATACTACTTAACCAAAAAACATGCAATAATAATGATTACCTTATACTTAATATATCTAATCATGGCATATTTAAATTAACAAACTATATAAATAATTGAACCAATATAAGAAAAATATATAAATAACATTTTTTATCTAATTAACAGGGAGGGAATATTAAATGGTCAAAAAAACAACACAAATAGGAATCTCTTTTATAATTATAACAACATTTCTATTAATATTAACATCAAATACACTCGCACAAGACTTTGTTGCAGAGGCAAAATCAATAAATGACAGAATAAGCCCAGATGAAGCAGCAAAATTCGAAATAAAAATAACAAATCTACAAGACGAAGAAGTAAGATACGCATTAGGGCTTGCACTAGGAGACTTACTAAACTGGGACATCCACCCCTCAAACGTTCGAGTCCCCGCACAAACAACAAAAACATTCACACTGGACTTATACCCAAAATCAACAACACCAATAGGAATATATCAAGTAAACCTAAATATAAACTCACTCCAAAGTGAACAACAAATACCTCTATCCGTACATCTTAGCTATGATGGCTTGTTCTACAACTTCATCCCAAACGTAGAAACAAAAATAACCCTTCCCCAAGAACTTGACCCTCGAACAAATGCAAGAGCAACAGTCACAATTAGCAACAGAAACCCTTTAAACATAGATAATGCAGAAATTAGAATTAGAAGCGAACTTTTTACAGGAGAACAAAAAATAAATATAACTCCTGGCCCACACAGAGGTCTTCAAGATATGATAACAAAAGAATTCATATTCGAATTAGACCCCCTTCAAAAACCAGGAGAATATGATGTGATTGTAGAAATATATTCTCAACAATCAGGAAAAATATCAGAAGATAAAACAACAGTTACAATACAAGGATACTCAACAACACCAACAAATCTAGATACACAAAGAAAAAATATATTCACAATACAAAACACAATAACAGTAGAAAACTTCGGAAACAGAGAAGCAACAGCAGAAGTAAAACTCGCAGCAAACTGGCTCAAAAAAATATTCTCAAAAACAACCCCTGAGGCAAACTTCGAAAAAATAAACGGGGACTCATATTTTCTATGGTCAATAGACCTAGATTCAACAGAAAAACAAATAATAACTGTGAAAACAAACTACTGGCCACTAATAGTAATAATGGCAATAATCTTACTTGTAATAGCACTATATTTCAAATTAAGAAGCCCGCTAATAATAGAAAAAGAAGCAGCAGTCATAGATGAAGACAAAGGCGAAGGATCATCAGATATAAGAATAAGATTATTTGTAAAAAACAGAACAGGACACCCCGTAAAAAATATAATAATAACAGATAGAGTAAAAGGAATTACAGACTACGTAGAATCAACACAACTAGGACATGTAAAACCAACAAGAACAACAAAAACAACAAAAAAAGGAACAATGCTTTACTGGGACATAGAAGAACTTGAAGCATACGAAGAGAGAATATTCACCTACAAACTAAAGTCAAAACTCAAAGTTGTAGGCGAACTCACACTTCCAAAATCAAACGCTAAATTCGAAACAACAACTGGAAAACAAAGAAAAACAATATCAAAAGAACCTTTTTTTAGAAAAATCAAAAAGAAAAAAGAAAAAAACAAATTTTAACAAATAAACTATTAACATTTTATTTTTATATGTTATAACGTATATTCGCGAAAGCACTTGTTTTAAGACAATTGCATTTCCCTATAATTTGTTTGATATTTCTTAGTATTTTATCTTCTATACTGGGTGCCATATTGAAATTAATCAACAATTTAAATTTTAATCAAACCTTTTTGATTCTTCTTGTCATAATAATTAATTATAGTTAGATTTTTATAATAAAACCCTCTTCTAAAAAAATTATGACAATCCGCTCACCAATAATCTCAATACTAGGTCATGTAGACCACGGAAAATCAAGCATACTAGATACGATTAGAGGAACAAACATAGTTCGAGGAGAGGCTGGTGCAATAACACAAGCAATAGGCGCCTCAATAATGCCAATATCAGTAATTAGAAAAAAATGCGGACCAATAATAGATGCTATGAAAATGAAAATAACAATTCCAGGAATACTATTCATAGACACACCTGGCCACGCAGCATTCACATCACTTAGAAAACGAGGAGGGAACCTAGCAGACATAGCAATAGTTGCAATAGATATAAATGAAGGCTTAAAACCCCAAACAATAGAGGCAATAGAGATACTAAGAGCTTTCAAAACCCCATTCGTGATAGCCGCAAACAAAATAGACCTTATACAAGGATTCAAAAAAACAACTAATTTATTCTCACAAAACTTCAAAGCACAAAAAGAGGACGTACAAACAAAAATAGAAACCAAATTATACGAACTCATAGGATACTTATACGAAAAATTCCAAATATCAGCAGAGAGATATGATAGAGTGGATGATTATACAAAACAAGTAGCAATAGTTCCCTGCTCAGCAATACAACAAATAGGCCTTGACGAATTACTCATGGTAATAACAGGCCTAGCACAAAAATTCCTAGAACAAAACCTCGCATTAAATATAACAGGACCTGCAAAAGGAATTATACTAGAAGTCAAAGAAGACAAAGGACTTGGAAGATGCATAGATGCAATAATATATGATGGATCGCTCAAAACAGGAGACCAAATAATAATAGGCACAATGAACGAACCAATAACAGCAAAAATAAGAGCACTACTCATGCCAGAGGCACTAATTGATATGAGAGATAAAAAATCAAAATTCAAAGTAGTAAAAGAAATAGTTGCCGCAACAGGAATAAAAATATCAAGCCCAGATTTTACAGATGAAATAATAGCGGGAATGCCAATATATGGAATAAAAGATAGAGATGAAGAAGAAATAAAAACAGAACTCAAAAAACAAATAAATGAAGTCGCATTCGATACAGACAAAAAAGGAATAATAGTCAAAGCAGACACAATAGGAAGCCTAGAGGCACTAATAAAATTACTACGAGAACAAGATATAAAAATAAGACGCGCAAGTATAGGAAACATAACAAAAAAAGATATATCAGATGCAGAAACATCATACGATGAAGACCCACTCCACAGCACAATACTCGGATTTAACATAAAACAAGAAAAATCAACAGACAAAGTAAACATAATAGTAAAAGACATAATATACTCACTCCTCGACGAATACAAACTATGGTCAGATAAAATAAAAGCAGATTTAGAGGCGAAAGAGCTACAAACAATAACACGTCCTGCAAAAATAGAAGTCTTACAAAACTGCATATTTCGCCAAAGCGGACCATGCATTGCAGGAATTGAAATAATAGAAGGACACATAAAAACAGGAACAACAATAATGGATAAACAAGGAAATAAAATAGACATCCTCAAAAGCATGCAATCAGAAAATAAAAATGTAACAGAAGCAGAAAAAGGAAGACAAGTCGCAGCAAGCTTCCCCAATATAACTGCAATAAAAAAAATAACTGAAGGCGAAACATACTATTCAGATATGAGTGAGAACGACTTCAAAAAATTAAAAAAACTAACAAAACACCTAACAAAATTAGAACTTGAAATACTAAAAGAAATAGTCACAATAAAAAGAAAACAAAACCCGGTATGGGGTGTATAATGAATAAAATAGGACAATTCGAAATACTAAATTCTAAAGCAGTAAAAAAAATCATGCAAGATTTAAACAAACAATTCGATTACGACGAAAAACTAGATTATGCATTCCTTAAAAGCAAAAAAGATAAAATAATGATAATAAATAAAGAAGTAGACCTACTCGAACACGAAAAACTAAGAGTAGACACACTCGGACTATACTTCGGCAAATACTACAACGACGGATTTAGACTAAGCATAGAAGGCACACAAATAATAGGCACAAAATGCAAAAAAAACATAATAGAACTAACACAAACACAAAAACACGCATGGCTCAAAGGAGAAGACATACCGATAACTAAAGAAAACGGATTTGTAATACTAAAATCAGGAAAAGACTACCTCGGATGCGCCAAAGTAAAAAACGGAGACGCACTAAATTCAGTGCCAAACGCAAGAACACTAAAAAACGTCAACGAAGAAATAACAGACTACTAAAAAAACAAATAAGCCAATCAAATAAAAAGAAACAAACAAAAAGAAACAACAAACAACATAAAAAAATTTTATCCAAAAAGTTTTTATATGATACTCAATTGATAAACACATGAAAGGGGTGTCAAATTTATGAAAATCGAAAAATTAAACGCTAGAATGGTTCTAGATTCAAGAGGAAATCCAACAGTTGAGGCAGAAGTATACACAGAAAACATAGTGGCACAAGCAATAGTTCCATCAGGTGCGAGCACTGGATCACACGAGGCAATAGAACTCCGAGATAAAACAAAAGAATACGGCGGAAAAAACGTCAAAACAGCAATTAACAAAATAAAAAAAACACTTAATAATACCCTTAAAGGATACTCAATAGATGACCAATTCTTAATAGATGAGGTAATGATAGGAAAAGATGGCACAGCAAACAAAAAAAATCTCGGAGCAAATTCAATACTAGGCGTTAGCATGGCTTGCGCAAGAGCTGCAGCAAGCACACACGATTTAGCACTACACGAATACATAGGTGAATTATCAAGAACAAAAAAACACGTAATGCCCATGCCCTTTGCAAATGTCATAAATGGAGGCGAACACGCAGGAAATGAACTATTATTCCAAGAATTCATGATAGTACCAGACAAAGCCAAAAACTTTGAGGAAGCAGTACAAATAGTAGTAGAAACATATCACGAACTAAAAAAAATACTTACACAAACATTCGGCGCAGGATCAACAGCAGTAGGAGATGAAGGGGGATTCGCACCACCAATAACAAAACCAGAGGAAGCATTAGATTTACTTGAAGTCGCAGTGAAACGCGCAGGATATAAATCAAAAATAAGCTTCGCAATGGACCCTGCCGCATCAGAATTCTATCATAAAGACATAGACAAATACGAGGTGTGGAAAAACAAATACATGACACGAGATGAATTTGTAGACTACTACATCCAACTCACAAAGAAATACAAAATCATAAGCATAGAAGACCCATTTCACGAAGATGATTTTGAAGCATTCGCTATGCTCACAAAAAAAATAGGAAAAAAAGTCCAAATAGTAGGAGATGACCTCACAGTATCAAACATAGAGCGAATAAAAATAGCCATACAAAAAAAACTATGCAACGCACTCCTACTCAAAGTAAACCAAATAGGAACACTAACTGAAGCATTAGATGCAGTATATCTTGCAAAACAAGCAGGCTGGAGAGTAATGGTAAGCCATAGAAGCGGCGAGAGCGAAGACCCCTTTATAGCAGACCTCGCAGTAGGACTAGCAGCAGGCCAAATAAAACTAGGCGCACCAGCAAGAGGCGAGAGAACTGCAAAATACAATCAACTACTAAGAATACAAAGTATATATCCAAGAATGAAATACGGCAAACAAAAATGAAAACACTAATAGCAAGTGACCATGCAGGAGAGCGAACAAAAAAACAAATACTAAAAATACTTGAAAAAAACAAATATGCTTTTGAAGACTTATCACCAAAAAACACACAAACAGACGACTACCCAGACTATGCCCAAAAAGTTGCACAAAAAATAACACCAAAAAACCAAGGCATACTAATATGCGGCACAGGCATCGGCATGAGCATCGCAGCAAACAAACACAAAGGAATACGTGCCGCACTATGTCGAAGCGCTAAAGACACAGAACTTGCACGAAAACACAACAACGCAAACATCTTAGTTTTAAGCAGCAAAACAAAAAAAGTAGAACTCGAAAAAATAATAAACGCCTTTAAAGAAACAAAATTCGAAAAAGGAAGACACCTAAGACGAATAAACAAAATAAAACAACAAGAAAACAAGAAATAAAAAGACAAGAAATAAAAAAATTAACTTTTCAAAATATAGTACTTGCCCTCACAAGGCTTCTCAGACATACCCTTACAAAAACCATCACTATAGATGCCAATAGGTATGGCAGAAAAAATGCCAAAACCAGGATTTGATAATGCCAAATTTACATTAATATTATCAGATTCATGGCCAAATAATCCCAAAAACTTCTTAAGCGTAGCAGCATCAGAAAAACAATTTAAAAGCTTATTTTCAAGAGCAACACTAGAAGACATAACGCCCAAATAAGAGTTAAATTCATTAACCGCTAAAACAGGACCATCAATAGATGAATATTCCTTTGGTCTAATCTGAATAGAACACTTATTAAAATTCTCAGGTTTTAAAAAATAATCATTAGCAAAATTTTCAGAAAACTTAATTTCTTCATCATACGGATTAAAAAGCAAAGCAGATCCACTAATAAATTCTCTTCTTGAGTTTAAACTTGCAGCTCTACTCATCAACTCACTAATAGTTAGTAAAGAACTATTTTCTTGCTGAGCCATTTGACTAATATTTTGATAAATTCCAAAAACTTCCTTAAAAACCATATAAAATCACCCTGAATTGCTTTGTTTTTACTTAATAATCGTAACGTAGTATTTATATATTTCTTTTTTTAATAAAAAAATAATGATAAAATGTTAGGATGATAAAATGTTATAATGATAAAATGTTAGGATGATAAAATGTTAGGATGATAAAATGTTATGATGACGAAATGTTATAATGATAAAATGTTATAATGATAAAATGTTATAATGATAAAATGTTATAATGATAAAATGTT
>JBKHAC010000006.1:0-48055 GCA_046543095.1 Candidatus Woesearchaeota archaeon | reverse complement strand
GTTGTGTGTTGTTGTGTGTTGTTGTGTGTTGTTGTGTGTTGTTGTGTGTTGTTGTTTTTTTTTAAGTAAATTTATTAAATGAGTTCTAGTTTCATACTTGTTATGTCGTCATTTGAAGAATTGATTGTAAAAATTGTGTCTGCTATTTTCTCTATAGGTGCTATTTTATTAGTTTTGTATTATATTAATAAGAAGGCTTTGAAAAAAGCTGAACGTATGAATGAGGAATTTATGAGGCTTGAAGGTGAGCAAGAAAAATTAAAAGAAGATAGTGATAAGGTAAATGGTGATAAAAATAAAGTTTAGTATTCTCCGAGTTTTTTTTGTCCTGTAGTTTCTGCAACTTTTTTGTAGGTTGCCCATGTCTTTCTAAAGATGTCGTATTTGTTCCAGTTTAATTTTAGAAATGCTATGGTTTTTGGGTCGCTTGGGTATCCGCTTCCAAAATCGTATCCTACTTCTTTTTTTATCTCGTCTATGATTCTATCGCGTGTAACTTTTGCAAGTATGCTTGCAGCTCCGACTATGGTGTGGTTTAGGTCTGCTTTGTGCTCGGAGATTATTTTAATGTCTTTTTTGACCATGCTCTTTACGTAATTAGTGTATGCGAGTATATTATTTGATGGGCAGTCGAGTATTACTTTTTCTGCGTGTACTTTATTTATGAGGTTCGCGCTAACTGTGCCTTCAAGTTTGTTGAGGTTCATCTCTGGATTATTTAATGCATCATCAACGTCCTTAGCAGTCATTATTATTATTTCGCTCTCGCACATCTCTTGTACTTTGTGGTAGAGTAGTTCTCTATTTTTTGGTGTGATTAATTTAGAATCTTTAACGCCTAGTCTTTGTAGCTCAGCTATTTTTTCCTCATCAATTGAGCATATTGCCATAACTAGGGGGCCTATGACTGGTCCTCGTCCTGCTTCTTCAACTCCTGCGACTCTCATTTTATTGTAAAAGCTTTTACACTTTTTATAATTTGCTCTTCGTTTTTTGCTTTGGCGATTTCTGTTCTTAATTTAACGCCTCCTCGTATGCCTTTTGTAAATTGCATTGCTTGTATTTTTATTCTCTCAAAGTGTATGTTGTATTTTTTTGTCTCTTCATAATATTTTAAGAAGTCTTGAAGTTTGTCTTTATCTGTTGTAGGTGTGTATTCTCCTTTGTTATAATAGTCATTTAGTTGTGTGAATGCACGTGGGTTTCCCATTGCAAATCGTCCAATCATTGTATAATCGCATTTTGTTTCATCAAGCATTTTGCGTCCATCTTCTGCTTGCCATATGTCTCCGTTCCCTGTGATTGGCGTGTTAAGTTTTTCTTTTAAATCTTTTATTTTTGTCCAGTTGGCTTTGCCTGAATAGCCTTGGCTTGCATATCTTGCATGAAGTGTTATCATGCTAACGCCTATATCTTCTGCTTGTTTTCCTATTTCAAGGAAATTTTCTTTATGAGTGTTAATTCCAAGTCGATACTTTAGTGTCACTGGTTTATTTGTGTTTTTAATTATCTCGCTGAGCATTTTAAGTAGCACTGTTGGTTTTTGCATAAGTTCGCATCCTGCGCCTTGTCCTATTATATTATTTGCAGGACATCCTGCATTCAAATCAAAGAATTCAAATTTATCTTCAACTATATGCATTGCGTTTTTTATTTTCTCAGGGTTCTTTCCAAATAGTTGTAATCCTACGCATCGCTCATCTTTTGCTCGCTCAATTGTCTCTAATGCTCTCTCTTGCTCTGAGTATAAGTAGTCTATGCTTGTAAGCTCAGTCATTGTTAGTCCTGCGCCGGCGTCCTCGCACATGAGTCTAAATGCGGGATCATTTATTCCTGCGAGGGGTGCGAGGAAGAATTTATTTCGTGGTAATTTATTGAACATTTTTTTTAAAATAGTTATTTATTTAAAATATTTACTTTATTGTAGTTGGCGACATAAAAAATTTGTAATGCCTAAAAAAGCCTTAGGTTCACACTCGTTAACACTAGACTCGGTTTATAAAGCGAGGATCAAAGCGATGCTCTTTGCATTACAAAAAACTTTTGTCGTGGATTGTTGTTGTGTGAGTTATGTTTGATTTTTTTTGAATTATATTTGCGATGCTTGTCCTAAAAATATTTATAGTATTTATGCATTTTGTTTTATTTATGGTAGAAATAAAATTTTATGAGTGTGGTTATTATTGTGATCTAAAAGCTGTTTTAGTTGATGCGGGTTTGTTTTGGGATTATTCTGATGATGAATCTTCTTTATGTAGAAAAATATCTAAAGATAATGAATCTATTTTAGTTGCATTTGTTGATGGTGTCTTGGTTGGAACTTTGTTTATTTGTGAGGATTTTCAACCTATGTTATTTAGAATTGCTGTATTAAATAAATTTCAAAATAGGGGTGTTGGTTCTATGCTTATAGTTGAAGCTGAACGTTTATTGAAATTAAAAGGTTATTCGCATGTAAGTATTCAGGTCGCAGCTAACGATTTGGGGTTGCAGAAATTTTATGAGAAAAAAGGTTTTGTGAATTCTGGTCAGTATGTTTGGATGACTAAAAAATTGATTGTTTAATCTTCTGGCGGGATTATTATGTCTTTTATTTTATCGAATAATCTATTTTGAAACAAGTAATATTGTGTTATAATGTCTATATTCACGATTTCTTCTCTATTATCTACCATTACTTTCATTGTAACGTGGCGTCTGTATTCTTGTGTTTTTTCGTGTATTCTTGCGCGAAATACTTTTCTCAGCAAAAAATATAATTGAACATTATCAATAATTTGAGAATCTTCTTCATAAAGTTTTTTTATTAGATTTCCTTTCTCGATTGGTGAGCCTGGCATTTCTTCTATTTGTTTGTTCTCGATTGCGTGTTTGAGTAGTGCATCGAACATGTGGTTGTATGCATCTATCATTCGGCTTATTGCGTTCATGAATATGTCTGCTGTTCGTGTATACTTTAAACTCACATATATTAAGTGGTCTACTCTTTTTAATTCTTCTTTTGCATCAGCTAAAGATTCTATCATTTTTTTCTGTCACCTTGTATGCATCGTCCACGAGGAGTTTTACATCTTTTATTAATATTTTTAAATCTGCTATGCTAACAGTTCGCATCTCGTATGTCTCTGAGCACATTACAAATTTATTCTTTCTTGGAAATTCTACGCTGCTCTCTTTATGTGCGCGGGAGAGGTCTAGTAGTGTGTGTAGTAATTTTTCGTGTTTTTTATTTAAGTTATATTTTGGTATTATTTTTTGTATGAATATATTGATCTTAACTTCGGGGGAGTCGTGGTAGGAGGGTATTTTTTTGAATAATTTTTCATATTCAAGGATGCTTGTAATTGAGTTCTCGGATGCTTGCATTAAGCTATTTACTGCGGAGACTAGAATTTTTGGGTCTTTGAACATAGGGTAGCTCATGGTTATCATGTGGTCTGCGACTTTCACGTTTTGCCGGGCTTTATCTCTAAGTTCTTTAAACGTCTCCATCAGTATTTAAGTAATTGTTAGGATGTATATAAATATTTGTAGTATTTTTGTTAATTTTTTCTTGTTTTTTTATTATTTTAATTGATTTTATTAATGTTTTAAAGTTGTTATTCCTAAAACTTTTTAAAAAAAACCGTGTTTCGCTTATTTCATGATAATAGGCGTTGTTGGTAAGGCGAATGTTGGTAAAAGCACGTTTTTTAAAGCGTGTACTCTTGCAGATGTTGAAATTGCGAATTATCCTTTCGCGACGATTAAGCCTAATACAGGTATTGGGTTTATTAAAATTGATTGTGCGGATAAATTCTTTGATAAGCAGTGTGATCCGAGGGTGGGTTATTGTATTAATCATAAGCGTTTTGTTCCTGTGAATATGATTGATGTTGCGGGGCTTGTTCCTGGTGCGCATGAAGGTAAGGGTATGGGTCTTGAATTCTTAAATGATTTAAATCAAGCTGACTTGTTAATTCATGTTATTGATGTTTCGGGTTCGACGAATGATAAAGGTGAGCCTGTTGCGCCGGGGTCGCATAATCCTGCAAGTGATGTTTTATTTCTTGAAAAAGAACTTGATTATTGGTATTTAGGTATTTTAAAAAAGGTATGGGAGAAATTCTCTAGGGGTGTGTCTCAAAATAATCTTGAAGTGCACAAAGCTTTGCATAAGCAGTTCTCAGGTCTTGGCAGCACGGAGGATATGATTAAAGAAATTCTTGAGGTTATTGGGCTTAAAGATAAAAAGCTTAATGCTTGGGGTGATGATGATCTTTTGTTTTTTGCATCATCGCTCAGAAAAAGGACGAAGCCTATGATTGTTGTGGCTAATAAAATTGATGTTCGTGGAGCTTATGAGAATTATGAGAAATTAAAAGTGGAGTTTCCGGGTACTGTTTTTGTTGCGTGTAGTGCGGAATCTGAGCTTGCACTCAAGGAGGCATCTAAGCATAAATTAATTAATTATGTTCCAGGTGAGCGTAATTTTGAAATCGTGGGTGATTTAACTGAGAAACAACTAAAAGCGTTGGAGTTCATAAAATCTAATGTTTTAGTTAAGTGGGGTACGGGTGTTCAGGATGCTTTAAACAGGGCTGTTCTTGATGTTCTTGAATACATGCCTATTTTCCCTGGGGGGGTTAATAAGCTTGAAGATCAGCATGGTAATGTTTTGCCTGATTGTTTCTTATTAAAAAAGGATAGTACTGCGCTTGATTTCGCGTTTAAAATTCACACTGATTTGGGTGAAACTTTTATCAGGGCGATTGATGTTAAAACTAAGCGTACTGTGGGTAAGGAGCATATTTTAAAATCTGGTGATGTTGTTGAAATTATTAGTCATAAATAATTTTTAGTTCTTTTTTTTTAGTGTTTCTTCTTGTTTGTTTTTTATTGTTTTAGAATTTGGTTTTTATAAAAAATTAAATAAAAATAAAAAAATATTTTTTTTTTGAATTATTTTAGTCTCATTCAAAATCTACTAATTTTATTTTGAAATTTAATACTTGGCCTGCAAGTGGATGATTCATATCAATTATGATGTTCTCATCTTCGACTCCTGCAACAACTACTGGGAATTGTTGTCCGTCTGGTGCAGTTACGGCTAAGGTCATTCCTGGTTTTATCTCGCCAGGCAGGTTAATTTTGTCTTTTGGAACTTTTTGTTTTAATTCTTCGTTTCTCTCGCCATATGCTTCTTCTGGTTTTAATTTTACTTCTTTTTCTTCATCTTTTTTCATGCCGATTATTGCCTCGTCGAATCCTTTAATTACTTTGCCTGTGCCTACTTCGAATTCGAGTGGTTCTCGTCCGTCTGATGAGTCGAATACTTGTCCGTTTTCAAGTGTTCCTGTATAATGTATTTTAACTTTATTTCCTTTTTTAACATCCATTGTTTATCATCTCCTTCTTTGTGGTGGTGCAATTAATTTTTCTTGTATTAATTGCCAGTTTATTTAAAGCTAGTTTTGTTAATCTTTTTTTTCTAAAAAGAATGATTAATTTGTTTTTAGCTCTGTTTTAAGTTTAAAATGGGTGTTTTTTTATAAGTTTTATGGCTTTTTTTTCGTTTTTTTTGGCTTATGCTTTCAGAACTTTTAAAATAATAAAATAATTAGAATTGATATTGCATAGCCTATGAAGCTGCCTGCGCTAATAAATGGCATTGCGGGGTAGTATGCATCTTTCTTTCCATATACAAATAGTAGTAGTAGGGCGAAGCCTGCAAATATGGATATTATTAATGCGTGGCTTATTGCTTGTATTCTTGTAAAGCCTATTTCAAGTAGTGCAATAAGGTGTGTGCCTGCAAAAATTAATGGGAATGCAATATCTCCTCCTCCGAGGATTCCTGTTTTAATTTCTTCTTTTTTTGTCTGTTTATTTGCTTTTGTTTTATTATATATTTTAGTTTTTTTCAGGTTAGTGTCTTTAGTATTGTCGTTAATTAAGGATTTAATATTTCCTGTAGTTTTATTGTAATTTATTGCGAGGCCTGGGAATAAATTTGCATCTTTTGCAAACTTCGCCATTGTTATCATGTGTTTGCTTCGCCAAACTGCGTATGCATCATAAATGCTAATTAATACAAGCAATATGAATGCGTAAAAAACATTTATTAGTGGTACAAGTAATAGTGCGATTCCAGGATATATAAATAATTCTGTTATGTTATGTACTAAAAAATTGGGTTTGTATATTTTCCATGCACCAAGTGTTGCTGCAAGTATCCATGCAAATAGAAAATTATTTGTTATTGCGCCAAAAGTCACGCTCATAGTTATTGTTGAAGCTAAAAAGAACCAGTGTTTCCAAATATTTTTTTTATTAAATTTTGATAATAGTAGAAGTATTATTGTGCCTATTATTACACCTATTCCTATTGCGATAATTGTTTGCATTCCTTCAATTTCTGGTCTCTCACCTACTGCGGTATCATTAAAATTTACAGTTATTTGTTGTGTTTCATTTGTGGTTGTTGTTATTATTTCTGCTGTTTTTGTAAGAACGCCAAGTCCGATAACTTGGGTTGTTATGAATAATGCTATGAATAATATTAGTACTTGTGTTGAATGTTTCATTTATTTTTTTTAATCTTTTTATTTATTTATAAGATTATTGTTTTTTGTTGTGTTTTTGTTTTTTGTTGTGTTTTTGTTTTTTGTTGTGTTTTTGTTTTTTGTTGTGGTTTTATTGTGTGTGTCGCTTAATTAAAAATATTTATATATTCTAATTTTTTTAACGTTTATCATATTAAAAAAAAGATATTGTGTAGGTGTAAACGATGAGTAATGATAATTTGAAAAAAGTTTTTTTTGTAACGAGTAATAAAGACAAAATTGATATGTTTAACAAAACAATTAGTGGTGGCTTATTAGTTGAATCTTTTATGCCTGGGGTGGATATCGTTGAACTTGAATCTATGGATGTTTTAGAGGTTGCTAAAGATAAATTAAATAAAGCTTTAAAGTATTTTCCTGAGGATGATGTTTTCTTATTTGTAACTGATGTTGGTGTATTTATTGAACAGCTTTCGGGCGCGCCTGGAGGTCTTATTAAGCGTAAAACTAAAGAATTGTTTAATGGTAATTTTCATAGTTGGTGTTCTCATTTAGCGTTTGATAAAACTCGCGCAGCTTATATTGAAGTCGTAATTGCTGCAAAAAATAAGTCGGGTGATGAAATAATTATTTCGCATAAAGTTCAAGGTTCAATTTCTAAGCATCCGTTACTTGGTCCTTACGGTTTTGCATGGGATGATATATTTATTCCTGCAAAAGAATTGGTGGATGAGGAGTTTATTGGTAAATCTTTTGCTCAAATGCCTGAAGAAGTAAAGCTTAAAATATTTATGGAGCCTCCTATTTTGGAGCTTAAGCGTAAAATTTTAGCTAAATAGTTTTTATATTTATTTTTTTTATGGTGTGTGTAGTATATTTGAGTTGGTGCTTGTTTTAAAACGTGGGTTTAACTTTGAAATGGATAGTTCAAAGCTCAAAAATTTGTAATTTTTGCATGCAATTGAGCTTTGTTTGATTTTTCTTGATATTTTTTTATCTTTAACTGTTGATTTATTGTTTGGGCTATTTTTTTTAAGAAAAATATATAAACTAAAAACTATTGTGTTTATTTATGGTTCGTCATTTTAATAAAATAATTTTGTCTTTGTTTATTTTATTTGTTGTTTTTATTAGTGCGTGTAGTACTAAATATGTTTGTTATGATGGTTCTATTGAATCAACGTCTGATAGGTGTCCTGTTGTGGAGCAACCGAAGATTCTTCAAAGGCAAGCCGAAAATGCTGCTATTTCTTTTTCATCTGCCTATGCTCAAGCGCTTGGTTTAAGACATAATATGATTAGTACATATAGGGATGGTGTTAATTGGCACTCTGAAGTTTTATTTAGTGGTGTTAGTACTGATGTTGTTTATCGTGTAATATTAAAGATTGATGGTGTTAGTGGGAGACCTTCTTGCATTGAGAATTGTGATTTTTTATTTGCACAAAATGATGATGTTAATAAATCTGTTGAGAATATGTTGAATGGATCTCAAGAGGATATTAATAAGGGCGGTTCGGGGTTTTCAGTTTATTAAAATATATTTATTTAAATTAAAAGTTAAGAGGTGTTTTTATGGCTAAATTTATAGCGGTGCTTGGTGGTAGAGGTGGCGCGGGTAGAACGACTCATTCAATAAATTTAGGTTTATCTTTAGTAAATGAGGGTGAGTCTGTTATTTTGGTTGATGGTAATTTGGATTCTCCTGCTGTAGGGCTTCATCTTGGTGGCGCGCATTATCCTTTAACTCTTCATGATGTTATGCGTGATAGTAGTAAGCTTGTTGGTTCAATTTATGAGCATGAATCTGGTTTAAAATTAATTCCTGCTGATTTTTCTATTTCTTCTCATCAAAAAATAGATTTTGATTCTTTATTTAGAAATCTTCAAGATCTTCATTTATTTGCTGATTATGTGCTCGTTGATGGGTCTGCGGGTGTTGGTCATAATACTGCTCAATTGTTGCGGCTTTGTGATCAAGTATTTATTGTAACAAGTCCTGATATGGCGTCTGTGATGGAGGCTAGGAGAATAATTGATTTGTCGAAGAAGTTAAATAAGTTAATTGTTGGTCTTGTCATTAATAAGTATAAAAAAAGTAAGTATTTAACTAAAAAAGAAGACATAGAGGCGTTTTTAGGTATTCCTGCTTTAAGTGTTATTCCTCGTGATTTTAGGTTTTTAAAAGCTATGAAGGAAAAAAAGCCTTATGTTTATATGTTTCCAAAAAGGAAAGTATCTAAAAATTATGCGGAGCTTGCAAAGCGTTTATCTGTTAAAGGGTTGTGATTTTTTATTTTTTTTGGGTGTGTTTTTTTTTAGTTGAATATTTTTAGTTGAATATTTTTAGTTGAATATTTTTAGTTAAATATTTTTAGTTAAATATTTAATATATTATTAATTTTTTATTAATTAATAAGTATTGTTTAATTATTACTTTTAGGGGGTTGATTAATTTGAATTGTGATATTTGTGGAAAAAAAGATGTTTTATATCATGCGGAAATTGAAGGTTCTAAACTAGTTGCGTGTAGTAGTTGTGCAAGTCATGGTACGAAGTTGGGTAAGGTTTTAGTAGAAATTGATTCTGGCTCTGAAAAGTCTTCTTTTAAATCAGTATCTAAATCTAAATCGAAGTTGCCTAAAGCGGAAGAATCTGTGATTTTAGTTGTTAGTAATTATAATGTTTTAATTAAGAATAAGCGTGAGCGTCTTGGCTTAAAACAAGAAGATCTTGCAAAAGCGATTAATGAAAAGGAGTCTTTGCTTCAGCAAATTGAATCTAAAAAAATTGAGCCGCCTATCTCTGTTGCAAAAAAGCTTGAATCTTTTTTAAAAATTAAGATTCTTGAGTTATATAAAGATCCTGTTGCTCAAAGTAAGCAAGTAAAAGAGAGTGGTCCTTTAACTTTAGGTGATATGATTAATATAAAGACGCGTAGGCGTAAATAATAAAATGAAAACTATGCTTATAATTGGTAGGTTTCAGCCTTTTCATTCGGGGCATCTTGCAATTATTAAGAAATATCATAAAAAGGGGTTTTTTATTAAAATAGTTATTGGTTCAAGTCAGAGGGCTCATCTTAAAAATGATCCTTTTACTAAAGATGAGCGTATCGCGATGATTGATGCTGCGCTCAGGTCGCATGAAATTGAATTTTATCAAATAATTTTTACGCCTGATGTTCCTGATGATTCTAAGTGGGTTGAAATAATTAAAAAGAAGACGTGGCCTGTTGATGTTTTATTTACGGGTAATCCTTGGGTGAAGCGTCTTTTTAGAAAAGAAGATGTTGAGCTTCATGAATATGATGAGCGTTTTGACAGAATTAAAAGCATTAAGGCAAAAGATATAAGGTTAAATTTAATCAATTCTAAATCGTCTAAGGGGCTTCCTAGGGTTGTGTTTAATCATCTTAAAATTATAGGGGCTTTTGATCGTTTGAAAGAAATGCATGATTCGAAAAAGAAAGTCCATTATCTTCTAAACACAAATAAGTTAACTATTTCATCTGCTGAGAGTTGTACGGGGGGTGCTATTAGTAGGGCTCTTATTAGTTATTCGGGTGCATCTAAATTCTTTAGGGGGGCAGTCGTTGCTTATTCGGTTGATGTAAAACAAAAAATATTGGGTGTGTTGCCTAGTACTATTTCTAAATTTGGTGTTGTGAGTGTTGAGGTTGCAGCTGAGATGGCTCGTGGTGCTTTAAATTTATTTGAAACTGATTATGCTATTGCATCAACTGGTTTTGCTGATCCGTCAGATGAGGCCGCAGGGAATATTTGTTTGGCTGTTATGAATAAAACAGAGTGCGTATCAAAACAGTTCAAATTTAAACTAAAGGATAGAAATAAATTAATTGATAAAGCTACGCGTGAGGCGATAAAATTGCTTTATGAATTATTAAAAAAAGATTTACTATTGAAATGAGGTATATTTATGTCTGAATTCATTAAGATTTTAAGCAGTGTCGAGAAATTAATTTTAGATTTAGCAAAGATTGAGGATAACAACAATAAATCTAAGATTTGGTCTGAGCACATAACTAAGGTTGTTTTTTATTCAAAAAAACTAGCTAATGATTTAGGTGCTGATGTGCAGGTTTGCACTCTTGCAGCTTGGCTTCATGATATATCTAAAATAGAAGGCACCAAAAAAGATCATCACATAATTGGTGCTAATCGCGCAAAAGAAATATTGACAAAATTAAATTATGATGTAAGTAAAATAAAACTTGTTCAAGATGCAATATTGACGCATTCAAGTGATGATAATTATCCTCCTGTATCGCTTGAGCAAAAAATTGTTGCGTGCGCCGATGCTCTTGCGTGGCTTGATGATTTCTTATTATTTGTTCATGGCATTCATTTCATTAAAGGCTTATCTAAAGAAGAAGCTATTAGTATTTTAAAAAAGAAAATGCTTAAAGCTAAAAATAAAACTGATATTTTACCTAAGGCGAAAGAGTTAGCTGAGCCTAAATTAAAAGCCATAAATTTTCTTTTAGATTTAAATGACTGATTTATCTATAGTTTGTCTGTTTCGTTACGTGGTTTTTATTTTATATTTTTTATTATCGAGTCTATGGAATGATATAGTTCTTCTTGTGTTATCATTATTTTATGTGGTTCTAATTTTATTTTATCTTTGTAGTTATCAGTCCAAGGTATGTGTATGAATGCATTTTTTATATTTGACTTATTTGTTTGTAAATAGTTGGTTGTTAGGTAAATTAATGAATTGCAAATAAAAGAATCTGCGTTCGCAGACATTTCGGTTGGGATGTTTTCAGCATGTAAAATATTTGCAAGTTTGTGATTAGGGGCGTTCGTATTTAAAAATTCCGTGCCTTCTTTAATTATATGAAGTCCTTTCGGGTTATATTCATTTGCATCAGGATACTTTCCGTTCATAATATTTCGTCCTGTGGTTTCAAATCTAATTCCTTTAACACTTGAGGATAATCCTGTGCTAATAATGGCTTTAGGTTTCAGTTCATTAATTGCTTTTTTTAATACTTCAAAAGCGCCAAAATATGTGCAAGGTAAAACTAAGCCTTTAATGTTATAATTATTGGTTGTTTTTCCATCAAAATATTTTGTGCTCTCCTCAACTGGATTAAACTTGTATGGTCCGAAAGGTTCAAAGCCTGTAAGAATAATTTGATTCATAATAGTTCATAAGTGTCGCTTTATTTATATTTGTTTTTATTGATCTTCCTTTACTTAGTATATTGTGGGGGGTTTAGTTTGTTTGTTTTATTCATAATTTTTTTTAGTAATGTTTTTATATTAATTGCACTTTAAGTATTTTATTGTAGGTGAGTCGTATTTTGTCAAAAAAAGTAAAACAAGTAAAAAGGCAATCGGTTAAATTAAATAAGTTTATTATTCCTACTATTTTCTCTTTAAACAAAAAGGAATTTGATTTAAAATTAAAAAAATTAGTGTCTGTATCGAAGAATCTTCAAGTTGATTTCATGGATGGAGGATTTGTTAAATCCACATCTGTTTTGCCGAGATTTGTGCCTGATTTATCTTTTTTTAAAAATAATGTTTTTGAGGCTCATTTAATGGTTCGTGATCCTGTATCATTTTTTGATAAAATTAAGAGTAAGGGGTTTAAGAAAATTATTTTTCACATTGAGTCTTTTAATAATTTTGATTTGGCTTTAAATTTTTATAATTTTTTAAAAAAACAAAAAATCATTCCTGTAGTTGCAATTAATCCTGATACTCGTATTTCAAATAAATTGGTTTCATCTTTTGATTTTTTTCTTTTAATGGGTGTGCGTCCAGGGCTTGAAAAACAGGCTTTAATAAAAAGTACATATAAAAGAATTGAGAAAATTAAATTGTTAAATCCGGGTGCAAGGGTTCAAATTGATGGTGGGGTGAATATTAAAACTATTAGCAAATTATTTAAATCAGGTGCGGATTTTGTTAATTCGGGCTCGTTTATATCTGAAAGTGATAATCCTGAACTCGCTTTAAATGATTTATGCGAAGCCATAAAAGAGGTATAATTTTGGATGCTAGAATTCATGGTTTGAAATTTGTTGCAAATACTATTCGGCATGATATAATTAGGATGCTCGCTGAGGCTCGTTCGGGGCATACTGCTGGGCCTTTGGGTCTTGCTGATATTTTTGCTGCGCTCTATTTTGATTATTTAAATGTTGATCCTAAGAATCCTGACTCGGTGAATAGGGATTATTTGGTATTAAGTAATGGGCATGTTTGTCCTGTTTTATATTCTGCTCTTGCAAATAGGGGTTTTTTTGATAAAGATGAGCTTTTTTCTCTAAGAAAACTTGGTTCTCGTCTTCAAGGTCATCCTCACAGGTCTGCTCTTCCAGGTATTGAAACATCTTCTGGGCCTCTTGGGTCAGGGCTTAGTCAGGCAGCAGGCATGGCTCTTGTTTTTCTTCGCGAAAATAAATCTAATAGAGTTGTTTGTGTAACTTCTGATGGTGAGCATCAAGAGGGTAATCATTGGGAGGCGGTTTTATTTGCATCAAAGTACAAGCTTAGTAACTTGCTTGTAATTGTTGATCGTAATCGTATTCAAATTGATGGTTTGACTGAGGATATTATGCCTCTTAAATCTTTAAAAGAAAAATATTTATCTTTTGGTTGGGGCGTCATAGAAATTAATGGTAACTCGATGAGTGAAATTATTCACGCACTTGATTCATCTAAAAAGCACATTAATCATCCGGTTGTATTAATTGCAAATATTATTCCTGGTAAAGGTGTTAGTTTCATTGAGAATAATTATAAGTGGCATGGTAAAACTCCTAGTTTAGAGGAGGCTGAGCGTGCTTTATTTGAGCTTAAACATAAGAGGGTTGCATAAATTTGATTCGTAAAAATTTATTTCAAAAAGGCATAGATTGTGATTCGACGAGGGCTGGGTTTGGTCGGGGTCTTGTTGAATTAGGAAAGGTCAATGATAATGTTTGGGCTCTTACTGCGGATCTTGCCGGTTCGACTTGTATGTCTGGTTTTATGAATACGTTTCCTGAAAGATTTGTTCAAGTAGGGGTTGCTGAGCAGAATCTTGTAACTGTTGCATCTGGTATTGCGAGTATGGGTAAAACTGTTTTTGCATCTTCTTTTGCAGCTTTTGCGCCGGGTAGGTGTTGGGAGCAAATTAGGACTACTATTTGTTATAATAATCAGCCTGTGGTGGTTGTTGGTTCTCATACAGGTCTTGGTGTTGGGGAGGATGGTGCAACTCATCAGATGCTTGAGGATATTTCTTTAATGCGTGTTTTGCCTAATATGGTTGTTGTTGTTCCTTGTGATGCTATTCAATCAGAAAAGGCGACTTTGGCTCTTGCAAAAAATAATGCGCCTGCGTATCTTCGTGTGGCTCGTCAAAAAGCGCCTACTATGACTTTGGCTTCAACAAGTTTTAAATTAGGTGAGGCTCAAGTTTTTGTGGAGGGGTCTGATTTGGTTATTTTCGCTTGTGGTCCTATTATCTTTGAGGCTTTGCTTGCGGCAAATGAGTTAAAGAAGAAAAAGATAAGTGTTGCTGTAATTAATGTTCACACGATTAAACCTTTAGATAATAAAACAATAATTAAATATGCAAAAAAATGTGGTGCTTTCATAACTCTTGAAGATCATCAAGTGGCAGGGGGTCTTGGTTCGGTTGTATCTGAGTGTTTATCAAGAAATTATCCTGTTTTAGGCGAGTTCATTGGGATGAATGATGAATTTGGTGAGTCTGGTCCTGCAGATGAGCTTTTTTGGAAATATGGTTTGACGTCTGATAGAATTATAACGAAGGCTTTAAAGCTTTTAAGCAAGAAAAATAATTCAAATATGATACTGCCAAAGAAAACTGTGTCAAAGAGAACTAAGGTGAAGAAGACTATATCGAAAAAGGCGGTTGTATTAAAAAAGGTTGCTGCAAAGAAAGTTTCATCAAAAAAAGTTGGTTTAAAAAAAGTAGTAAAAAAGACTACATCAAAAAATGTCGCACCAAAAAAGATTACATCAAAAAATAATTTAGCTAAAAAAACAGCGTCTAAAAAAGTCATAAAAAAAGTAGCACCAAAAAAAGTCGCATCTAAAAAAGATTCTAATAAAATAGTTAAAAAATCAAAGTTTAAAAAATAATTATTTTCCTTATTAAAATTAAAAAAGTTTATTAATGACCTTTTGCAGAGATATATTGTATTTGTTGATAATTCGTGGGTATTTTATCGAAATTTATTAAAAAAATTAAGTGGTTTATTATGGTAAAAAAAGTTTTGGTTGCAGATGTTGGTGGTACTAATACTACTCTTGGTGTTTTTAATTTTAATGATTCGTCTCTATCTAACATAAAAAAAATTAAGACTAATGATTTGGATATTGAATCCGAACTTAATAATTATAAGGATCTTGAAAAATTAGCTGGTGCGAGCATTGCTGTTGCGGGGCCTGTTAAACTAAATAGTGTTTCTATGACTAATTTTAATAAAAATTTTTCATCAAAGGCTTTATCTAAAAAATCTAATCTTGATGTTTTACTCATTAATGATTTTGAGGCTCTTGGTTTTTATGTTAAAAATAATGGGTTTAAAAAAATTTTAATTGTAGGTGCAGGTACAGGTCTTGGTAAAGTATTTGTTTTAGATGATGTAATTCCAAGTGAGGGGGGTAATCAAGATTTTCCTTTCGCGCGTGGTGAAGATAAATTAAAAGATTTTTTCTTTAAAAAATTAAAGAGAATTCCTGAGTATGAAGATTTAGTATCTGGTCGGGGGGCATCTTTATTAAAGGATTTTTATTCTAAAAAGCGTCTATCGTCTGGCGAGCTTGATCCTGAATTTATTTTTTCAAACAAAGATGATTCTTTAAACAAATTAGTTATTTCATCTTTCTCAAAGTTTTATGGCAGGTTCATAAAGAATTCGAATGCTGATTTTTTGCCTGAGAAAATATTTGTTGCAGGTGGTATTGCGAGGAAAAATCCTTGGATTTTGAAATCATCTGATTTTTTATCTGAGCTTCAGCATAGGTACTTAAAAAAACCTAAGATTATTTTACTTAAAGATAAATATGCTGCTTTAATTGGTGCAGGTGTTGCATTTAAGCATAAGAATATTTAAAAAGATTGGCTTTTTATTGAATTCTATGAGGTTATTTTAGATGAAATTATTTTTAGATAGTGCGAAGCTTAGTGAAATTAAAGAGGCTTTATCTTGGGGCGTCGTTGAAGGTATTACAACTAATCCGTCTCTTTTAAAAGAGGCTTTATCTTTTGAAAAAACGGAGGATTTAGAGCTTTATATTAGGTCTATTTTGAAAGTTGCAAAGCCTCATCCTGTAAGTTTAGAGGTGACGAAATCAACTACTGAGGAAGTTGTAGCTGAAGCTCGTGCGTTGTATAAGATGTTTAATCATACTGCAAGGAATGTTTGTATTAAAATTCCTATTTGTTTATCGTCTGATGAGGCTTCTTTATTTAGTGGTCTTAAGGCGATATCTGAGGTTTCTAAGATGAAAATTCCTGTAAATGCTACTCTTATTTTTACGCCTGAGCAGGCGCTTTTAGCGGCGAAAGCGGGAGCGAAGTATATTAGTCCTTTTGCTGGGCGTATTGATGATTTTATTCGTGATTCATCTGGTATTAAATATTCTAAGGTTGATTATTTTCCGCGTGATGGTTTGCTTCATGAGGGGACTTTATTGAATGACAAGGGGATACTTTCAGGTGTTGATCTTGTTCGTAGGTGTGCGCTTATTATTAAAAAGCATGATTTAAAGGCTGAAGTTATTGCTGCATCTATTCGTAGTGCGCGTCAGGCACGTGAATGTGCTGAAGTCGGGGCGCATATTGCAACTTTGCCTTTCTCTGTTATTCGTGATTTACTTGTGCATATTAAAACTTTTGAGGGTGTTGAGAAATTTAAGTTGGATACTGTTAAAGAATATGAGGGTTTGACTTTAAAATGAAATTTGTGTCTGATTATTCGGGGAAAGTTGTTGATGAAAAAAAGGCTTTAACTTTAATTAAATATATATCTGAGGATTTGTTGAAGTTTTATGAATCTGATTATTCTTCTTTGCTTGTGCCTAATGATAAAGAAATTTTAAAAAATGTTTCGCGTGTTTTAAAATCAAGAAAATCTTATGATTACATGGTGGTTGTAGGTATTGGTGGTTCTAATCTTGGTGCGTTGGCGGTTCTTGATGCTGTTTGCGGTAAGCATTTTAATTCTTTAGGTAAGAAAAAAGTTTTTTTTGCAGATACTGTTGACTCTGATAATTTAAGTAGTATTTTGAAGATGCTTGAGGGTGAGAAGTTTTTACTTGTTTTAATTAGTAAATCGGGTACTACTACTGAATCTGTTGCGAATTTTAATGTTTTATTAAAAAAGATTCCTGTATCTGAGCGTAAAGAGCGCGTCATTGCTATTACTGATAAGGGTTCTGCGCTTGATAAGTATGCGTTATTGAATGGTTTTGATGTTTTATTTATTCCAAAAAAAGTTGGGGGTAGGTATTCTGTCTTTACAGCTGTGGGGTTGTTGCCTTTAATGTTTGCAGGTGTTGGTGTGTCTAAGCTTCTTCGTGGCGCGAATGCTGCAATTGAGTCTTTTGATAAGAATAATTTTGCATTTAGGGGCGCGCTTGATTTGTATGGCGCGATTCTGAGTGGTAAATCTATTGTTGATTTGTTTTTGTTTTCAAATGATCTTGAATCTTTAGGCAAGTGGTATCGTCAACTTGTTGGTGAGAGTTTAGGTAAAAAATTATCTTTAGATAAAAAAGTTGTATTTACTGGTATCACTCCGACTGTCTCTATTGGTAGTACTGATTTGCATTCTGTAGGTCAATTATATCTTGGTGGTCCGCGTGATAAGTTTACTAGTTTTGTAAGTTTAAATAAGACTGCGAGAGTTGTTGTTCCAAAGCTTAAATCATCTATTCTTGAGAGTCTTGAAAATCTTACTTTCGCTGAGATTATGGATGCGATTTTAGAGGGTACTATGCTTGCATATAAAAAAAATAAGTTACCGTTCAACCATTATGTTTTAGAAGATAAATCCGCATTCGAGGTGGGTTTTTTTATGCAAACTAAAATGCTTGAAGTAATGATCTTAGCGCATTTAATGAATGTTAATCCTTTTGATCAACCTAGTGTTGAGGATTATAAAATTGAGACTAGGAAGCTTTTAGCTAAGAAATAATTTCTCTGTTTTTTTCTTTTCTTTTTTTTAATTGTTATTAAGGTTATTTCTTTTTGTTTTTTGATAAATCGTATGCGACCATTATGAGTATTGCGAATGCTGCGCCTGCAAGGAACCATGGTGCGATTAGCATTCCTGTTGTTGGTTCTGCTATTGGTGCGCTCTCTGTCATTGTCATCATTGGTTCCATCATATCATTTGTTCTCATCATCATATCCGCGGAGTATTCTTGAGTTTTTCCGCTAAGTACTACTCCTTGATAAGGTAAAAGGTTGATTATTTTGTGCCATTTTGTTTCAAGAAAATATATTAGTGCGCTTGCGCCTATTGTGAGTAATGTAATTGGCAAAAATCCTTTTAGTTTTTCCATTACGCTTTTGTCTTCTCTTGGTGCGATGATTATGTATTTGTTTGCAAGGCTGTAGTGTATTACTTCTTTGCCTTTCTCTGAGTAATGGTAATCTTCATTTGTCACAAGTCCATTATCTGATAATTGTTTTAAATTATAGTGTACTGTGCTCATTGCCATATTTAATTTCTTTGAGATGTCTGTCGCGGTTGCTTTATCATTGCTTGATAAATAGTCTAAGATTTTTCTGCAGGTATCATTATTTAGAACTTGTGTCATCTTTTTGACTTTATCTTCCTTAAGGGACATTAATACAAATGAATTATTTGTCATGTTAATTAGCAGTTATGCATTCGTATTTAAATACTTTAATATAACTTCTATTTTACTTGAAATAATGGTGGGGGGGTCATATTCCGAGTTCGTCTATGAATTTCTTGAATGTTTTGTATTTTTCAATGAAGCTGTAGCCTTTATTTGTGATGCTGTAGAATTTTTTTGTTTTGTCTGTATGTTCGTTTAGTATTTGTTGTTTAACTAACTCATTTGTGTATTCTCGAAACATTGCAGGTGATAGGTTTGATAGTTGTATGAGTCTTGTTGGGCCTATTTTGTTGTTGTGTTTTATAACTGCATTTAATATATCGTATACAACGTCCATTCTCTCTCTTTTCTCAGCCATTTTATTTTTTATTATTTGACTTATTATTTGCAGTATTATTATTTGTGTTATTTGTTAATTTCTCAGTTATGTATAAAAATATGGCTAGTGCAATTACTGTTGTGATGTATGCGTAAAATCTCATAATTGGATAATTATTGATTGTGTATTGTGCGATGAAATTTACTAGCATTATTATTAAAAATAATGTCATTGAGATAAAGTAGAATTGTTTGAAGTATTGTTTTTTTTCTCTATAGTTTTTATATGATATAATTGTTGCGGCGCCAAATAATATGATTTGGCTTGAATATAGTAGTATTAGTGTTTGCATTAGGTAATCTATTGTTGCAAGTATTATCGCGGTTGCATACATAAAAAATAAAGGTGTATTTATTGGTGTTTTTGTGTATTTTTTATTTTCAAAGTTTTGCCATACGAGTGCATATAAAAGCATCATTCCGGGCAGTATTAAAAAAAACTCCATGAGTATTAGTGGTGTGTTAAATGTTTGTATTGTTTGGTGTTGGTATCCTGTGAGTGCATTATTTATTATGACGAAATATCTGATGAAAAATCCTGCTGCGAGAAATAAAAAGGCATTGCTAAAATATTTGAGTCCTCTGTATTTGCTAAAATTATATAATTTATTTGTTTTATAATATATAATTAGTGAGGGTATAATTATAAGTAATGTGTATATTGTCTCGATGCCTATTATTTGTATTTCTTGAGGAGTCATTTTATTTATTCTTATTTTTTGTTTATAAATATTTATGGAGGATTCCTATATATTTATTCTTCTTGTTATTTATAAATGTTTTTAGGTTTATGTATTTTAGGTGATAATTATGATGAATTTATTTATAGGTCTTCCTTTAATTGGTTTGGCTATTTTTTTAGCGATAGCTGCGCTTGTTGTTTGGATTTGGGCTTTAATTGATTGTTTAAAGTCTGATTCTTCAGGTGAGTATAAGCTTATTTGGCTTTTAATTATTATTTTTATGAATGTTTTTGGTGCGATTTTGTATTTTGTATTTGCCAAAGAGTTTAACAAAGATAGAAAATTATCTTTTAATGGTAAGCGTGGTAAATACTTAACTAGGAGTTCTGATAATAAAATTATTGGTGGTGTTTGTGGTGGTATTGCGGAGCATTTCTCATTTGATCCTGCTATTATTAGGATTTTGTGGGTTATTTTCACTATTTTTGTTAATGGTGTTGGTATTTTGCTTTATTTAATTGCATGGGTTGCTATTCCTCGTGATAAAGAAATAAAATCTGATGGCGTTGAAGAGTCTAATAAATTTAAAGGAAAAAAAGGCAAAGTGAACCAAACAGGTGTTGGCGCATCAAAAGAGCATGTTAAGCCTAGGCGGAGGAGGTCGATTCTTTTAGCTGTATTTTTATCATTATTTGTCTTTGTGCTTTTAATTTCATTCGTTGTATTTTTTGTTATTTTGGGTAATTTGAAATATAATGACTCAGTTGAGCGTGTCTCTATTAAGAGTTTAATTGTTGATGTTAAATCTGAGGTTAGTGAAAAATTTGTAGTTGATGAGATAATGACGTCGCATAATTATAAGAATTTTAATGGTTTTGATTTGACTTTAATTGAAGTAATTGAGCCTCTTGATGATTCGTGCACTTTATTTGAGCGTGATCCTTATGGGATTCGTATTTATGATTCGGGTTGTAGGGAATTTCATCATAGGTTCTTTGTTGAATCTCCTGTAATTAATGGTTATGATGTTCATACTTTAGTTTCTGGGGGTAGAATTTTAAAAATGACTTTCACATCATTTACTAATGTGTCTCAAGAGGATTTAATTACCGAGCCTATTGAAACTGAGGTATCAGTTGATGTTTTTGAATGCTTGCCTGAGGATAGAGTTGCTGATTTTTGTATTGAGCTTTATGATCCTGTTTGTGGTTTTAAAGATGCGCACTCATTTAATTTGGGTGGTTCAACTTTTAGTAATAGTTGTTTTGCATGTCAAAACCCTAACATATATTATTATGTTTTAGGTGAGTGTTAAATGCATTTAAAATGGCGAAAATAAAACCTAAACGGACTCTGACTCCTGCTCAATCTTTTTTTATTATTTTAATTTTTGTGCTTGGAGGTTTTACTACGATAATGTTAAACATATTATTGGCTGAGTCAAGTAGTGAGGATATTGATTTGAATAACTCAAATTTATCCGATGTTGAGGATATTGCAAAAGATGTGGTTTTGTCAAGTAATTTATTCAATGAATTCGGTTCAGGATTATTGGTTCATGAAGGTGTTAGAGTTGGTGAGTGCGGTAATTGTTTTATTTTTTCATTTAAATTTGATGTTAGGGCAGATGTTGATTTGCCTTTAAATGTTAAAGGTTTTAGGTATGATGTAACTATGATGGGTGATTCATTAAAATTAGTTGAGGTTTTTGAATTATTTTAAGCACGTCTTCGTGTTTAAATTACGAGCGGAAGAAATCCTCAATTTTTTTGCGTTAAGCAAAAAAATGTCGCCTTTAGGCTGAGGATGTTTTCCCTCGCTAATTTGCTAAAGTTAGAGTGGAAGAATCCTCGCTTTTTAGCGTTAGCTAAAAAGTTAACTGAAGGTTAACCCTTTAGGGCGGGGAAGTGCCCTCTAACTTTTTCAATTTTTATTTGAGGTGTTTTTTTTATGAGTAATGGTTTAAGTGATGAGGATAGGGCTGAGTTATTGTATGAGTTAAAAAAAGCTAAAGCTAAAAGAGAATTAGTTGCAGGCTTTTGTTTGGGCTTGTTTTAACTTCTAAGTGGTTTTTTTAGAAAAGTTTATAAATTGTGTTTTTTGTAGTAATTGTTATGGTATCTGTCTTTGAAAATATTAAAAAGCTGTATGTTGATAAAATTGATGAGCGTCGTGAATTAAAGTTAAATGCGCTGGGCGTATCTAAATCGCGTGATTTGGCTGATTATTTTCTTGTTAAGTATCAGGTAAAAGTTCATCCTGAGTGTGTTTCATCTCCTAAAAAGAAAAAAGTTTATTTTAGGAATGTTGCGAAATTAATTGCGGATGATTTTGCGCAAAAAGATAAATATAATCATGTTATTTCTTTGAAAAAAATGGTTGTTTCGTTAGAGGATAAGTTTGAGGATGATTTTTGTTTAGCAAATAATGATGTTAATAAGGTGAGTGTTAAATTAAAAAATAGGTCTGCGCCAATTTCTAATTTACAAGGGGGTGTAGTTATAGGTATGTTAACGGGGGGTGCTATTAGTTATCTGTTGTTTTCCGATTCAACTCAAGGTGTTAATGATTATGTTTTAAATCATATTTTGTCTTTTTCTAGTTCGCTCTTGAGCGTTATTGGTGGTGGTGTTAGTGGCGCGTGGTTGGGTGGCAAAATTGATAAAGTTGAGGCTCGAGAAGATAAATTTTTAGAAAATAAAATTTATGCGCATAATCTTATTAATGAATCTATTTCAACATATAAATTAAATGATTGATTTTCTTTTTTGTTTCATTTTGTTATTATTATTCGTGTTTTTCAAAGAATTTTTCTATTTCATCTTCATACATCATTGTTTGTTTTATGTTCCAGGTCTCTGGAAAGCATTTGTAGTATCCTGGCCATGCATATCTTTCATCGAGGAATATTATTGCGCCTTTGTCGGTTTCGCTTCTAATGCATCGCCCTGCGCTTTGTAGTGTTTTGTTGAATGCTGGGAATAGGTATCCGTAGTCCCATCCTTTTCCGAATTTTTTGTTGTAGTAATCTATTAGTGCTTTAGTTTCGAGGTCTGGTTTTTGCAAGGGTAGTCCTACTATGATGACTCCTTTGAGGTAATCTCCTGGTAGGTCTATTCCTTCGCCGAAGCTTCCTGTGATGACTCCTAGTAGTGTTGCGCCGTCCTCTTTGTATTGCTTGAATTTTTCGAGTAATTCTTCTTTTTCATCTTTCATCATTCCGGGGTGTTCGATAAATATTGTTTTCTCGCATGCGCGCCTCATGTATTCGTATGCTGAATCTCTTAATTTGAAGCTTGGGAAAAATACCGCGCTATTTCCAGGTATTTTATTTATCATTTTGGATAATATTTCGCCTATCTCCTTGTATTGTGCCTCACTTCTCATTGAGTATTTTGTTGATGTCTTCGGTACAATCATTGTTATTTTATTATCTTCTGAGAAGGGGTTTTTAAGTAATAGTTCTTCTGTTCTTTTTTTATCAAATCCTAGTATGTCGAGGTACATATTTGTTGGTGTTAGTGTGCCTGACATTAGTATTGTTGAGTGTGCGTTTGGGATTACTTGTTTTGCGATTATTGAGGGGTCTAGGCATTTATAATTTAGAACTAGTATGTCGTCTTTAAATCCTTTCACGCTTTGAAATATTCTTGTGTATCCTTCATCATTATCGAGCCAGTTATTTAAAAAACTTGCAACGCTTCCAAGGTATGATTGTTTCTTTTCGCGTCGAACTTCGTTCGCGGTATCTTCAAGGTCATCTATTAGTGTTTCATAATCTGTGATTTTATCTATTTGTGATATGAAGTCTTCGCGATCAACGTATATGTCTTCTCTTTTCTTTGCATAATTTTCTAGTATGTTGTGTATTTCTTTGAGTATGTCGAATAATCTGCCTGCTTTTGCATCCTTGGCTTCGCTCATTGCTCTGTTTATTACTATGCTTGTTAGGCGCTCGCTTGCAAGATCAGTAATTCGTCGGGGTAGGTTGTGTGCTTCATCTACGATGATTATTGCATCTTCAATTTCCTTATTTATTTTTCGGAGGAATGAATCTCTAATTTTTGGGTGGAACAAGTAATAATAATCTGTAACTATTATATTTGATTTTTTCCCGACGTTAAGTGATGTTTCGTATGGGCATAGGCCGTGTTTTCTTGATGTTCCAATAACTTTTTGGGTGGAGCATGGACTTTTTGCTTTAAGCTCTGATATGGCGGTTTTTGATTCGAATGATTCTTCCTCGCCGCTTTTGAGTCTTGAATAAAATGAGCAGCGATTATCTTCGCGTAGTATTTTGCAGTACTCAGCGAAATCTTTGGTGTTCATATCTGCTACTCCTTCTTGCAAACACATATGTTTTTTTCCAACAACATCTACGCATACTATTTTTGCGTCATATTTTTTATTTATTTGCTCAACTGTCTCAAGTGCAATTAGGTGCTGTGTGTGCATTGATGTTAAAAAGAAGACTGTTTTCCCGCTCTCAGCTGCAGCTTCAAGTGCGGGGCTTATGCTTGCTGCTGTTTTTCCAAGTCCTGTTGGTGCGTGTGCAATTAAGTTGTGTCCTGAGGTTGCTGCGTGCTTTACTGCTTTTATTAATACTTCTTGCACTCCTCGTATATTGTCGTATGGGAAATAATTTCTCTCGCTCATCATCTAATTTAGAAGAATTTAATAACACTTTATAAAATTAAGTATGGGGGGTGTCTTGTGTATTTGTTATTTTTGTGTATTGTTTGTTTTTATAATTTTGAGAAGTAAGTTTTATATATTTTGGTTTTTGTTTTTTTTATTTAATGGTTGGTTTCGTTGATTTTGTGGTTCCGTTTTTAATTGTGGCTTTATCTGAGTTTGGTGATAAAACTCAGCTTGCAATTTTTGCTTTATCATCTAAAAATAATGATTTGAAAAAACTTGTTTTTGGGGTTGTTTTAGCTTTCTTTTTATCATCTGTTATTGCTGTTTTTTTTGGCTCGTTAATATCGGGTTTTTTATCGGAGTTGTTAATTAATATTTTTGCGGGTTCTCTTTTTTTATTGTTTGGTTTACTTATTGTTTTTAATCATTCAAATGATGATTACAAATTAAAAAATTTGCATCATCCTTTTTTTGCTAGTTTTATTTTTGTTTTTTTATCTGAGTTTGGTGATAAATCTCAGATAGCTTCGGGCGCTTTTGCGTTAAATTTTAGTCCTGTTCTTGTATTTTTAGCATCTTTCGTTGCTCTTTGTTTAATTTCTTTTGCAACTATTTTTGTAGGCAGGTTTTTTGCAAAGAAATTTAATCAGAAATACTTATCAATAATATCTGGGAGTGTGTTCATATTAATTGGTATCTTTTACTTTCTTGTATTATTATTTTAGAATTAATGTTTTTTTTAAATGAAATAAAAATAAAAATGGTTTATTAAATTTAGTTTGTGTAGATTTGCATTACATCTTAGGGGGTAAGCATCACATTTGAGGGGCTTAATGCTCCAAAATATGCAAATGCGCCTATTAATGCAAATAGTATTGGTAGGGTTAATATTCCGCCTACAATTATTGCCGCGATGGCGAGACCTTTTCCTTTTTTTTCTGGTGTTTTATTTATTTTGGTTAATGCAATTATGCCTAGTATTACGCCTACAATTGGTAATATTACTGCAAAAATTATTGCAAGTATTGCTATTGTTGGTGTTTTTTCACTCATTTTTGTTTTGCCTCGTTTGTATTAGTTTTTTTATTTATATTCTTTATTTTCTTCTTATTTTTTTGTTTTTAATAAATTTTTTCCAAAATCTTTTAAATTATGGGCATTTCTCTAGTCTTTATGAGAAAAAGAATTATGATTGTTAAAAAAGATCGGTGTAATCCTGTTGGTTGTGGGGGTTATCTTTGTATGCGTGTGAGTCCGAGTAATCGTGCAGGTATGGAGGCTATTGTTAAAGATGATGATGGTAAAGTTAAAGTTAATGAATCTGTTATAACTGATGCGGATAGGATTGCTGCTAATAAATGTCCGTTTCAGGCGCTTAGCATGATTAATTTACCGGATGAACTCAATCAAGATCCTATTCATAGGTATCCTCCTAATGGTTTTGCGCTCTATAAATTGCCTATTCCTATTTTTGGTAAAGTTGTGGGGATTATTGGTCGTAATGGTGTTGGTAAGAGTACTGCGATGAACATTATTGCGGGGTTACTTAGGCCTAATTTTGGTGAGCTTGATAAGAAGGCGTCGTATAAAGATTTAATTGAGCGCTTTAAAGGTACGGAGGCGCAAGTTTTTTTTGAGCGTCTTGAGTCTGGTTCGATTAAGGTGGCATATAAGCCCCAGCAAGTTGATTTGATTCCGAAGCAGTTTAAGGGTACTGTTCGTGAGCTTTTAGTTAAGGTTAATGAAACGGATAGGCTTGATGAACTTGCGAGAATACTTGAACTTGAGAAGTTGCTTGATAGTGATGTTGCGCATATTTCTGGTGGTGAGCTTCAGCGTGTCGCGATTGCGGCTACTGTTTTAAAAAAAGCTAATTTGTATTTGTTTGATGAGCCTACGTCTTATCTTGATATTAAGCAGAGGATTAAAATTAGTAAATTCATAAAGTCTTTGGCTAATGAGGATACTGCGGTCATGGTTATTGAGCATGATATTATTATTCTTGATTATCTTGCTGATTTAATTCATTTAATGTATGGCGCTGAAGGTGAGTATGGTATTGTGAGTTTGGCTAAATCAACTAAGGCAGGTATTAACATTTATCTTGAGGGTTTTATTCGTGATGAGAATATGCGTTTTCGTGATCATAAAATTGTATTTGAGAAGAGTCCTGATGATAAAGTTGCATCGGTTGAGCATTTGACTTCTTGGCGTGATATTTCTCATACTGTTGGACGTTTTAAACTTGATGTTTCAGCTGGTGAGTTGATGCGTCGTGATGTTGTGGGTGTTCTTGGTGAGAATGGTATTGGTAAGACTACTTTTGCTCGTTTAGTTACGGGGGATATTAAAGTTGAGGAAAATGTTCTTGAGGAATTAAAAATTTCTTATAAGCCTCAGTATTTGTATAAAAGTGATAATCTTGTTATGGTTTATTTGCAGGATGCTTTAAAATATGATGCTCAGTTAATTGTGCCTCTTCAAATTAAGCCTTTGCTTAATAAGACTTTAAACGAATTATCTGGCGGTGAGCTTCAGCGTGTCGCGATTGCGAAATGTTTAAGTCAAAAAGCGGATTTATATGTTTTAGATGAGCCGTCTGCGTATCTTGATGTTGAGCAGCGTCTTAGTATGTCTAAAATTTTGGGTGATTTAATGTCGCATTCTGGTAGGGCTGCGTTAATTATTGATCATGACTTATTATTTCTTGATTATTTATCGAAGAAGCTTTTGATTTTTGAAGGTACGCCTGCAATTAGTGGTTCGACTCTAGGTCCTGTTAGTTTGGCTGAGGGTATGAATCATTTCTTAAAAGAGCTTGATATTACATTTAGGCGTGATGAGGAGTCGGGTAGACCTAGAATTAATAAGCCTTTGAGTCAAAAAGATAAAGAACAAAAATCTGAGGGTACGCTTTATTATACTAAATGATTAATTTAATTAAGTTAAAAAAAATTATAAGTCCTTTTTTAATTTTCTTTTTTGTGTTTTTATTAGTTTTTGGTGTGCCGTCTTTTGTATCGCTATCGCCTCTATATTTTCATCATGTAAAAAATACTGGTGCAAGTGAGGCTCTTGCTGATGCGGGTGATTTATATTTAAATGTTCATGATTTTCTGTTATTAAAAGATAATTTAGATTCAAATTTCACATCTGGTGAGGCAAGTCATATGGTTGATGTTCGTATTTTATTTAACGTGTTTAGGTTTGGTTCTTTATTTTTCTTGTCTTTAATCTTGTTTTATTTTGTTTTAGTTTTTAAAACTAATAATTTTAAATTTAACTCATTAAGAAAGTTTAATTCAAGAAAGTTTTCAAAAAAAGAGTTGTCTGATTTTAAGAATTTGTGCTTGGATTTATTTGTTTTTTTTAAAAAATTAAAAATTGCATCTATTATTGCTTTAGGTTTATTTTTGTTTTTATTATTTGTTATTTTAATTGATTTTGGATCTGTATTCAATGTATTTCATGTGGTGTTTTTTCCTCAGGGTAATTGGATTTTTCCAATGGATAGTTTGCTAATTACGCTCTTTCCTGCATCTTTTTTTATGAGTTTTGCAAAAAATATTTTTATAATATCGTTCGCTGTGTCATCTCTAATCTTATTTTTTTCATATTATTTTAGTGGCTATTTGAAAAAAAGAAATAGGTTTATTTTGCAACAATGAGGGTGCTTGTAAGTCGAACTTCGTCTCGGCTTCGAACTTTTTCTAGGACAAATCTTGCAACGTCTTCGGGTGCTTTCGCGTTTATTTTTATGATGAGGTCCCATTCTCCAAATAATATGTGTGCGTCTTCAACTTCTATCATGTCGCGGTATTCTTCGACTATGTCTTCAACGCCTCTATCGTCGAGTGCTACTAATATGTATGCGTGCATAATGTTCCCTCCAAAGCTTTGCTTTATTGTTTACTTTATTTTGTGTAGTTATAAATTTTATTGAAAGTTATTTGGTAATAAATTATTAAAAAAATAAAATTAAAAAGATATTTTTTGGTGTTTATTTGTTTTGTATTATTGTTCCGTAGAAGTCTTCACCTTTTAGCATTTTGTTTAGTTGTTCTTTTTGACCTATGTATAAGGTGAAGTTTGGTTTTTCTTTTATTATGTTGTTGCCGAGAATCGCGCTTGGTGGGTCGAGGGGATAGTTTCCTCCTGCGATAAATTCTCGTCCGACGAGGTCGAGTATTTGTTCCCATGTTATTTTTGGCATGGGGGTGTATTCTGGTATTTTTGTTTTGTCAAAGTCTAGTGGTTTAACATTGAGTACTATTGGGAAATCTGATATTTTTATTGCTGTTGTGGCTGAGTATGCTTTAGCTAAGAGCATCATATCATAATCTGTTGACACTCCGGGTTTATATCCTGCAGCTATAATTACTTGTTTATTTGTTTTAACTGCAACTTCAGGGTAATCTATTATGTCTTCATATACTCTTTTGTCTGTGAGTTTTTCTTCAAGGTATGCTCGAACGTATCTTGCATTTATTTTTGTAACTGCAATTCCAAGTTCATCTAGCGCGATGTTTAATTGCTCATCGCTTTTATCTCCTAGTGCATCTTCAAGGAGTGGTTTTGCGTGCATATTTATGTTTCTGCATAATTTTCCGCCGCCTATTATGAATACGAATTGTTTTTCTGTGTTCTCTTCTGCAAGTTTTACTAGTTCGTCTAGTGCGTCTTGGTTGTACTTTTCGCCTGATATGACGAATGATCCGCCGTATTTTATTATGTGTGTTTCCATACTTTTTTTGCAACAAGTATTTCATTTATATATTTTTGCTAAGAATTTATATTAAGAAAATTTCGTTTTTTTGTGCAAAAAACTAAAAGTCTTTCTAGTATCTTTAAAAGTTGTATTTAAAGAACTTGTTTAGTTCTACGCTCTAAGTTAGTTGGGTGATGGATTCTTTAGGTAAATTTTCATGATTTGAGTGTTTTATTTTTTTTCTTGTTTTCTTTGCATTTTTAATGGTCGCCATTAGTAACTTTTTTATATTGTGCTCAGTTTCCTTGTATTTAGGTGATAAAATGACACAAATTGGTGATGTAGTAGAAAATTTCTCGGCTGAAGCATATCATGAGGGTGAAGTTAAAAAAATTAGTTTATCTGATTATAAAGGTAAGTGGGTGGTGCTGCTATTTTATCCTGCGGACTTCACTTTTGTTTGTCCGACTGAACTTGAAGAGGCTGCTAATTTATATGATGAATTTAAAAAAGAGAATGCGGAAATTATAAGTGTTAGTACTGATACTGCTTTTGTGCATAAGGCTTGGCATGATAACTCGCCTGCAATTGGTAAAATTAAATATCCTATGCTCGCAGATCCATCAGGTAAAGTATGTAGATTATTTAACACATATCTTCCAGAGGAGGGTTTATCTTTGAGAGGCTCATTTATAATTTCGCCTGATGGTGTGTTGAAGGCTAGTGATGTTCATGACAACAGTATTGGTCGTAACATAAATGAAATTTTAAGGAAGCTTCAAGCATCTAAGTTTGTATCTGAAAATGAGGGTATGGTTTGTCCTGCGAGTTGGAAGCCTGGTTCGAAAACATTAAAACCGGGTATGGATTTAGTAGGTAAAATATGATGAAAACTGTATTAATCACAGGTGGTGAGCATGGTCTTGGTTATGCTCTTTCATCTTTATTTTTAGAAAATAATTTTAGAGTTATAAGTTTTGATTTGACTAAAGGTAGGTCTCAAAAAAACAAAGAATTCTTCAAAGTGGATATTACTGATGAATTGCAAGTTACGCGCGCGTTAAAAAAACTTGGTGATGTAGATTTTTTGATTAATAATGCGGGTGTTATGCGAAGAGCAACGACGTTTGAGTCATCTGTTAGTGACTTTGATTTATTGTTCTCGGTGCATGTTAAAGGCACATGGCTTGTAACAAAGCATGTTTTGCCTAAACTCTCATCTGATGCGAGGGTTTTGATGATTTCATCGAGGCACTCTAATCTTCCGTCTAATCCTGGGCTTTATGGTTTATCTAAGAGAGTGGTTGAGCACTTGGCGGATCTTCTTGAGCGTGAGCCTTTGGCTCAAAAAAAGGATGTTCAAGTTAAAGTTGCAATTCTTGGTCCTTTTAAAACTAAGCTCTCTGAGACGGGTTATACTAAAGAAGAGTATGCTCGTCGTAAGAATTTGCTTGATAAAGAAGTTGTTGCAAGTAAAGTTTTTAATTTATTGATGTCGAAGAAAAAGAAATTAATTTATAAAGAGCGTGAGTAATTTTTTCTTTCGTTTTATTACAAATTGGGTTTAATACCTTGTTGCTTCGCGGGCGACTTCAGACTCAATTTGTAATTGAGAAGAAAATCTGACAGCGAAAATTCGCGTCAGTACTCTGCAGCTCTGCTGCGATTGGGATATGTGAGTTTTAGGATTTTCGTTTTATTTTTTATGATTAGAAAATATGATAAAAAAATTAAAAATTATAATAAAAATAAATTATTTTAGTTTTTATGATTATAAAAAGTTTTTATTTAAACTAATTTTATCCTCTTAATTAGAATTTTTTTAAAAAAAGGTAAGGCTCTGTGTAATTTCTTGTGGGGGTGGGTTGTTTTTAACAGAGCCTTAAATTTGTTGCGTGCAGCCTTAAAATGTTGTTTTTAGTGGGTAGTCTTGTTTGTCTGCGAGAAATTCTTCTCGTTTAAGATCTTCCATGATGAAGAATTCTTTTTTTTGTAGAGGTTCAAATTCATCTAGGCTTCGCATGAATTCGTCCATCTCGTTCATGTTGCGAAATATTGTTTCAATTAAAAAGTCATATCCGTTATTTATTCTATATATTGTGTTGACTTTCGGGTTTTTAATTAAAAATTTCTGTAAGTCTTCTTTTGTTTCTTTATTTGCGCTAATTAGTATTTGATTTCTAATTTCATATCCTAGTTTTCTAAAGTCGATTATTGCTGTGCTTTTTTTAATTAGGCTTTTTGTTTCATAATCTTTTAGTTTGTCAAATATTGTACTTACAGGTATTTTTGTAAGTTTACTAAGCTTGGTTAGGCTTATTCTCGCGTCGCGTCTAAAGTGGCTAAGTAAGAGTAGTTCTTTTTCTTTTAGCACTTATATCATCCCCCAATTTGTTTTGGTTTTTTTCTTCACCACTTTTTTTTGTTTCAATTCTATGTATTTATTTGCTGAAACATATAATGATTTTTTCTAGTGTTGTTTTGTTTGTTTCAGCATTTTTCTGAAACAAAAGCGGTTTAGTGTAGAATTTAATCAGTTAATATACAAAATACTACATTATTTCGTAAGGTTTTCGTTTTTTTCCCTGAATCAAGGTGTTTATTTCAAATTGGCTTTAATACCTTGCTGCTTCGCGGGCGACTTCAGACTCAATTTGTAATTGAGAAGAAAATCCGCCAGCGAAAATTTGCGACAGTACTCTGCAGCTCTGCTGCGATTGGGATATGCGAGTTTTAGGATTTTCGCTTTATTTTTTTGTGTGTTTTCCTATTTTTCGAAAAAATATCAGGAATGCTGTGTGTGAGAAATCTTTTGTAATAGGTCTTGATACTCTATCATTTATAGTCCACTCTCGCTCAATTATTTCGAGGCTCTCTTCGTGAAATAATGATTTTGGCATATTTAATATGGTTTCTCTCGCTTGCATTATATTGGGTGTGTAGACTGCGAGGTATCCTCCTAATTTGAGTGTTTTGCTAGCTGTTTGAAGTGCTTGCCAAGGTTCGGGCACATCGAGTGTGAAAACATCGTATTCTTCCTCTAAAAATAAAGTATCTTCATAAATATTTTTTAACTCTAACTTAACATTATCGAGCTTGAGTCTTTTAACATTTTTTTCTGTCACTTCAAGATTTTTTTCATTCACATCAAATGTATCTACTCTTTTTGCTATGCTTGCAAGGTAGCAAGTTAGTCCTCCGCTTCCTGCGCCGGCATCAATAATTGTGCTATTTCTATTAATTCCTGTTCTAGTAATGATTGGGCCTATGTCTTTTTTTGAAATTGTTTGTGCGCCTCGTTTAAGCTTTGAATATTCATCGTTGAATGTCGCATTAAATATTGATATTTTGTGTTTATTTAATTCAATAAGTCCTTCTCTCTCAAAATCTTCTAACTTAAGTATTCCTGCACTAAAATGGAACTCTTTATCTGTATTGATTATATGTTTTTCAAACAAATCTCCTCGAATTTTGCCTTTATCGTCTTTAAATGTGTGTGGAAATTTGTATATGACTCTCTTTGTATTGCTCATAATTAAGGCGAAATGCTTCAAGTTTTATAAAATTTTATAAATGAAACGTGATTTTCAAATAAAACTGAAATGGGCCGATAGCCTAGCCTGGATAGGGCGACAGCCTTCTAAGCTGTAGATCGGGGGTTCGAATCCCCCTCGGCTCATATTTTTCTCCATGAATTCATATTTTAGTTTTATAATCTGTGATGTCTAAGAAGTCTCCATAATTTAAGTTAGAATCTAATAACTTATAATTTCCAATTTGTATTCGTCTAAGTAAATTTACTTTATTATTTATCGTGTCGATCATTTTGCGTATTTGTCTTTTTTTGCCTTCAAAAAGTATTATTTCAATTTTATTATTGTCGAGTTGCTTAACTTGGCATGTTTGTGTTTTGTATTTTGTTTTGTGTCTATTTTCTTCAAGTTCTATTTCTACTCCGTTCTCGAGTTGTTCGCACTTTTTTTTTGTTATGTCTTCTTTTAATTCTACATAATATTTTTTTAAAACATTTGTTTCTTTAGATATTATCTTATGTAAAAAATCTCCATCATTGGTCATAAATAATAAACCTTCACTATCCTCGTCTAATCGTCCTATACAAGATAAATGCAGATATTTTGGGGGTATTAGTTCATAAATTGATTTTTTATTTAAATTCTTATCTTGCATTGTGAGTTTTGAGCATAAAATTCCTCTTGGTTTATTTATTGCAAGCAAAATTTTTGGCTTGATGTTTAAAATTTTATCTTTATAATATACTCTTTCTTTTTTCTCATTAAAAAAATAATTTTGATTTATTATGACTCTATTGCCTATGCGTATTTCTCCTTTAATTATTGCTAAAATTGCATCTTCTTTTAATTTGAATTCTCCGCTTTTACTTAAAAATTGGTGTAATCTCATCTTGTATTTTGTTAATCTTTCTTTATTTTTTTCTTATTGTATTATCTTTAGAATATGTTTAATTATTTAAACTACATCTTTTTTCTAAATGCTTATGATTAATAAAAACTCTGATAAAAAAAAGGATGTATTATTTGTTTATCCTCCTTTTTGTACTCCGGCATCGCCGCCATACTCTATTACTAATTTATACTCTAAAATAAAAGCAAACTCTAATTTAGTAATTGGTGCACTTGATTTAAATGTGTTATTTCATGCGCAGTTTTTTCCTAAGTATAAAGATTATTTTAAAAAAACTAACACTTCGTGGGGTGATTACAAAGAAGTTTCAACTAGGGCGAGGGAAGATTTCAATAATTTATATTCTAAAAATAATAAATTGGTTGTTGGGGGGTTGTTGCCTGATGGCTTTGATTTGATGTTTAATCATATTTTGTTGTCAAATCCTAAAATTGTAGCATTTAGTATTGTTTATTCAAGTCAAGTATTTTATGCTTTTGCATTAATTAAAAAATTAAAAGAGAGGGGTATTAAGACTATTGTTGGTGGTCCTGCTGTGAGTTTACCTTTAAAAAAAGAATCTGACTTATTCTTCTCTGATGAAGTTGCTTTATTTAATTACTTGAATATTTCAATTAAAAAAGAGGCTTATCTTGATTTTTCAATTTATCCTTTATCTAATTATTTCACGCCTGATATTGTTTTGCCTCTAAAAACGTCATCTACTTGTTATTATAAAAGGTGCGCGTTTTGTTCTCATTTTTCAAACAAAAAGTATGAAGAATTTTCTTTAGAATTCATTGAGGATACTATAAAAAATAGTGGTTCTAAATATTTTTTCTTAATTGATGATATGATTCACTCTGGGCGTCTTATTGATTTGGCGAAAATTTTTAAAAAGTATGGCTGCACATGGGCTTGCCAGTTAAAACCTACTGGGGATTTTACTAAAGAGGTATTGTCTGAACTTAAAGCGTCTGGTTTGAAATTTGTTATGTGGGGTGTTGAGTCTGGTTCTAATCGTATTTTGAATTTGATGTCTAAAGCTACGAAAAGTGAGGATGTGTCTTTAATTCTTAAAAATTCAAAAGAATCAGGTATTATTAACACAGTTTATATTATGTTTGGGTTTCCGGGGGAGAGTAAAGATGAATTTTTGCAAACGCTTGCATTTTTAAAAGATAATGCGGGTAACATAGATTTGGTTTTAAGCTCTGTTTTTGGTCTTCAAAAGGGTTCCTTAGTGTATGCTAATCCGGATAAATACTCTGTTATGGATATTGTTGAGGAAAAGAGGACTTTGTTAGATCCTAAAATTTCGTTTTCGACATCTTCGGGTATTTCAACAAATGAGGCGTTTAAACTTCGTAAAGCTCATTTGAAGTCGCTTGATAAGATTAATAAGTTTCCAAGAAAAACTAATTTCTTTCGTGAACATATGTTTTTTTATTGATGTTTATGTTTTTATGAGGAGGTTCATATTCTTGTTTGTTTGTTTGTTTGTTTGTTTGTTTTTTATTTTAAGTGTTTGATGAGGGGTTAATTTTAGTTTTAAGAAACATTTAAATAAATGTGTTATTATCTTGTAATTAGGGGAGGTTGTTTTTAATGAAATTAATTATTCCTATGGCTCGTAGGCAGTATAAAAATGCGGCTAATTTCTCGCCGCCAAGTCCGCTTATGAGTATTGCAGGTAGACCTATTTTGCTTAGGGTTCTTGATGCAGTTAAATCCCTTGATTTCTCTGAGGTTATTTTCATTGTTGATAGTGATGATTCTGCTTTAAAAAAGCTTATTGCTGCCAATTTCAAATTTAAAGTGAGGTATATTCTTCAAAAAAATCAAAAAGGCGTGGCTCATGCAATTTATGGTGCAAAAAAGTTTATGTCATCTGAGTCTTGTTTAATTTTATTTGCTGATTCTATTCTTAAAGCTAATTTGAAGTCGTTAGATAAATTAGAGGGTGATGCTATTATTTGGACTAAGGAAGTTGATAATCCTAGTTTATTTGGTGTTGTTTTTACTCATGATGGTCTTATCTCGAGGCTTATTGAAAAACCTGAGACTCCTGTATCTGATCTTGCCATGGTTGGTATGTATTATGTAAAATCGTCTGATAAGCTTTTTGATGCTATTGCTTATTTGATTAAAAATAAGATTTTAACTAAAGGGGCATATCAAATAACTGATGCTTTTCAAATAATGATTAATAGAGGTGCGCGTATTTTGCCTAGGAAAGTTTCTAGTTGGCTTGATTGTGGTACTAAAAAAAGGCTTCTTGAAGCTCATAAAGCGTTAATCGTCGATCAAAAAACCGCATCTCTTGCTAAATCTAATGTGTTAATAAGGCCTGTTTTTATTGAGGGTGGTGTCAAAATTTTAAATTCGGTAATTGGGCCTAATGTGTCTATTGGTCAGGGTGCTAAGATTTCAAGTTCTATAATTAGCAATAGTATTGTTGGTGAGGGTGCGTTGGTTGAATCTGGTTTGCTTGATGAGAGTTTTATTGGTAGTGAGGCGAAGGTTCTTGGTTCTTTAAAAAAAGTTAATTTGAAGGATCGCGGGGTTATTCGTGATGAATGATGTTTGTCTTTTCAAAACGAATTTGCTTGGTAGTTATGTTTGTATGTCTAAACGTGATTTCTCAGCATATCAGGGTTGGTTTTTATTTAATGAAAGAAAGTGGGATTTATTCAAGGTAGTTGATTTTATTAAGGGGGATTTTGAGTATTTTTTATCAGATAGTACTCTTTTTTTAAAAAGTGGGGTGAGTCAAGAAATTGTGGTTGATTTAGATTTTCGCTCTATTCATGATTTTGATGATTCTGGGAGGATTTATGAGTTTTATGAAAAGGATGATTTGTTTATTGTTTGTTATAAAAAATTTTCTGATAATTCTTTAAATAATTTATCATTTACTAGGTATCTTGCAATTAAAGGTCTTGAGAGTAAGAATTTAATTTCTTCTTGGGTTAAAAAATTTTATCCGTATGATGCTGTGCGTAAAGCGTCTTGCGATATTCATGTATTTAGGTTGCTTGAGGGTGTTGCTCAAAATTTAACGTTTGGTTTTGGTTCATCTGAGGAAGAAGCAGTAGTTAATGCAAGGGTTATTGCAAAAGATAGAGGTGATGATGTTGAATTTGGAGTTGTGTCTCAAAAAAAATTAGCGGATTCTGTTGGTGATGTTATTTTTGATGTTAGTCGTGCTTTTTCTTCTTGTGTCAAATTTAATTCTCGTGGTGGGCCTTTAATCTTTGCGGGTTATCCTTGGTTTTATCAAGTTTGGGGGCGTGATGAGTGCCTTTCTTTAACGGGTCTTTTTCATCAAAACAAATTTGATTTAGCAAAAATGATTATTTTGCGTAATTTGAATACTATTGGGGGATCAGGTATTTTGCCTAATCGTTTTCCATCTAGTGTTCTTGGTAGTGCTGATGCTACGGGGTGGCTTTTTCAAAGAATTTCTTTGTTTTTAAAAAAATCTAAATATGTTGTTTTTAAAAAAAATGAGCTTGAGTTAATTGAAAATAAGCTTGATTTATTTTTGTCTGCCTGTAAAAAGAAGTCGTATAAAGGTCTTGTTTATAATGGTCCGAAGGAGACTTGGATGGATACGACTGATCCTGATTTTTTTGATACTCGTGAGGGTGCGAGGGTTGAGATTCAGGCGCTTTATTTGTCTGCACTTGATCTTAAAATTCTTTTAAGAAAAATAGCTGGTGATTTGGTGGGTGTGTCGAGGTTTGGGCATTTGTTTGCTAAAAAGAAAACTTTGATTAGAAATCAATTAATTAAAGACAATATTATTTTTGATGGTGTGAAAGATGGTGTGCTTGATTTAACGCCTAGGCCTAATGTTTTTTTGGCGTATTATGCTTATCCTTCTCTTGCATCTAAGTCTCAGTGGAATTTAACATTTGATTTCGTATTAAGTGAGTGTTGGCTTGATTGGGGGGGGTTTTCGAGTATTGCGAAGTCTCATTATTTATTTAAAGATACGTACTCGGGTATGGATAATGTTAGTTATCATAGGGGAGATTCTTGGTTTTTTATAAATAATATTGCAGCTATTTCTATGTTTGTGTTGGATTTTAAGAAGTATTCTTCGTTCATATTGAAAATTAAAGATGCGAGTGTATTTGAGTGTAAATCGTCTGGTTTTATTGGATTTTGTGCTGAAGTTAGTTCTGCTAAAAATCTTGAATCTTGTGGCTGTTTAAATCAGGCATGGAGTTCTGCTACTTTGCTTGAATTGCTCTGTAGGCTTCGCTTATCTTAAAAAAAACTTATTTTTGTGTTTTGGTGTGGTTTTTCGTCAAGTTGTATATTTTCAAAAGAATATATTTTGTTGTTTTTGTATAGGTTTGCCTGTATTAGGGTTCCGGGTGTTAATTTTTCTTTAAGTTCCTCTGCGCGTCCTTTAAATGTTTCGGGTCTTCCCATTGTGATTTCGAATGCTGGGTCTGTACCTAAATATAATGTGTCTATTGTATTTGTTTGTTGATTTGATACATATATTTCGGAGGGGGTGTTATTTGAGAATTTTCCGCCGAGTACTTTTCCGGTGATTGTTGGTCTTATTGATTCGTATGTTGTGTTGTATGCGAGAAATAATGTGAGTGTTCCTATTGCTAATTTGCTTATTTTGCTGCTTTTACTTTTTTCTTTTAATTTTTCATCGAGTGTATATGTTCCGTCAAAGCCCATAATGCTAGTTAATATGTTGTTATTTATAAATATTTTGTTTTTTTTAAAGTTTTAATTTAATAAAACTGTCTTTTTTTAAGATTTAACATCTTTTTAAATTGTTTTTGCTGATTTAAATAGCTTTTTTTTATTCTATTTTTCTTAAATAAGCCTTTTTTGAGGTTTTTTAAAAATTTTGAGGTTTTTTAGTTTTTTAATTATTAAAGAGTTAAATGTTGTTTGATGATTAATGTGTATATTAAAATAGTTTTTAGTATGTTAGTTTTTTTAGTAATATATTGTTTGTTGAGTTTAGTTGGTTTTGTTTGTGTTGGGGTGATTTATATCTTTATTCTTTAAAGTTTTGATAAGACAAACCTTTTTATACGCACGCTTTTTTCTCATAAATTACAATGCATGTACTCACAATTAATTTTAATGGTATTCAAAACATAGGGCTTTATGGTTTTGTAAATGATAATGTCGCGCTATTAGGTAAAGAAATTCCTGATGATATTGCAAATGATATATCTAAGGTTCTAAAAGTTCCTGTTCACAAAATAACAATTGCAGGTACATCTTTAATAGGTGTGTTTGTTGCAGGTAATAATAATAAACTTATTGTTCCAAGCATAATATTTGATGATGAACGTAAAGTTTTAGAAGAATTAAATGTTCCTTTTGAGGTTTTTGATACTAAATTAACTTGTCTTGGAAATAATTTAGTTGTAGGTTCGAAATCTGCTATTTTGAGCAAAGAATTCACTGAGGTTGAAGAGAAAAAAATTGCAGATTTATTAAATATTGAGACATACAGGGAAAAATTAGGTGGTGTTTTTTCTGTTGGTAGTCTCGTTGTATTAAATATGTCTAAAAAATGTGCTTTGATGAGTAATGATTTTACGCGGGATGATCAGAAATTACTTGAAAAAGTATTTGATGTTGTTGCAACTCCTGGCTCTGTGAATATGGGCAGTCCTTATGTTCGTTCAGGTATTTTGTGTAATTCGAATGGTTTCGTTATAGGTTCAAATTCGGGTGGGCCTGAAATTAATAATGCTGATGAGGCGCTTGGTTTTTTAAATTGAGGGGCTATAGTTATGGATCAAAAAGAATATCAGCAAATTATGTCTGAATTAAATTATTATCAAGATTTACTTGAGCAAGTTGAGCGTAGTTTGCTTAATTTAAAAAGAACAAAAGATGCTTTAATTGAATTTGAAAAAGAATCGGGCAAATCTGTTCTGGCTCCTATTGCAAATGGGGTTTATGTTGAGGCGGAAATTAAAAATAAAGACTTATATGTTAATATTGGCTCTGATGTTGTTTCAAAAAAATCTATTCCTGATGCGATTAAAATAATTGAAATTCAAGAAGAAGATGTTAAAAATAATCAAAAAGTTTTAATTGAAAAAATTGAAGCAGTTTATAATTTACTTCAAGATGTGCCAAAGTAAGTATTTAAGATAATTATTTAAGTTTGTAATGTTTAATTAATGCATTTAATTATTAAATTTTATTGCGTGGGTGATTCGTTGTGTTTGGGTTTTTAAAGAAAAAGTTAAATGATGTTGTAGGAAAATTTTCTAAAAAAGTAGATGAAGAATCAGAAAAAGTAGAAATTCCAAAAGAAGAAGTAGATGAGGCACTAATAGCTGAAAAAGAAACTTCAGGGATTGAGGATGATGTGGTTGATGGTGCTGATGTTGATGATGTTGATGATGTAGTTGATGATTCTGATGTCGGTGATGTAGTTGATGATGTTGATGATGTAGTTGATGATTCTGATGTTGATGATGTTGACGATGTCGTTGTTGATGATTCTGATGTTGAGGAAGATGCTGTGCCTAAGCGTCGTGGTTTTTTCTCAAAATTATCTGATACTTTCACTAAATTTAAATTATCTGAGGAAAAATTTGAAGATTTATTTTGGGATGTTGAAGTTGCGCTTCTTGAAAATAACGTCGCATTTGAGGTTATTGAAAAGATAAAACAAGATTTAAAAAATGAGCTTACTAACGAGAAAATATCAAGAAAAAAAGTCAATGATATTATTTTGGATTCGCTTCATAACTCTATTAAAGAAGTATTATCTGTTAAATCGCTTGATTTACTTAAAGAAGCGAGTAAAAAAAAGCCTTATGTGATTGTAGTTATTGGTGTTAATGGTTCTGGTAAAACAACAACTATTGCGAAACTTTGCAATTATTTAAAAAATCATAAAAAGTCGGTTGTATTGGCTGCTGCTGATACTTTTCGCGCGGCGGCTATTCAACAAATTGAGTATCATGCAAATAGGCTTGACATTAAATTAATTAAGCATGATTATAATTCTGATCCGTCAGCGGTTGCATTTGATGCTGTTCGTCACGCTGAGGCTAAAGGCTTTGATTTTGTTGTAATTGACACGGCGGGTAGGCTTCATAGTAATGATAATTTGATGAATGAATTAAAAAAACTTGTTCGTGTGAATAAGCCTGATTTGAAACTATTTGTTGGCGAGAGTATTACGGGTAATGATTGTGTTGAACAAGCAAAAAAATATGATGAAATTATAGGTATTGATGCAATTATTTTAAGTAAAGCTGATGTTGATGAGAAGGGTGGTGCGGCTCTTAGTATTAGTTACGTTACAAAAAAACCTGTAATATTTATTGGTACGGGTCAGGGCTATGATGATCTTGAAGTATTTGATAAAAATAAAATATTGAAAAATCTTGGTATTTAGTGTTTTTATTGATTTTTCTTGATTATTTTTTTATTGCTTCTTGTTATATATTCGTATGTTATAAAACAAAAAAGTTTATATTATTTGGTTTTTTCCTCATTTTTAAAACAAAAATTTTTTTAATTGAATTTTTGAGGATCTGAGGTGATCTTTTTTGAAGAAACACAAACATAAACAAAATTCTGAACATGGTCATGAACACAAAGGTAAATCTTGTTGTGGTGGCTCGAATTCTTGGCTTGTTGTATCTGTAATTCTTGCCATTTTATTTGTTGCAAGTTTGGTTTTGGGCACTTTGGGTGTTTTAAATGCATCTGATACATCTAGTTCGAGTAAGATGTCGCAAAGTCAAGCTGATGCTAAAGCAAGAGAATATGTTGCTTTATTATCTGATCAGTCTGCGCCTTTAGTTGTATCTTCGGTTGTTGAAGAAGATGGCTTATACACAATTAATGTTGATTTTCAAGGTCAAAGAGAAGTGTGGTATATGTCTTTAGATGGGGATTACTTTTTTCCTAATGCATTAACTTATAGTGAAATTCAATCATTAGTTGGTGGCAATCAAGGTGATGCGCCTACTACTCCTCCTGCTCAAGAAGAAGGTGAATTTAATGTTAATTTGGAAGGTGCAAATACTCTTGGTTCGGGGGAAGTTTTAATGGTTGAATATTCTTCTGCTACTTGTCCTTTTTGCAGTAGATATTATACTGAAACGTTTTCATCTATTGAATCTGAATATGTTGATACAAATAAGATTACTTATGTGTATAAACATTTCACGCGTAATGATGTTGACATTTTAGCTGCTAATGCTATGGAGTGTGCAGGTGAGCAAGATGCGTTCTTTGAGTTTAAAGATTACGTTTATCGTAATCAGCAAAGTTTAGGTCAAGAAGCTGTTTATTCTTCTTGGGCTGAGGATTTAGGTCTTGATGTGGCTGAGTTTGATGATTGCTTCTCATCAAGGAGATATTCTCAATTGGCGTCAGAAAACACTCAGGAAGGTCAGCTTAATGGTGTAACTGGTACGCCTGGTTTCCTTGTTGGTTCAAGATTAATTGCTGGGGCTCAGCCTTTTGCAAATTTTAAATCAGCAATCGACGCAGAACTTGCTAATTAAGTATTTTTTATTTTTTTCTTTTCTTTTTTTATAATGTGAGTAATTGTTTATCTTCTGAGTATACTATTCTAATTCCGCAGCCTATTTTAAGTATTGCACTAAGCATTGCTGCATGTTCTCGTCCTGTGCCTGATGTGAAGTTTATTGCAATGTCTTGAAAGCCTATCTCTTTTTTTAACTCTGTAAGGCCTGCAATTATTTTATCTTGCATTATGTTTATTTTATCGTCTAAATTTATTTTTATGAAATTCACATTTTTTGTGTGTGTGAATTTTTCTGCGCCAAATTCATTTGTAACTAAATAAATCTTGCTCCATTCGTGGCTATTTATAAGTTCTGCAACTTGAGCCCATGTTCCTTTGCCTGTTGTGAGGCACGCGATTAATATTCCCATTTTATTGTTGTTAAGACTTATTTTTTTATTAATTCTCTCTTTTTTTTCAAATCTTTTAAATAGTATTTGTTTTTTCTTTTTATTTAAATGAAGGTTAGAATTGGGGGTCAGGCTGTTGTTGAGGGCGTTATGATGCGTTCGGATAATTATATTAGTACTACTGTTCGTGATCCTTCAGGTACCTTAAAACAGAGGACTCGCAGGTTTAATTCTATAACTGAGCGTAATAAGTTTTTGGCCTTGCCGTTTATTCGTGGTTTTGTTATGTTATTTGAGCTTATGGGTTTGGGTTTTAAAGAGATTTCTTGGTCTGCTGAGCAGTCTGGTGATGATGAGCCTTTGTCGAAGAGGGAGATGTTTTTTACTTTTGCTTTATCGATCATTCTTGTTTTATCTATTTTCAAGCTTTTGCCTTGGTTTCTTGCAAATTTTGTTGCAGGTTCATCTTCTTTAATTGGTGTTAATGTTTTTGATGGTGTGTTTAAAATATTAATATTTGTTGCTTATTTATTTTTTATATCGCTTATGCCGGATATTAAGCGTTTATATGAGTATCATGGGGCTGAGCATAAGGTTGTTGCGTGTTATGAATCTGGTTTGAAGCTTACTGCAAAAAATGCTCAAAAGTTCTCAAAGCTTCATCCTCGTTGTGGTACGACGTTTGTTTTTGTTGTATTTTTTATTGGTATTCTTGTTTATTTGTTGATTCCTCTTGGTGCTGGTTTTTGGGGTAATTATGCATTTAGAATTTTGCTTTTGCCTATAATTGCAGGTGTTGCTTATGAATTAATTCGTCTTGAAGGTAAGTATTATTCGAAGAGTGGAATTGTTCGTGCGCTTATCTGGCCAGGTATTCAGTTTCAAAGATTGACTACTAGGGAGCCTGATTTAAGTCAACTTGAGGTCGCGATCGCATCTTTAAATGCGTGTATTTTATCTGAGAAGAAAGTTTTGAAGAAATGAATTTTTTTTATATGTTTATTTTTCGATAAAGTTCATCTCTGTATATGTAGTTTTCATAATTTAGGGTGTTTATTCTTTTTTTTATTTTGTCATATTGTGTTTTTTTTACTATTTCTTTAAATGATTTGCTTGTAATTTTTTTTACTCGCTCACATTCGTCGATTAATTCTTTATTTTGTTCAATTACTTTTTTCTCGTTATTCAAGTCTTTTTTTATTAATTCTTTAAAATTTTCAAGTAATTCTTCTTTATCTTCAAATTCGCTCTCGAGTGCGCTTACTTGGTCAACTAAGAAATTGTGTCTTTCAACTAGTATTTTTATTTGTTCGAGTCTAGTTTTTTTTTCAGGATTTTCAGGGTATCCGCTAACAGGTGTTGTATTCATCTATTTTTTATTCTACAAAACTACTATAAAAAACTTGTTTATAAACTCCAGAGTGGTTATAAATCTTTTTATACTTTCTTATAAGTTTGTTTTATAAGGTGTTTAGTTTTTTTTTATGTTTTTTAATTTACGCCTATATTTGCTTGATTGTGCAAGTGATGTTCATTTTAAAAAAAGGGTGGTGATTGTAGTGGATGATTTTATTCCTCCGAAGCCTCCAGAGGGTCTGGAGCAAGATGTTAATTTAGTAAAAGATGATTCTTCTAAAAAAGAAGCTAAAAAATCAGGTGGTTTTTTTAATAAACTATTTAAATCAGGCAAATCTAAAAAAGATGTTGTTGATTCTAAAATAGAATTAAATGTTGATTTAGATGAGTCTAATTCTTCTGTTAATAACGAAGCTGATGATTTATTTGCGGGCGATGGTTCTGTAGATGAATTAAAAATTGAGGATCATTCTGACTTAGACTTGGATTCATCTTCTGGGGTTGATGATGATTTATTTGCAGAATCGTCTGCTAAAGATAAAAAGTCAAAAAAGAAAAAGGTTGACAATCTTGATTTATCTGAGGTAAACGTGCCTGAGGATGATGTTGATTCGGAGGATTTAGATAATATTAAATCTGCGCTCGGCATTTATGAAAAATCAACTAAATCTATTAGGTCTGATTTTGAAGATGATCCTGAGAGTTTCAATTCTTCAAATAAATCTAATAAAAATGAGTGGGGTTCTGACTTAGTTGACGATTCAAATTCAGATCTAGCTGTACCTGTTTTTGATGCTGATCCTGTAAATTCAGAATCTAAGAAGAAAACTGTAAAAAAAACAACTAAGAAAGAATCTAAAAGTAAATCTAAAATCAAAAGCCAATCTAGTGGCGCTGATTTCTCTAAAGATGTTGTTTTAGAGCCTGGGCCTGTATCTGAGGTTATTACGTCGAGTCAATCAAAGAAGGCTGTAAAGAAATCATCTAAGCCGTCAAATAAAAAAGTTGCAGAAAAAAAACTTGCAAAAAAAGTAGTTAAAACTAATGAGGGGTCTTCATCTAAAAAAAGAAGTAAAAAAATAGCTAAATCTGTGGGTGCTAAAAAAACAAAATCAACTAAGACTTCTGAACAAGATGACTTGCCTTCTTTTGGTGATGTTGTAAAGCCTCCTGTGAAGACTAAAAATCAGTTCTCAAAGAAAGCTGAAAGTTTAGTTGAAAAAGAAGCAAGATTATCTGATAAGAAAATTGAGAAGTTGATTAGTGATGCTGCGTCTAAAAAGAAAAATTCTATTTTAGATAAGACTCGTGAGAAAGTCTTGCTTGTATCTTTTGAAAAACAAATTAAGAAAGTTGTTGCGGCACATGCTAAAGCGCTTATAAAAGAAGAGAAAAAGGTACTTGATTTAATTGATAGAAAATCAAATAGTATTGATAAGCGTATGCATGCACTTGATAAGAAAAAAGAGTCTTTAGATAAAAAAGAGGATGCTACTATTTTCAAAGTAGATGCTTTGCAAAAAGATATTGTTGAGCTTGATAAAATAATTGAATCTAAGAATTCTGAGATTGAAAAATTAGAAAAAGATGCTTCAAAGAAAAATGATGCTCTATCGAAGCTTGATGATCAAAAAGCTAAAATTAAAGATCAAATTGCGCGATTCAAAGAATCTTTAAAATCTGCTAAAGAAAAGCATGATTCAACTTTGAAAGAATTAGAAAAAGAAGCTGCTACAATTAAAAAGGAGCTTTCAGCTGAGCATAAGGATTTAAAGAAGCAAGTGTCTGATATTCAAAAAACTCTTGAGGAGTCAAGAAAAGAAGTTGAAGATAACAAAAGTAAGGTTAAAGATGACTTGGCTAAACTTTCTGCTAAAGAGAAAGATGTTGATAAAAAAACTAAAGAGTTAAACAAATTAATTGAAGAAGAGAAAAAGATTCTTGAACTATTAAGAAAATCGGGTGCAGGTCCATCGTCGCCAAGTGATGATTTTGAAAGTTCAGCATCAAGTGCTGATGGGTCTTTAGGGTTTGATGATTTTGAAAGTAAGCTTTCATCTTGTAAATCATTAGTTGAATCTGGCGCAGTAGATGATGCTAAGGTGTTATACAACGAGCTTAGAGATGATTTCTTATCGGCTAAGCTTTCAACTTCTGAAAAGAGAAAAGTTAAATCTGAATTAAAAGAATTGTTCGATTTAATTGCAAACGCTTAAAGATATTTTTTTTTACTTTTTTTATGTTATATGAAGTATATTCGCGGGTAGTCGCGTTATATAATGCACAAAAATAAAACAACTATTTAAAAATTCTTTGAAATTTAGTTTCAAAGCTCGAAAATTTGTAATTTTTGCATGTAATCAAACTTGTTTGATTTTTCTTGTTTTTATTAGAATCTTTCTCATTTTTCTGACTCATTCGAGGGAAACGAAGTTTTCCGAAGAAAATCAAATTAATAATTTCATCATGTGGCGTTACTTATTAAAATAACCTTGAATCTCTAAATGCTGAATGGTTGCCTCAAAATAGCTCATAAGAGTTGGAGAATATTCAAATGTGGGTTGAAACCATGTTCTAACATTTTTCTCATCAAATCCTTTCGGTCCCTAGTCTAATGGATATTGAAATTCGTGAACTAGAGAATCCCATTTATCAACACCATTTGCAAATTTAGATTCTTCTGAAATTTTTGAACGATATTCATCATCCAGGTCTAATAATTTATTGTCTAGACCAATAGGTAATCTTTGAGATAGAATGGGAATTGCTTTAATTTCCTCTTGTTCTTTATATTGTCTTTTTTCTCGTTCAGAAATTCCAGTATCTCTTGTAATAATTTCAACATCGTCATGATACATAAGCAATTCATAGCACCTTAATCTATCTAAATTTGCAAATTCAGGTTCTGTTGTTAGGAAGAAATCTGCTAATTTAAGACATGAAAAAACATGTTCTGCAGTTGTTTCTCTTCTTTTATAGGAAACATTATCTTTTTCATCATCATAATGATTAGATGAATTTCTGGGAATTTGTTTTAATTTGTAAAATTATAATACTTGTAAAAAATTTGAAAAGTGCTCAGGATCCATGTTTTATAAGAGTCAGGGTCGGTTTTTAAATATTACTATTAATGAGTAGCAATTATTAATTCGAATTGGATTTAACGTCTTGGATTTGCTGAACTTTTCTGAAAGAAAAGTTGGGTGGAGCCTGCGGACTGGAGCCGTTAAGGTGCTGTTAAATGAGGGTGAGCCGAAGGCGAAAGGCTGCAAGCTGTCCCCGAGGATTTGCAAAGCAAACCGACAGAGTAGTTTTTAGTGGCGTTATATTAACTGAGCGAATGAGACCCATCAAGACAATACTTAGAGGGTTTGAATTAAAAACACTACTTAAAAGTGATAGCAAAATAGAAAGTTTTATAAATGTCAATATAATTCCCTATACTATGAAACAAATCGAAACTAGAAGTATTGAAGAAATGAAAAATTTCTTGGGACAATTCGGATTTGATAGCTATAAAGGATTTGATACACCTTTGTATTTTCACCCTAAGCGGGGAGAAATTCAAGGAGAACAAAGAGGATATAATCCACATCTTAAAGGATATGAATTAGCATTATTGACAATTCAAGAAGATGGTTCAGCACCAAGAAATTATCAAAGCGTATCAAAATCAGACATATTTCAAGTTCCTTTAATTGTAGGTTCTTATAGAAGTACTGATTCAGGCTTATTGATTGTTAGCGATTTAATGGATAAAGATAGTAAAGAATTAATCCATCCTGCAAGATTAAATCTGAATGATATTATAGGATATGAAACATTGAAAAGAATTGAATAATTTTTTTATTTAAACCCCTTCCACTTTTTTAGGACTTATTCTCAATTGTATTTAACATCTCGAAGTAAACGAACTTTTCTGTAGGAAAAGTTGGGAAAAATGCGAGCCGAGCATTTTTCCGTTAAATTCCTGTTAATTGCCCCGACGACTGAAAGGAGGAGAGCGCGGCGTGGTCGAGGAAATCTCTGATTTCCGAAGAAGTTCTCAAGTCAGCCGTCCTTCAAATGAACGAAGTGATACATAAAGACAAAGAATTAAGGGCAACAAAAACTTACTCACTTAAAATTTTTTTTAATTTTTTATATGGCACCATTAGAATATGATTTCCAGTATCTACACCTTTTTCTGATAAAGGTTGATGAATATCGACCATTGTTCCATCACTATACATTTGAGCAAGGTTATCCAAATGAAGTGCATAAACTCTTGTTCCTAATGAATGATCAACAGCAGCAAAAATATGTTCTTCTGTAATAAGAGTTTCTGGATTAACTTCAAAAGAAAATCTTCCATAAGGAATATGTTCTTCTCTCTCTTTTATTGTATGGAGAATTGATTGCTTATCGCTCCAATCAATTCCTGCAAATCTATCACCAACTTTCACAATTCTTCCATTTCCTGTATTTTCATCTTTATGACCAATCCTAGGACTTAGAGGGTTTGAATTAAAAACACTACTTAAAAGTGATAGCAAAATAGAAAGT
>JBKHAC010000024.1:0-13880 GCA_046543095.1 Candidatus Woesearchaeota archaeon | reverse complement strand
AGATATTTGTCTTTTACACTAAGTTTGATGAGCCATGCAAATAATATTGCAAGTATTAATGAGAAGCTGTATATCCAGGGGTTTTTTAATAGTGCGAATAACACATATAATAGTAGTGCAAATAATGTGTATATTAGCCAGGCTGAGCGGTATTTTAATAGTAGGTTTAGGCCGTTTAGGCTGGGCAGGGGTATTGCGCATACAAGTAATATTATGCTAACTATCCAGATCATATCAAGAAAAATATTGTTGTTGCTTATTTGGTAGAGTGGAAATAATACTAAAAGTGATAAAAATATTAGTGCTAGCGGTCCTGTGAGGCCTATTATTAACATTTCTTGTATATTAATAGTGGTTTTTTTGAATTTTCCAAGACGAAGGCGAGGTATCTCTGTAAGTTTTACACCTCCTGTGAATACAAAAGGGATTAGTCCGTAGCTCATTATTGTAACTAAGACTCCTATTGGTGGGCCGTATTTCCATATGTGAAGTTTTGCATCAAGTCCCATGAGTTGCGCTGTAACTTTTTGTGTGTAGATAAATATGAAAAATAGTATTAAGAACATTATTGAAAAACTTACTAGGTTTGTAAGGCCTGCACTTGCGTTGAATTGTTCTGTGCCCCATTTTCTAAAGGATAAGATGAATCCGCTAAGTGCGCTTATTATGATTATTTTTGTCGCTTCTTTTTCATCGAAGTTGAGTGCTGCATTTAATGCGTATCTTAGGTTCATATTTTAGTTTTAGTTCTTTTCAATATAAAAACTTGACGGTTGTGCGGCCTTATAAAAATTCTATTAAAAGTTTAATTATGGTGCTATCTTGCGCAGTCATAGATCAAACATCTGTGGTGTGTAGGGCTCGGTTCAAATGTCTAAATAATATGGAAACGGAGCATAGCATCATTAAGATTTTATTGGTTCGAAAAGGATTTCTATGGCGCCGGTTGTGTTTTTAGGTGGTTGGTAATTTAATGATTGTTGTTTTGTGTGCGTTTCTTGTCTTTAGTTCGCGACATTAATAAAGTATAATGCCTAAACGAGTTTTCGATTTACAAATAAAACTTCACTAGACTCGGTATTAAATACAAATTAAAAAACGATACTCGTTGCATTATACAATACTTTTGTCGCTAACTACTTTTTAGTTAAGTTTATAAACTTATATAATTTGAATAACTTGTGGTGAATAAATATTTGGATTTTAGTTGGGGTAAAGCTATTTTAATAATTATTTTAGATTTTATTCTTATAGTGTTATATAACTTTGTACGGCCTGCGTGTGGTTATTCGCAAGATATGCAAACTATTCCGCTTTGTATTTCTAATACGCAATATGTTATAATAATTTTGGGCGTAATTATTACTAGTTATTTAGGGTTTATTATGGTACGTTTTTTATTTAAAAAATTTAAAACTTGATTTTTTTGGTGTGGGTTTAGTTTTAGATAAGAATTATTTGTTTATAAGAAGTGTTTGAATGGTTCTATTATTATTTCGAGTATTCTTTTATAGAGTGGTCTCTCTCGCCATTCTGCGTGGTTGAATTCTTTTGTGTTTTTTAGCGTTTCAGTTAAATGTTTGTGTACATATTCTTTGATTGTTGGGTTATCTCCAAATAGGGTTATTTCGTATTGGTATCTGAAGCTTCTGTAATCAAAATTTGCTGAGCCAAATGAGAATAGTTTGTTATCGATTAGGCTTAATTTTGCGTGGCTAAATCCTGGGCTGTAAAAGTATATTTTTATATTTCTTTTATTTAGTTGTCCAAATAATGATTGGGTGAATACATCTACTATTTTGACATCTGATTCTTTTGGCATGATTAATTTTATTGTGACTCCTTTTTTTGCGGCGTGTCTTAGTGCAAGTATTGTTTTTAGGTCTGGGACGAAGTAGGGTGTCTCGATTATGATTTCTTTTTTTGCTCGTCTAATTAGATGTAGGTGTTTATTTCTTATTTTTTGAAATCTAAGTGAGGGTACGTCTCTTACTATCTCTAATGATTCGTATTTTATGGGTTTTATGTGTCTTTTTGCGCTATGTAAAAAGAAATTGTGTAATTTGAAATTATCTTCAAATATCTCTATCATTTTTTGGCTTAATTTTTCATCTTCTATGCGTATTATGAATTCTCGCCAGGTTTTGCAGTAATCTGTTAGATTTGCTGAGCCTATATAGGTTATTTTTTTGTCTATTATTATTATTTTTCTGTGGTCGCGTCTGTTGTTGTAGGAGATTATATTTGTTGTAAATTTGAATACTCTAAAAAATTTTATATCTGCGCCGTGTTCTTTAAGTTCTTTAAAAAAGTCTTTTGGTAGTGGTGAGCCCCAGTGGTCTGGTAGTAGTTTTACTTTTACGCCTCGCTTTGTAGCTCGTAGTAGTTCTTCTTTTATATCTTTTGCAATTTCGCCTTGGAGTTTATGTGTTTCTATCATCACGCTCTCTTTAGCCTTTGATATATCTCGGAGTAAATCTTTGTAGAATTGAGGGGGTGTTGAGTAGTATTTTGTGTTTTTTTTTGTGATGTGGTTCATTTTTTATTTAATTTTTTTTTATCTTTTGCATAGTTCATATTAGAAAACTATTTAAATATTTATAATCGTTTGTTTTTGTATTATGGTCCTTGAATCTTTACTTGATCCTATTAATGCTGAAAAGCGTCCTTATTTGATGGCTATTTTTGGTTTTGTTTTGACGTGTATTGCAACTCTTATTGGTTATAGATTTTTTTCTGATAATGCGAGTTTGGTTATTGTGGGGTTCGTTGCGCTTGGTGCGACTCCTTTAATGTATCGTATTATTAAGTATGAGGAGGGTAAAGATTTATTGGATTTGCCTGAGAGGAGTCTTTTAGCTGAGCATTGGAAGGCGCTTAAGGCGTTTATGTTTTTGTTTTTAGGTATAACTTTGGCAGTTGTTGTTATTTATATTTTTTTGCCGCTTGGTGTTGAAGTTGAGGTTTTTAAATCTCAGCATGATACTTTCGTTGAGATTTCAGGGGTTGCGACTGGTCGTGTAACTTTGAATAGTACTAATTCTGGTGCTAGTTCTTCGTCTATGGCTTTGTTTTCTAAGATTTTTTTTAATAACGTAACTGTTTTGCTTATTGCTATCGTTTTCTCTTTTATTTATGGTGCGGGGGCTATTTTTGTTTTAGCGTGGAATGCTACTGTTATTGGTGTTGCTATTGGTTATTTTATTAGGCATAATGTTGCGCTTTATGCTGAGCATATTGGGTTTAGTAAAGTTGCGGGGTACTTTGAGGTTGTGGCTGTTGGGCTTACGCAGTATTTGATTCATGGTTTCGTTGAAATTTTAGGTTTTTTTGTTGGCGCGCTTGCGGGTGGTATTATTAGTGTCGCGGTTATTCGTCATGATTTTGGTACTGCTAAATTTGAGCATATTATTCTTGATGCTGCTGATTTATTGTTGCTTGCGCTTGGGTTAATTTTCTTTGCGGCTATTTTAGAAGTTTGGGTTACGCCTGTTTTATTTTAGTTTTTGTTTGTTTGTTTTTGTTTTCTTTACGTTTTTTTATTATGTGTTCTATTAGGGGTTTTCCAAATAAAAATAAGGCTGTTGCAATTATTATTATTATTTCGGTTGTGTTTATCATTTTTTATTTTCTTTTTCTGTTTTTCTTTATTTAATTATTTGTTTTTTTTTGGATTATAAAATTTTTAGTTTTCCTAGTATTTCAAATATTTCTCCTTCTTTTATGAGTTCTTGTATTTTTTCATCTGCGTCTTTCATGTTTAGTTCGTTTACTAGTTGTGTGTATGGTGCGCCGTCTCCTTTGTCTAGTTCTTTTATTTTTTTTAGTATTTTGTCTTGGTAGTTGTGGCTTATATCTTCGAGGGGTATTTCTTTTTTGTTTTCTTTTTCTTCTTTTATTTTTGGTTTTGTGTGTGTGTAATTTAATTGTTTTAATTCAAGTTTTCTATAATCCATCCATTTCCAGTCGTTTATCTCTTTTATTATCTCAGGTACTATGAATATTTTTTTTTCATGTTCTCTCGGTTTGCCTATTATAAGTGTTAATTTTCCAAGTTTTGGTAGATTTTTTTTGAGTGTTTCATCAAATAGCATTATTTGTATTTGTCCTGTTCCATCATCTGCTCTAAGTGTGTTTCCTTCCTTGGATACGAGTATTGCGAATATATTTACTCTTGAAGCTTTTACTCCTTCCAAATCTAGGTAATTGGGGTTTAATCCTTGTTGTTGTATGTATTTTGATTCGAGTATTTGTTTTATTGAGCATTTATATGCTGTTTGGCGTCTTATCTCACTCATTATATGTTTAGAAATACTCTCGTGTTTAAAAGTTTTTTTTGCATCCTCTATTTTTTTGTAGTTTCTTTGAGAATTTTTAATCGCTCCTTTGCCTCGAATTTCTCAATTGCGTATCTGAGCATTACTCTTGGCATTTTTTTGCCGTTCTCCGCTATGAATTCTTGAAGTTTCTTTTTATCTCTTTTTCCTGCCTCGCGCATCATCCATCCGCAAGCTTTATGCATTAAATCTTCTCTATCATTTAATAATTGTTTTGTAAGTGCGTATATTTCATCAGTCTCGCCTGCTTTGATGAGTGCAAGTGTTGAGACTATTCCTGCGCGTCGTCGCCACATATTATTTGATTTTATAAGTTTGAATAGTATTTGTCTTTTAACTTTTTGTTCAAGCAAATAATCTCCGAGTATTTTATATGTGCTAAGATCGATAAGGTCCCAATTATTTGCTCGATTAAGGTTTTTTATGTAGAATTTCACTATTTTCTCAGTATTTTCAAAATCCTTTTTTTTCTTTAAGTCAAGGTATTTTTCAACTAGGATTAAAAATCCGCATAATCTAACTTCATGATACTTGTTTTCAAGTAATTCTTGAATATCTTTTAGTATTAAGCCGCGATGCGCTTTTGCAACTCTTCGAACATCGGGCACAGTTATGCCTAAAAATAGGTCTCCTTCGCCGTACTCGCCGCGCCCTGTTTTAAAAAATCTTTGTAGCACTTCGCGTTTATCCTCGCGTGTATAGGATTTTAATTCCATGATTGCTTTCTTCGGGGTTTTCATTTTTTTTATTATATTTTTTTAGAGTCTGTGATATTCGCTATAAAAATCGGGTTTTATTTTTGATGTTTGCATGTATATGACTCCTGCCAGTTTAGGTGTTTTATTTGTTATTTTTTTAATTTCTTCTCTCAAGTTAATAATGGTTGTGCCTGTTGATAAATCTTCATCTAATAATATTATCTCTTTTTGCGCGTTTCCTTTAATTTCATTTATATCGCTCGAGTGCATAATTGGGGCATTATCTAATCGTTTATATTGTGAGTGGCGTATAAAATAGCAGTTGCATTTAAGTATATTTGATAAAACAAGTCCGGGTAGTATTGCGCCATGCGCAGTTCCTATTATGTGTGGTTCTTTTATTTCTTTTTTTATTTTATCGCTAAGTTTTTTTATTCTATGGGGGTGTGCTGCAAGGTATGTGTAATAATCAAAATCTGAGGTGTATTTGAAGTTTTGTATTTTATTTGGGGCTGCATTTAGGTGCTCTTTCAGTTCTTGTATTTTATGTGTTTGCATCAATATGTCTTTACTAAATTTTATTGTATTCATAAAATATTTGTGGGCGTCTTTTTTTTCATCAAGGCTATACTCGCAGCATTTATCATTTAAATTAACGTAGCGTGTATTGTGCATTACAAGTCCATGTTCGACTGTTATTTTATAATTTAGCGCGGTGCATATTAAATAAGGTAGTGCGAAGTATATTTTTGTTGCTCGTGCGTATTCATTTAACTTTTTATTTTCTAATAATTTAATTAATTGCTCATTTAAATGTTTGACTTCTCGCTCAAAGTCAATATATTTTTTAGAGAATTGTATTTCTTCTTTTTTTTCAAAATAATCCATTACTACTTGTTCAATTAGGCTCATGTTTTTGTTTTGTTTTATAGGTTTATATTTTCTAGTTTTATTTCTTTTAATTCTGTGTATTTGAATTGTTTTTGTATTTCTCTAAGCACTCGTTCTTTAAAGTCATTCATATTTATTTCTTTTCTCGAAGCCTCTTCCATGCTTGTTGTTTTAAGTTCATAGGGCGTGTATCCGCAAGTATTTACGTATTCAAATCCGTTTGTGCTTCCTTTTTTAACGTAGAAATTAAATCCGTGGTATGCGACTTTTCCTTTTGTGTGTATTCCTCTCCCGCCTAGTTTGTAGTGCTTTCCGTTTTCTGTAATCCATATATCTTTTCTATCTCCGCTCTTCGAGCGTTCATCTTCTAGTTTTTTTCCTTTTCTAATTAGGTTTTGATCATCTATTTTAGAATTTATTTTAAAGCTTTGAATTGTGTTATTCATCAATTCATTTATTATATCTTTATATTTGTTTACACCTAGCGCTTGATTAGTTAATGCTTCATAATCAATTATTGGGTATATGTTTAGTTGTCCGGGGCCTATGTATGTTGCGCCTCCACCTCTTTGTGTTTTTGTAAATGGTATTTTTTTTATTTCATTCAGGTATTTTATTGCATTTTCTTTTGTGGGTTCGATGTTTTTTTCTTGTAATTCATAATATAATTTTTCTGAGAATGTGTTGTATAATTCTGTCATTCCAAAATTTATAACAGGGTTATGTTCTGTCATTATAATTGTGTCTGGGATTTCGTTTTTGAGTCTTTTTTCTGCTATTTTTTTTTGTAATTCAAACACTTCCAAATAATTTGTTTTGTTCAAATCAATGTATTGTGCAATTCTTTTTTCCAACGCTACGGCCTCAATCATTTTTGCATGTTTATTTTCTTTTTCTGCTATGTGTATTATAATGTAATTTCACGAAGTCAGGTATGTATTCTTCGCGTATTAATTCTAGTGTTTTATCTATTCGCATTCCGTTTGAATTATTTGGGTTAAAGTCTAGTTGGTATAATTTTCTGTGTGTATTTGGTAATTGTTCGGGTATGTTGTCTTGCATATTTCCTGGTAGCATTGGTATTGCTTCCCCTCCTGTGTACAATTTTGGGCTTGGGAATATTTTTGGCATGATTGTGTTCAATCTTTTATGGGGGAACATATCATTTTTTTCCATAGGTGTTAGTTTTTCTGGTGTTTTATAATCTGCAATTATAAATACTAAGTCGTTTTCCTTTAGCATTGGCAGGGTTGTAATGCTTATTAGTTCTTCTTTGTATGTTTTTGCTTGTACGTCTTGTTTTGTTTTATTTGTTGCTATGTTCCAGTATTTTTTCATTTGTTTTCCTTTATCAAATAATTCGTTGTGTAGTTTTATGAATTCATAATTGTACCTTGTAATTTCTGCAATGCTCTTTATAACGCTCTCATCTACTTCTTTTTCATTTACGTCTCGAAGAAATGATATGCCGTACATGTAATTTATCTCACCAGGAACTTGCACGAGGCAATTCAAGTTGTCTATATTTGCTACAAGATCTCGTTTAAACAAGTTTCTTGTTCTTTTGAGGGGGATCATTGCGTATGATTTTAAGTAGGTTGGGTCGTCGTGTGCTTCAAAATTTAATTTTAAATTTACTTCTCTATGTCTTGGGGTGATTTGCTCGCCGTTCATAATTGATACGCTTATTGGTTTTTTATTATCTTTAGATTGTATAGTGATAGTGTCTCCTCGAACATCTATAAATTCCATTATATCTTCTAGTTCTTTGTGTAATTCGTTTTCTATTGTTTTTATGCTTGAAATCTTTGCCATTTTGTTTTCCCTTATTAATAGTATTGCGCGCTTATTAAAATACTTATCGTATGTGTTTTTTGTTCGCGTCATTAATAGAGTATGATGCTAAACGAGTTTTCGATTTACAAATAAAATTTCACTAGGCTGGGTATTAAATACTAATTAAAAAAATATGCTCGTTGAGTTATACAATACTTTTGTCGCTAACTATTTTTTAGAAATCTTTTTTAAGGGTGTTTTTTTCTTAAAAATTTAGAGGTTTTGATTTTTATGGGTGACTTAAACAATTTTAATGTAAACAAATTAGGCAATCTTAGTGTTGGTTTGAAGAGGTTTCCAAGCACGCTTGATGATTTGGCTTCTTTGAAATCATCGCTTGATCATTTGGAGATTATGGCTTTGCCGAATTCAAATTATGCGTTGCTTGAATCATTGGATATTCCGATTAAAATTCATTGTCCTCATATTGCTCAGGGTTTTAATCCTTGTAATTTATCTGCTTTGGAAAAAAATGAGGATTTACTTAATTTTTCATTAGATCTTGCAGATAAATTTGATAGTGGTGTGGTTGTTGTGCATCCTGGGCACATCGTTAATGCTGAGGATAGTGAGGATTTTGCTGTTGATTTTTTTAATTCAAAAATTGATAGGCGTTTTCGTTTTGAGAATTTGCAATCAAAAGATGGTTCTTTTTCTGATTTTGATAAATTTAAATCTTTTTTGGCTAAATTGAAGCATAAAAAGATTTGTTTTGATGTTGGGCACGCAGTGTTATCTTCTAAATATAATGGTGTAAATCCGTTATCTCATGTATCTAAATTCTTTTCTTTAGAGCCTGATTATTTTCATTTATCTGGTATAAACTTATCTTTATTTAAAGATCATTTGAATATGTCTGAAAATAATTTTGATTATTCTGGGCTTGTGCCTTTTTTTCCAAGAAATAAAGTGATAACTCTTGAAACTAATCATTTGACTGTTAAAGGTGAATTGAACACAAGGGTTCAAATTGATGATTTGGGTTTTGTGAGGAAATTGTTTTAGTGTTTTTATTTGCTTGTTGTAAAATTTTGCTTGATTCTTTTTTTCATTTTCTCATTTTATTATTGTTTTTTATTCATTCTCCAAATTATTTATAAATGTGGTTGTCTTTCTGTGATATTATTAGTTTGTGTTTGTAAAAAACATTTATTTGTTAAAATATATTTGGTGGTGAAATGTTATGAATCCGTTTGTTAATGCTATGAATCAATTAAGTTCTGCTGCGAGTAAAGTTGGTATTAAAGATTTTGATGTCTTGAAAAATCCTAAGCGTATAATTCAAGTCTCTTTCCCTGTGAAGATGGATGATGGTAGTATTAAGTTCGTTCAGGGGTATAGGGTTCAGTATAATGACGCTCGTGGCCCGTATAAAGGGGGTATAAGGTTTCATCCTCAAGTTGATTTAGACGAGGTGAAAGCTCTCAGTTTTTGGATGGCGATTAAAAACGCTGTGGTTGATGTTCCTTTTGGTGGTGGTAAAGGTGGTGTTACGATTAATCCTAAGGATTTATCTAAAAGGGAGCTTGAAGCTGTGAGTAGGGGTTTTATGAAGGCTATGCATGAATTTTTAGGTCCTATGCAAGATATTCCTGCGCCTGATGTTTATACGACTCCTCAGGTTATGGCGTGGATGCTTGATGAGTATGAAAAAATTAAAGGTCAAAAAGCGCCAGGTGTAATTACTGGTAAACCTTTGGAGCTTGGTGGTAGTCATGCGCGTAGTTATTCTACTGCGATGGGTGGTGTTTATGTTCTTGAGGATGCTGTGCGGACTTTTAATATTGGTAAAGCTGTTGTAATTCAAGGTTTTGGTAATGCTGGTGCGCATGTTGCGCGTATTCTTCATGAGCGTGGTTACAAAATAATTGGTGTGAGTGATTCTAAATCTGCGCTTTATTTTAAGGATGGTTTTGATGTGCTGGGTTTAATTGAGCATAAAACTTCTACTGGTGCACTCGAGGGTTTCAATCAAGGCAGTGAAATTAGTAACGCTGAGCTTCTTGAGCTTGAGTGCGATATTTTAATTCCATCAGCCCTTGAGGGTCAAATCACTAAGGATAATGCGAATAAAATAAAAGCAAAGCTTGTGGCGGAGCTTGCGAATGGTCCGACGACGGGTGATGCTGATTTAATTCTTGCAAAGAATGGTGTGGTTGTTGTGCCTGATGTCTTATTTAACGCGGGGGGTGTTGCTGTGAGTTATTTTGAGTGGGTTCAAAATCTTTATGGTTATTCTTGGAGTGAGGTAGAAGTCCTTGAGAAATTGGAAAAAAAGATGAAATCTGCGTTTGATGATTTGGTTGCGCTCGCGAATGAGAAGTCTTTAACTCTAAGAGAGGCTGCTTTCGCGCTCGCTGTTGAGCGTATTATTAAAGTTGAGACTCTTCGTGGTAATAATTAATTTTTTTCTTAATTTTTTTTTATTCGAATATTAGTTTTTGTGAGGGAAATACGTAGTCTTCGCTCATTATGGCGGTGTCTACTTTGTTTATTATTTCTGAGAATTTTTGTGTTAGTTCATTCATTATTTCGTTGTATTCGTGGTATGATTCGCACATTATTTCAAGTTCTATGTCCCATGGGCTTATTTGTCTTACTATGTGTAGTATGTTTGGGTGGTTTTTGCAGTGTTCAAAGAGTTTTGTTTCGTCTTGTGGTGTTAAATTTTTAAAGTATAGGAATGTTTTGTAGAATTCGTATTTTAGTTTGTTGAAGTTTATTTTTGCTAGGTATTTTGTGATGATTTTTTTTTCTTCTAGTTTTTTTATTCTGCCTCGTGCTATGTCTGTTGTTGTGTTTGTGTTGTGTGCAATTTTTACTATGCTCTCGCGTGAGTTTTTGTATATTTCTTTTAGTAGTTTTTTTTCTATTTCGTCTAGTTTGTGTGTTTGTTTTGTGCCGAACATTATTTGCCAATTTACATCTTCTTTGTATAAGAATTTTTTTGGCGTTATGTTTACATCCACTAAGAATCCTGTGTGGCTCTCTATTATTAGGTCTTTGAATTTTGAGAATAGTTTGTTTTTTAGTTCGAAGAATTCTTTATTTGTTTTAATAAAATATGTGAGTCCTATGTTCCATGCGCCGTCTGCTACGCCTAGCCAGAATAGTCTTTTATCTGCGCGTGCGTATTTTATGAATTCTTTTTTTCGTATTGGGTTGTTTGTAAGGTTCAGGTATATTTTTGCTGATGTATAGCCTATTCTCTCAAGGTCTATCCATGTGCTGTATCCTGTGATGATTTGTTTTTCTTCTAGTTTTTTTATTCTATATCTTACTGATTCTTTGCTTCTGTTTGTTAGTTTTGCAAGTTTTGTTTCTGGTATTCTTGAGTTTTTATCTAGTTCGTATAGTATTCTTTTATCGATTTTATCAAGCTTTAAGACCATATTTTAGTAAATATTGGTTTTTTTATTTAAATTTATTCTTTTTTTTACTATTTTTCAATCACACATTTAATATATTTACTTAACCACTATATAGTAATAACAAAAAAAGGTGGTTGTATGATTAAAATAAGAAATGAAAAAGAATTAATGGTTGCTTTAAAGCAATACTCGTTTGAATTTGAAAAACAAAACACGCAAATAATCGCAGGGCATATGCCTTTATTGTATGTTGATGATGAAATCAAACAAAGCAGAAGGGTTGAATTAGGTGTTGATAGGTGGGGCGAATTTAGCAAGCACACATTTGATTTAGGTGCAAGGCTTTGCAATTATTTACTTAATGAAAAAGAAAAATCTGAGATCTTAGTGATAGTGGATGACTTAGTTGAGATGCCTAAACTTTTAGATTCAAAAGGCGTTCCTTATAGTAAGGAAAAAACTTGGATGGGGCGTAAACGCAACAAATTTTATTTGCATAATGATTTGCCGTCTGAGTTTTATGATATTTTAAATTCAAATAATTTATCTGCTGATGTTTTAAAAGAGCAAATAGTTAAAGAGGGTGCTGTGAGCAAAATTTTATCTGAGAAGAAAATGAAGCTGCATGCATTAAATAATGGTTTAATTGCGCCAAATGAGTGCGCGACATCTCTTCAGGGATTATTATATGATTCATCTCAATTCAACAAACAAGAAGATTTGCTTATAGGTTTCATTCCAGGTCAATGCAAGGGTAATGTTTGTTCAGGACTTCTTGATAGGACTTATGATTTGAATTCGCTTTTCGTGTTTTTTCCGCACATGGAGGAGTTAGGTGGTTTAATTCAAAATCAGGATGGTTCTTATGTTAAAAATAAATTCGCAAAGCCTTTATCTATAGGTGAGATGTATGAGCGAGGGGTTTATTTAAGGCGTGATGTTGCTAAATAATTATCTTTTTTTTATTTTGTCAATTATTTAGAAAATATTATAAATGAAGTATCATTGCCCAGTAGTTATGGATTTGAAAATTTTAACTAAACAACTAGAACAAGCACCGATTAGTAATTTAGAGCATATAGCTGAAGAAGTTTCTTTTAATTTTAATGGTTCGTTTGAGGAATATGAGGAATTATTTGCTAAACGAATTGTTGAAAAGAAGCTTGAGCAAGTGCGTGATAGTGTTGAAGGTTTTGTTTATTTGCCTTTTGGAGATGATTCCTTTTATATTTCTAAAAAAGAAAAAGATAATACTGTTGAGGCTGTTGTTCGTATTTGTCCAAGTGTTATGCTTCCTAATTCAAAAAAGAAAAGTATTGAGGCTTATGCTCGTGCAATTAAAAAAGAAACTAGTGGGTATGGGCACGTTATTCAATTTTTACCTTTTACGTGTAATGGTAAAAAGGATTTGTTAAATCTCAAGAAGCAGATGAGTATTTCTTTTGCGAATTTGAATATTACTCCTCAAACAACTGAGCGTAGATTTATGCAATATGTTTTGAATAGTCCGACTAAAAAATATTGATTTTTTTCTTGTGTTCTCACTTTTTAGTAACTCTTTTTTAGAAACATTTATATAATAGCTTTCTTAGTAGTGTTTCAAAAATATTTTGAAGGTGGTTTTTATGGTAAATACGTATGGTTTTAAAGATAAATTTGCAAGTGCTATGGGATTGCCTAGGGTTGATTCTTTGGATCTTGTCGGTGATGTTTATTTATCTGATAGGGATTTTAATAGTATTGAGTGTGTGAATGGTTCTAGTAGTGGTGATTTGGCGTATCAAGTCGTTGTTGTTCGTGATGTTCCTTTGCTTGAAAATAATAGGTTGTCTTGGTCTTTTACTAATTTTTTATCCTCGATGGTAAAATATGGTATCTCTGAATCTAGTAAAGATGTTGGTGTATTAAATGGAGGGGATAAGAAATATAATGGCGTTGTTTTGGCTGAAACGCCTAAATCTTCTTCTGGTGAATTTATTGGTTTACTTGTCTCGGGTGTTTACAAAGATAATGGTAGTTTTTTTGGTGATTTATCGTTTGTTGCATCAAGCCCTGTTAATGGTTCTTTAGAATCTACTCTCAAATCTTTAAAGCCTTTTGAGGATTATGCTAAGAAAAATGTTGCATTTAATGGTTCTTTTGTTGATGCGCATAAATTCTTGGCTAAAAACTATTCTAATTAATTTTTTCTTATGTTTTTTATTTTTCTTGATATTTTCTTTTTTGTGCGTCATGTAGGTTTGAGTATGTTTTAATTATTTCTTCAATGTCTGTGTATGTTATTATTTTTTTATTTTCTAAATTTATGCTGATAAGTTCATCTTGTAATTTTTTATTTGGTTCTTGTCCTTGAAGTATTAGTATGTGTGTTGAATTTTTTATTGCTTTTTTTTGTTCTTTTGCTCGATAAGGCAGGTTAACTTCAATACCGTGGTATTCGAGTAGTGAGCTAATGTCTTCTGCTTGGTCTAATCTTTCTTCTAATTCGGCTTCTTCAAGGGTTGTATATATTCCGGCTATGCCTATTATTGGTTTTGTTGTTTTTATTCTTTTATAGCTATCTGTACGTATTTTGTTTTTTTGTTCAATTTCTTCTTTTTTCTTGAAATATTCTGTTGGGGTTACGTGCATATTTGGATTTATTTCTGAAGTCATATATTATCACCTTATTATTTTAACATTATTATTTGTTGGCTTTGTCCCAAATAGTTGTTTTTTGTATACTGCCGAGCAAACCACTCAAAATA
>JBKHAC010000023.1:0-14757 GCA_046543095.1 Candidatus Woesearchaeota archaeon | reverse complement strand
ATTAAAACATAAAATGATATTCTTATTAAAACATAAAATGATATTCTTATTAAAATTTTAATATCCAAGTTAAGATAACAAATACAATCTTTTAGAAACTTTTAGCAATAATTAAAACTGATAATAAACACTAAATACTAGCAACAACACCTGCCGCAACAAAACTAAAACCAATAGTTGCAAGTCCTGCAACAAGCAAATAAAGTAAAGTTGCAGCAGTCAAATTCTTAGCCAAATTCTCCATCTCCCCAATTCTATCAGAACCATTCTCAATACCATTAATAATAATACTTAAGATAAAAGTGATTTGAACAACATAAAGACCAACAATTAATTGAAAGAAAAAAGTAGGAATTCCCCCCGCACCAAACATATCAAGAATACTCTCAAAACCAGTACCTCCTGCGCCACCTTCAAGATCTCCAAGATCATTCATTCGCTCAGCTAAAATACCAAGAATTTGAATAATCATACTAGTAATACCAACAACGATGCCTGCAATGATAGGCGTTAAAAAACTAATCTGACTACGCATACTACTAACAATATCAGCCATTAAATCTTTAAGGCGCTCATCAACACGATGCATAGACTTAATATACTCAGCAACAGTAATAAGCGCCTGACTCGCAATTAAAGGACCTTTCTTACTGCTTTCAATAAAAACTTTCATGGCACTCTCAACAATACTTGAAGGAAATTCATTAATTGCACCTTTTTCACGATCAAAAATGGCATCTTCAACACCTAAACCAAGTTTCACGATATTCAAAGAAATATGATCAAAAAATTTACCTGACTTAGTATTATGCATAACTTGAGCAACCTTACTAAACGCAAGCTCAGCAGGAATACCATCACCAAGCCTATTACCTAATTGAAAAAGAGCAGATGCAAATTCTTGCTCAAGTTTCATAGTTTCAGAACGCATATTTGTGAGCTTACGAGTCCTCCAAGAATAATACAACCCAAAACTAATGCCAAGACCTAAAGGAATAAACAAACTAAGAAGATTAGATCCTACCCCATAAGGACCCATGTACTCCCCAGTTAAAAAACCCTCAGTATCTCTTTGCTCACGATAATCTAAAAACTTAGCATAAACAATTGCATCAGAATCAACATCAAACGGATATTTAATAGATAATAATACATCAGGATCATCAATCAAATACAAATCAAAATCAGAATTAATGGAATAAATAATTAAAGGAAAAAAACCAATAGCTAAAAGAAAAATACCCAAAATAGCAGCAGCACTTAGGGGTGCAATATTCATAGACCCAGACCCAAGTTTTAATTTAACAATAGGTGCAGTCTCATCAAGTTCAGCTAAATTAATACCTCCATAACCTGTAGGACGAGTGGACAAAATCTGCTTACCTAAATAAAAAACGAGCAAAGGCAAAGCCAAATTATAAAGTGCAAATAAATGATACCACTTAATCTCAGACATAAACGCAGTTACAAGAGGCAAAATAACAAGCCCTAAAATAGGCAAAACAATACCAAGCATATGAAGCGTAGTAATAGGACTTTTCAAATCATGAGAATAATGAAGCATTTTTTCAAAAGTCTCATCCAAAATAACACTTAAACTCTTATCAAGCGCACTAATTCTACGACTCTCAGAAGACTCATATAAACTACCTTGAATTAAATGAATGCTCTCAACAAATTCGGGATTATACTCTTGCCAACTAAGAAGATAATTATCAAGAGACTGATTAACATTATCAAATTTACCAGTCTCAATATCCCAAATAATCTTTTTAAAATCAAGAGATAACGGCGGCGATAAATGCTCACCTGCAAAATTAATCGCAAGTTCCAAATTAGGCGTATGACGCATATACGTCACAATATAAAACACACTCAAAACCATTTGATTAGTCGCCTTCATACGCCAAGAATTAGAAATAATAAAAGGTAAATTAGAAAGAGGGATAAACAAAGCAAGCGCAACTATAAAACCAAATAAAATAAAAAAAAACATATCGGCAGTTTTACCGCCACTTAAAATAAGAGGCAAAATATAACCTAAAAAAGTAAACGCTAAAATAATAACAACAGCTCCAACAGCTGCAAAACTCATAGTGCCAGTAGGAGTAATATTCAAATGACTAGTTTTAATAGCTTCTTGAATTTTAGGCACATCTTTCTTATCGGGCTTGATAGGAACAATCTTCTCACTAAAATTACATATTTTTTCATACAAAGACAAATTTTTAGGCATAAAAGAACTTTTAAAAGATTCATAATCACTAGAACTAACACGCTTTACCTCATCAGGAGTACCGCCAAGTTCTTGAACTAATTTACGCTTATACTTACTTTTCACATCCAATAAATCAAGATCTTCCTTTTTCATAAAATATACCTTAACGAGGCGAATCCTCTTTTCTTAAACTAATCTGCTTTTTAAGCCAATCATACCACTCAAAAAAAATACGCTTACTATTAAGAGAACCTTTTGTTTCTTTAACACGCTCACTAATTTTATGAAACTGATCATTACACAAAATAACAAACTCAGCCTCAAGCATATCAGAATCTTTATTTTTATCAGACTCCTCGACAAGAGTTTCCTTAATTTTTTTACGAAGCATAATATTATCCCAAATAGCATCCCACGACCCAGCCCACTCACGTACATTACTTGCAATAGATTTCAAAATCTCAGAATCACCATTAATTAAAGCATCAGTAGGCTCAAGAGAATCAGTAGCCGAATTATATTTCATCAAATCCACAAAACCTTTTTCAGCAATAGGATCAACCTCCCAATCCTTACGAACTTCAGTGATTTGAGTTACTCTTCGCCAACGATGAAGACCGTCAGGACTCCTAATGGGATTAGCCACAATTATGATATCCGTCGCCTTAAAACTAGTACGAGGAACATTCAAATCATTAACAACACGATCAAAAACACCATAAGGACTATCTCCATGAATTGTACCTGCAACTACACTTGCAAGTGCACCAACACGCATAGCTTCATATAACGCACGAGCCTCAGTACTACGAACTTCTCCAACAAAAAGAGCAGAATCACCAAGACGCAAAGTAGTACGAATGCCCTCGTCAGCGGCAATTTCATTAGTGCCTTTTGAAAGTGCCGATGCAACCCTCATAGATTGAATATTATAACCAAGTTGACGAAGTGAAGATACGGGTAATTCTAATGTGTCCTCTATAGTGATAATGCGATAATTACGCATAATCTCAACTAACACACCTCCAAGCAAAGACGATTTACCAGCACTACGAGTACCAGCAACAAGAAACGTACGATTACCATCAATCAAAAAACTAAGAAGACCGGCTGCAAGCGAATCAATCATCTTATATTTCATAAATAAAGCCAAAGTCCAAGGCTTATCACGATGACGCCTAAAAGAATAAGCAAGCCCAGTAGGATTTAAAGGCTTATTAATAACACTAATCCTCGCAGTTGCAATGCCGGGAATTTCAAGATCAGTATCTAAAATAGGATTAGCTTCATCAAGAGGACGACCCGAAATCATACGAAGCTTAGACGCCCAAGAATCAGCATCACTAACACTAGGCCAAATATTAGTCATACAATCACCAAAAACATTATGAACTAAAAAAATAGGTGCCTGGCCCGTAGGACTATTAACACTGATGTCCTGAACATTTTCATCTTTAAGTAAAATCTCAATTAAACCAAAACCGACAGTGTATCTAACAAGAATCTGAGTTAATTCCTCGAGTTCATCAGGTTCAACATTAATATTTTTATGCGCGCAAAGCTCCTCAAGCAAATCCGCCCCTACATTATAAAAAATATCACGAATCCTCTCAGGATCAACAAAATCTTGCTCATCAGGACTATACTCTGCCATGATGTTACGCGCCATGTCTAAAACTTCATATTTATCCTCACTTAAATTAAATTCAGGAGGCGTCACGTGATATAAATACTGAACATTGTCTGTTAATTTAAAAATAATGACTTCGGTATCGCCAATATTATAATTCATGATCTCCTCAGCACCTTTAGGATAAGTCGCCATAAGCTTTGTAAACATAAAATCAGGCTTAATATTGGGCTTGAATATTTTACGATAAATGTTTCTATTACCAATATTATATCCTGCAAGATAAGGACTTGCAATTTGAATTATGCGCGTATTTTCAAGATTGTTCTCTAAATACTCAAGTAAACTAATATATTTCTTGCGAGCCTCAGCAATTCGCTGATCTATTTCTTTATCAAGCTCTATTTTTTCACGCCTAATAAGGCGCCTAAGCTCAACAAAACAACCAATAGGGTCTTTAGTTAATTGACTAAAAATAAGATTTTGAACCTCGCTATAGCGCTCAGAGAGCATATCAGGTCCAGGACTAATGGAGCTCATCGCACCATACGAAAAGAGATCTTTTTGTTTAATTAAACGCTTATATAACTTAGCTACCTCAAGTAATAAACGAACTTGATCGTACTCATATTCAAAATCATGCTTCTGAGAAAATATAATTTTGGTTATATTGGGGTTACTTGCTAGAATATCGCAAGTCTTCGCCATACACAGAGGATCTTCTTCAATAGATGGATTTCTAGGTGTTCCAAGATAATTAACTTTTAAAACATTATCAACACTCTCTTTAGTGAGGGTGTAATCTTCAAAAAATCCATCTCCTTTCTTTTTTCTAATCAAAACAAATACCTCTTTTTTTTTAATACGAATCAGGGTTTATTTAAAAACATTAGTTATGACTTTGTGTATAGAAAATACAAGTGTATGTTCTTACACAAAAAAGTGTTTGACGAAATCACCTAAGTCTCCTCCTAAAGGAGTGAAATTATATGATTTTCGCATGTAAATATAACTCATTTTGACAAATGTATTGAATATGCCAATTTATTAGGTTATGTGTTATGTTGATATTAATGTCCATATTCAGTTAGCATATGGTTAAATTAATTGATTTGATTCTCGCTGTCGCGAGAGGACTCTTGTTTAAGCTGAGTATTAATGAAATATTCAAGGCAATCTACACCGTCAAAAAAAGCACGCCTACGCACATAAGCTTTACCAAACTCTAACACCAAACTCTCATCAGTAATCTGAGCACTACAAACAGGACATTGCTTAGATGAGAATGCAGATGTCTTAAATTCACATAAACGAGTCTCAACGAGCCTATCTACATTTCCTGCCACTAAATCTCTTTTAATTTTAAGTAAATCTTCCTCGCCAAGCGAACTAATAATTTTAGCTAATTTATTCATCTTCCATGCTCCGAAATTAATTTTTTAACATCCTCTAAATCACAAATAAGAGGAGTTGCATTTTTAACTAAATCAACATAATAAATTTCTTTACTATCGAGTCCTTTTTTTAATTCATCAAAAGAATGACTCCAAAATTTAATTATTAATTTTTTATTATTGTAAATTACTTCAAAAGAATGATTATCCTTTCTAAAAAAATCAAGCTCATCAGTAATAATTAAGAAATGAACTTCATTTGATAAGGTTTGCAAATAAAACATGCACTTAATTTTATCAAAAAGATCAGATCTATCAAAAAAAAACTTCAAAATGTGCTTTAATTCTTTTAAATCACATAAAAGCAAATTAACAAAAAAATCATCAACGTTTTTTACTTCTTGCCTGTTGACAAAATCTTTACTGATTTTAGTTAATAAAATCTTAGGCTTTGAAATACTATATAAAATCCTAACATCGCGTATTTCTCTTGCTTTCACACCTTTATTTTTAACTCGTTTAAGAAAACCTTGCGCTTCAAGAAGTTTTAGTTGTTGAGATGTATTTGCAATACTTGTATCAGTTAATGTGGCAAGCTCTTTTGGGGATAGAGGTCCTCGTTCTAACTCTTTTAAAAGCGCCCATTTAGTCTCAGTCAATTCGAACTCAGGTCTCATCAATTAATAATTTTCAGAAGAGTATATAAACATTTGTATTGTGTAAAAGATATGATATTATGTTACTATTGTTGTTCTATATTTCTTTATTTCAATAATAAAATACTTTTATAATTCAAAATCAAATTAAGTATATCGTAGTTTTATGCACGATAAATTTACTAGATTTTTCTAATTTTAAGTACTCTTTTTTGTTTAAAATATTCAAAATTTTTTCAATTTTTTCAAACAACATTCTTCGAATATTCGCAATCAAGACATTATCTAAAAATTTTCACAACATTTAAATAGGACATATGTTAACATAAAAACTAAATTACAAAAATTAATAATTAATAATTAATATTAATTAAAATTTAAAAAATAATATATTAATAAAAATTTAAAAAATAATATATTAATAAAAATTTAAAAAATAATATATTAAAAAGGCATAAAACTACTAAAAAAGTGCTTGGGTGAAGTAAACACATTTTTAGAAAATATATGCGCAAAATAAAAATATAGGTGTGCTTAAATTTATGTAAAAAAAATTTACAAGTTACATATACCAAAATTTAAGCCTTAAAAAAAAGTTAATAATAATTAATTAACAAAAAAAACTAATTAACAAAAAAAACAAAGTAAAATCTTCAGAAAAAGAAGATTTCAAAAAAGAGGGATGTGTTTGAAAATACTAAAACTTGGGTGGGAATTTCCACCATTTTTCGCGGGCGGAGTGGGGACTGTTTGCGGCGCGCTATCTGACGCACTAATTGACTTAAGTCATGATTTGACATTCGTGATGCCATCAGGCCCAGAAGAAATTTATCAAGATCTAAATGATAAAAGAACAACAAAGGGAAAAGGAAAATTCAAAATAGTAATAACAAATAACAAATACAAAAACGTACGTCTTAAAAAAATAAAAATAGACTCACTTCTTCAAGCATATACAGACGTATTATCATATAAAAAAGAATACGAATCATATCTTGAGCGAGGAAAAGATGAAACAACCAAAAAACCAATCTATGGGAAAGATCTTAAATTAGAAATATACAGATTCGCAGAGCAAGTAAAATTACTAGTGGAAGATGAAGATTTTGATATAATACACTCACACGACTGGGTAACAAACCTTGCAGGAATAGCACTTAGAGAAAAAACAGGGAAACCTCTCGTCGTACACGTACACATAACCGAATTTGACAAAACAGGACAAACAAGCGCAGACCCAGAAATATACGAAATAGAGAGACGAGGAATGCACGAGGCTGATTTAATCATAGTTGTAAGCAACAAAATAAAACAAACCTGCATAGAAAGATATGGTGTACCAGAACACAAAATAAGAATAGTTCACAACGCAGCAACACCCATGAACGACAACATATTCTACGATAACCAACATATAAAAGCAAAAGATAAAGTGGTACTATTTGCAGGACGCGTAACACTACAAAAAGGACCTGATTATTTTGTTGAAGCAGCAAAAATAGTGCTTGAAAAAAACCCAAATACAATGTTCATAATGGCAGGATCAGGAGATATGCTCCCAAAAATAATAGAAAAAGTAGCAAACATGGGGATGTCAGAAAAATTCATATTCACAGGATTTTACACACGAGACCAAGCAGAAAAACTATTCAGCATGGCAGATGTATTCGTCATGCCAAGCGTTAGCGAACCCTTCGGAGTAGTGCCATTTGAAGCACAAATCAAAAAAACACCAACAATAATATCAAAACAATCAGGCATAGCAGAAATACTATACCACACACTCCAAGTAGACTTCTGGGACGTACGCGAGATGGCAAGCAAAATAATATCACTATTAAAATACACAACACTAAATAAAGAACTAAGCGAAAAAGGATACTGGGAAGCAAAACTTGCAACATGGGAAAAACCAGCAAGACGCTGCATAGAAGTATACAACGAAGCAATAGCAATAAGACAAAAATAAATAAAAAAAATCAAAACAAATTGTCAAATTAAAAAACAACAATATTTAATTTTAAAGGGGGACTAAATAAAAATGGTAAGCATATGTTTTTACTTTCACGTACACCAACCACACAGACTAGGAAAATACGGAGTACTAGACTTTGGAGAACACACAAATTATTTTGATGAACAAAAAAATAGAGAAATAATGCACAAAGTTACAAAAAAATGCTACCTTCCAACAAATAAACTATTACTGGATTTAATAAAAAAACATGACGGAAAATTCAAAATAAGCTTTAGCATAACAGGAACAGTACTCGAACAAATGGAAAAATATGCACCAGAAGCACTTGAGAGCTTCAAAGAACTTGTAAAAACAGGACACGTAGATATAGTAGGCGAAACATACCACCACAGCCTCGCATATATATTCTCAAAAGACGAATTTAAAGAACAAGTAAAACTGCACGAAAAAAAGATTAAAGACACTTTCGGCATAAAACCCAAAGTCTTCAGAAACACAGAACTCATATTTAACAATGAACTTGCAAAATTCATTGAAGATATGGGCTATGAGGCAATACTCGCAGAAGGCGCAGACCACATCCTGCAAGGCAGAACACCAAACCACATATACAAATCAGTATTTGCAAATAAAATAAAACTCTTACTTAAAAATTACAAATTAAGCGATGACATAGCCTTTAGATTCAGCAACAAAGGCTGGCCAGAACACCCACTCACCGTAAATAAATACTCAAATTGGATAAACTCAGTAAACGGCTCAGGAGAACTTATAAACTTATTTATGGACTATGAAACATTCGGAGAACACCAATGGGAAGATACAGGTATATTCGAATTCATGAAACACTTACCTGAAGAATTATTGAAACATCCACACAACGAATTTTTAACAGTGAGAGAAGCAGCAAAAAAATATCCTGTACGAGACGAAATAGACGCACACAACTTTGTATCTTGGGCAGACCTAGAGCGAGACCTCACAGCATGGCTAGGAAACCCACTCCAAGATACAGCGATGCAATCACTATACAAACTAGAGAAATTCGTAAAAGACTCAGGCGATACAGAACTACTTAGAGATTGGAGATACCTCACAACATCAGATCACGCATATTACATGTGCACAAAATGGTTCAACGACGGCGATGTACACAAATACTTCAGCCCATACGACAGTCCATATGATGCATACATAATATTCATGACGGTACTAAATGATTTTTCAAGAAGATTACACCAAATAAGACACAAAAACAAAAATAAAGATACAGTATTTACCTACGAAATAAAAGAGAGACCAGAAGAACTACTGCTTGAGAAAACAACAAATTAAAACAAAAAAATCAAAAAAAAATATAAGGAGATGAAAAATATGAAAAAAACCACAAAAAAAACCACAAAAAAAACCACACCAAAAAAATCAACATCTAAAAAAACCACAATAAAAAAATCAAAAATATTGCACGATGCACCAGAAACACAATATTTCTTATTTTGTGATGGACACCCAGTAAAAAATGTCACACAACTAGCAGAAAAACTAGAACACATACAAGACGAAGTATTCAACCACCACGTAACAGAAGATAGAAACGACTTCGTAAACTGGATAAAAGACGTGTTTGAAGAACTAGAACTTGCAGAAGAAATCGCAGGACTCAAACACAAAGACCACGTAAGACTTGCAATATACAAACACGTAGTAAAAAACACACCAAAAAAGAAAAAATAAAATCAAAAATGATAAAACCAAATGCTGAGCACCTAATTGAAATATCCTGGGAGATATGCAACAAAGTAGGGGGAATATACTCAGTAATCTCAAGCAAAGCAAAAAGAGTAAAAGACACATACAAAGAATACACCTGCCTAGGACCATACTTCGAAGACCAAGCAAAACAAGAATTCAAAGAAAAACACCCGCCACAAGAATACAAACAAATATTTGAAAAACTAAAACAAGAAGGCATAACCCTAAAATACGGAACCTGGCTCATAAAAGGACAACCAAAAGCAATACTCATAGAATTCTCAAATATAAAACACAAAACAAACGAACTAAAAAAAATACTCTGGGAAAAATACGGCATAAACTCAATAAAAGCACACTGGGACTTTGAAGAACCAATGCTATTCTCATACGCAGCATCACGCCTAGCCCAAGAAATAGAAAACACACAAAACAAACCAATAATACTTCAAACACACGAATGGATGACAGGATTCACACTACTATTCCTAAAACTAAACCAAACAAAAATAGGCACAGTATTCACAACACACGCAACAATGCTAGGCAGAAGTATAGCGGGAAATGGACAAGACCTATACGACACACTCGGACAATTCAACCCAGACGAAAAAGCACAAGAGCTAAACGTCGAAGACAAATATACAGCGGAGAAAGCAAGCGCAAATACTGCAGACGCATTTACAACAGTATCACAAATAACAGCAAGAGAAGCCGAATACATACTCGGAAAAAAACCCGACGTTCTAACACTAAATGGACTAGACATGGAATTATTTCCCTCAATGGAAGAGGCATCAATAAAACATAGAGAAGAAAAAAAAGACATAAATGAATTCCTAGAATACACATTCTTCCCACACTACACATTCGATGCAGAAAAAAACCTAACATTCTACCTTGCAAGCAGATACGAATTCGAAAACAAAGGTATGGACATATTCATAAAAGCACTCGCAATGCTAAACGACTACCTAATAAACGAAAATATGGACAAAACAATAACAGCATTCTTCTTTATCGCAATGCCAAATGACGGCGTTAAACAAGAACTACTAGAACAAAAAAACTACTACCGGCATATGCAAAGATACATAAAAGAACACACAAAAACAATACCGCGAAAACTAATAGGTACACTAGTTGAAAAAGAAAATATAGAACTATGCAAATTATTTGAAGATGAAGTAATAGAAGAGATAAAAAAAGAAATAACACGATTCAAAAAAGGTGGAAACCCACAAATATGCACGCACAAAATACAAAACGAACAAGACGACCCAATAATAAAAACAGCAAGAGAACAAGGACTCAACAACAATGAAGAGAACAAAGTAAAAATAATACTCTACCCAGCATACCTAAATGGAGCAGACGGACTATTCAATAAAGAATTCTACGAACTAATACCAGGCACACACCTAGGCGTATTCCCAAGCTACTACGAACCATGGGGCTACACTCCACTCGAATCAGCAGCACTAGGAGTCCCAGCAATCACAACAGACCTTGCAGGATTTGGACGATTCATAGAAGATAAATACGAACAACAAAACGGAATATACATCATAAAAAGAGACTATAAACACAAAGAAAAATCAATAATAGAACTATACAAAGTATTCAGAGAATTTGCAAATTACACACACTCAGAGCGAGTAGAACAAAAAATAGAAGCCAAAAAAAGAGCTGCAAACGCAGATTGGAAAACACTAATAGAACACTACATAGAAGCACACAACTACGCACTAAAACGCGCAAAACAAAAATAAATAAATTCTATAAACACAGCATAGTGACAATTAATAACAAGTTCAAAAATAATTATACTCAATTAATAAACTAATAAAAATTTAAATAAAAAAGAAGAAAAAACAAAAAAATAAAATAAAAAAATTACTTCTTAGAAATGAGTTTAATTAAATCAATCATACGATGACTATAACCAAACTCATTATCATACCACGAGACAACCTTCACAAAACGACCATCAATTACATTCGTGCTAAGAGAATCAAAAATACTAGAATGAGAATTACCAACAATATCACTACTCACAATAGGCTCATCGGTAAACTGCAAAACACCACGAAGCTCATTGCGAGAAACACTCCTAAATAAATTATTAATCTCCTCAACACTAGTATCTTTCTTTAAAACACAACTAAAATCAGTAATAGACCCAGTCGGAACAGGAACACGAATAGCATTACCATCAAGCTTCCCATTCAAATGAGGCATAACGCGCCCAACAGCACTCGCAGCACCAGTCGTCGTCGGAATAATATTGATTGCAGCACTCCTCGCCCTACGCAAATCCTTATGCGGAGCATCAAGCAAACGCTGATCACCAGTATATGCATGAACTGTAGTCATAAACCCACGCTCAACCCCGAAATTATCATCAAGAACTTTCACCAAAGGTGCAAGACAATTAGTCGTACAAGACGCATTACTAACAATACTCTCACCATTATAAGAATGCTCATTCACACCTTTAACCAAAGTCAAAATATCCTTACCAGGTGCACTAAGCAAAACCTTCTTCGCACCAGCATCAAGATGCATACTCGCCTTCTCCAAACTCGTAAAAAAACCAGTACTCTCAACAACAACATCAACATTAAAATCACCCCAAGGCAACTTAAACGGATCACGCTCAGAGAAAACCTCAACCCTACGACCATTCACAGTAATAGAAGAATCATCAAAAGAAATATCAGCCTCAAAACGACCCTGCGACGAATCATACTTCAATAAATGCGCAAGCGTACGCGTATCAGTCAAATCATTAACTGCAACAAAATCAATCTCAGGATCTTTAAAACCCGCACGAAAAACCATACGACCAATACGACCAAAACCATTAATAGCAACTCTCACCAAAATAAAACACCTCTCTTAATTTATTATTTTTTAAAAAATGAGACTGCAAGATAACTAAAAAAATTAACTAATAATATTAATTAGTAATTAATCAGAAATCTTGCAAGTCCACCTCTTTTTCCCTCTTTTAAACAAAAAATTAATGCGTCGCACGCAATAATTATAATAATAAGTGTAACTTTAGATTATATAAATATTTTGAATTAAAAGGCTGTCCCAAATAATATGAAAAGGTATATTGCACAAACCAAATGATGTTTAATTGCATTCAAATCCAAGTCTATTAAAATCGATGTTAAATACAAGTGGTTTGCTCGGCAGTATACAAAAAACAACTATTTGGGACGGCGCTGAATTAAAAAAAATCCTGATAATTAACCAAATTCTTGCTTAAAAAAATTTGTATTAAGAAATATATATAAATATAAATAAGTTTTATTATTTATTTATTATGGAACAGAAAAAAACAAAAGATAAAAAATTTAAGGTTGAGTTGAAAGAACAATTTAAAAGACCATTAGATTATGAATTGGAAGATTTAATTGAATTTTTTAAGAATGTGGTAACTGGACGATTTAGAGATGAACAAAAGAGAAGAAAATATAATAATCTTAATGCTTTGTTTGTTGGTTTAGGTATTGCGGGAGTTATTGTTATAAGTCAAGCTTTATTTTCATTAATAAAATTTTTATTTACTCGAGAAAAAGTATTTGCTATAGATATGTTTAGCTATTTCAGTGTCGGCGTTTTGTTTTTTATTATATTGTTGTATATTGAGAAAAAAATTGTTGAGAATACCTATATTGAAAAGAAGGAATGATTTATAATATAATATGTATGGATTAATCTATCTATATGAAATGGCCTGATTTATAATTAGTATTCTTTAACTTTGTTGTCTATATAGTCATAAAGTAAGGTTGAAAAATAATTAAGGAAAAAAACTAAAATATGATATTTTCTAGAATTTTAAGAAAAAAATTTGAAATGCATTAAAAATATAACAGAAAGTGAGAGTGCCCCCGCCGGGATTCGAACCCGAGTCTTAGCCTCGAAAGGGCTAAATGATTGGCCGGACTACACCACAGGGGCATGGTTTTATTGGAATTTTTGTCCATTTATAAATTATTAGGTTTTTCAAGTGATAAGGATGGGTCTGGGGAGATTTGAACTCCCGACCACTGGCTCTCTTAGAGCCGTTTGAAACGGGGCCATATAAGACCAGCGCTCCAACCAGGCTAAGCTACAGACCCGTGCGCTTAATTCTTCTATGTGAATGTCACTTCTTTTTTAAAGTTTTTTAAAATGCTCCCCGAAAAAAATAAGCAGGATTAAAGGATAAACTTGAGTAAAATAAAACAAAAAAACAAAATTTATATACTAAAAAAACAAAAACTAGAATAATTATGAATATACGAAAAACAGCTGTCGCGGGACTATTTTATGAAAATGACTCTGCCTTACTTGAAAAAGAGCTAAAATACATAAAAGAAAACAAAAATAACCAAGACGCATTTGCAATAATCGCACCACACGCAGGATACCTATATTCAGGAGAAGTTGCAGGCGAGGTATACAAACAAATAAGAGAAGATTATAATAAAGTAATAGTTCTTGCGCCGAATCATACAACATACACAAAAAAAGCAATACTAGATGAAAATGATGCGTGGGAAACACCACTTGGTCAAATAAAACTAATAAAACTAAAAACACAAAACACAGCATTTGAAGAAAACAAAATAATTCACAAACAAGAACATGCAATAGAGACACACATACCATTTCTACAAATAAAACTAAAAAATTTTGAATTGCTACCGATAATTATAGGAGATATAAATGAAGTCGACTTAAACAAAATAGCAAGCGAGATAAAAAAAATACTAACTGATAAAACACTACTAGTAATAAGCACAGATTTGAGTCACTATTTAACAGAAAAACACGCAAGAGAAGAAGATGAAGAAACCATACAAAAAATACTAAAATTACAAGATGTACACCCAGAAAATGCATGTGGTGCAAACCCACTTAGAGTACTAAACAGAATACTAAAAGACACAAATAAAAAACCCGAACTAATAAAATATGATACATCAGCAAAAGCCTCAAGAAACACAAGAGAAGTCGTAGGATACGTGAGCTTCATCATAAAAAATTAATTAACTAAAAAAACAAAAAAAGATAACAAAATGAATATAGAAATAATAGGAAAAATAATAACACTAGGTTATGCAGTG
>JBKHAC010000022.1:0-15227 GCA_046543095.1 Candidatus Woesearchaeota archaeon | reverse complement strand
ATAAATAATAAATAATAAATAATAAATAATAAATAATAAATAATAAATAATAAATTATAAATTATAAATTATAAATTATAAATTATAAATAATAAATAATAAATAAATAATTCTAAAAAAACCAAACTATCAACATTATTTGTAGTAACAAATACTACAACTATAATTCTTAAACTCAATAACATACAACCAATAATAAAAACAATAAAGGTGAAAACTAATGGAACTAAAAAACATAATAAAGAATAATGCAAAACAAATAAAACAAGGCGCAGCAATACTACTCATCGCAGGCGCATCATACGCAGCAGGATCATATACAAAAAAAACTCCGCAAATGACACTCACAGAAATAACACAAACATACATAAAAACAATAAGTGAAACTGAAAGAACGCGCCCTGAAGAAATAAAACAAAACCAACTAAACCTCGCAATAGCAGGAAGCTATACAATGCACGCACTAGATGAACAACACAAATATTCTATAATAAAAAACAACATCCCAAAACTAGATCAAGGATACCAAATACAAATCATAAAACAAACACTACCAAAAACAATAACAAATACAGAAAACGAACTAGGAAAAAACATGCTAATACACGAATATAATGAATCACTAAAAGATACTAGTTATGCGCTTGAAGAAAAAACAACACCTATATATCAAAGAATACAAGAGAAAGTAATCAAATTATTCAAGTGACGAAACTAAAAAATGAAAAAAACAAAAGATGACCCACTAATAAAGAAATTATGCAAAAAAGTAATGGAAGATGAATTAAAAAAACTACCAAAAAATCTCAGAGAACAAATAATAAAAAACTACGTAAAAAAATCACTAGAAACAATACTTGAAGCATATGATGAAGAAAAACAACAAGAACTAATAAATACAGCCACAAAAGAAATACTCACATGGCCTGCAGAAGATATAATGACAATAATAAGAAACCAATACTATTCATTAAAAACATGACTCCTGAAGAAATAAAAGGAACAAAATTCGAAATATTTTTAGAAAAAATACTGAGACAAACAAACCTAAAAAACATACATAGAAATGTAGAATTTCACAAATCAAAATACCTCTACAGACAAGTAGATCTAATTGCGTGGAACATAGAACAAACAAAGATAACAAAATATGCAATAGAAGCAAAATACTCAACAAACCAAATAATAAACTACGACTTTAGACGAAAAATAAAAAGAAAAACACAACACGGCGAAATAATATTAACAAATATAATTGATCAAATACAAGAAAGACAACAATTCATACAATACGATGCAACAATACTTATAACAAACACAGACTTCGAAAAAAAAATAATTAAAGAAGCAAAAAATAAAAAAATAATATTATTGAATGGACAAGATTTACAAACAATATATATCAAATTAGGCTATGCAGATAACATACAAGATGTAATAAAAAACACACAAATAAACTGGAATGATAAATATAAAAACAAAATAATGTTGAGGTAAAAAAACACAGATACAATAAAAAATATACTAAAGGAAAGCTTGCACTAGAAGCCTTATACATAGCATACACATTCGGAGTAAACCACGGACGAGTACCCGAACTAAAAGAACATCAAAAAGACATTGATCTTGAAATAAAAACAGAATGCCTCCAAAAAATAATAAACACCAAACAAGACAACACATACTAATTAACACAAATATACAAAAGACTAGAAAAAAACCACGCCGCACCAGACCAAACATATTTATCAAAATTTAAAGAAAACAACATACAAATATATGAATTAAGTTTAAACTCACTTATACAAGAAAAAAAACCAGAACCAGTAATAAACAAAATAATAACATATATTAACCAAAAACTAAACTGACGCGCACAAGTAGTATTGATAACTACAGCACTAACTTATAATAACTAAAAAACTAATTCTATAAATAAACTTAAACCTCGGAGGATAAGAAAAAAATGGGATGCTTAACAAACACATTAAAAATAGGACTAATAGTTGGAGCAGGATTTGGATTATATAAATTAGGCGAGGCGCAAGGCGAACGCAAAGGACTAAACACGCCAAGACACGCAACATATGAAATAATAGTTGAAAACGAACAAAACTTCCTAAAAAACAAAGAAACACAAAACACATACACTATTCAAAAAATAGGTGAACAAGACTACTTAGGAGACGCACAACACAATTTCCAAGGAGCATACAAACTAGCATCACAAGAACTAAAACTAACAATATTTCCAAAACTGCAAACAACAACACCACAAATAAAAACAGATACATTAAATACGAACATACTAAATCAAGACTCAGTGAGAGAAGAAAACAAAAACCTAATAGACAAAATAAAAAACTATTTTTAAAATAATACAACTTTTTTTATTTTTTCATTATTTTAATTCAGTGATTCATGATTGATAGTTATTTACTTTTTTTATTATTGCCAGTCCTAGGTTATAATTATTCCATTTCTTATTTATCACTTGTTATTTCACACACTGTGTTTTTAACACAAAAGTCATTTAATAAGTACGCAATTAATTCTTTTAAAAAAAATAAGTCTAGAAAAAATAAAATTAGTAGCAGTGATAACTACAGCACTTGTTTATATTAAAATAAAACAATACATAATAATAAAATAAGATGGCAAGAAGCCAAAAAAATTAAACAATTATTTTAGGAGGAGAAAAAAATGATGTTAGAAGATAAATTAAATAATGAAGAAAACTTTACAGGTGCACACGAAGAAGTAGACATATCTGATGCAGAGGCAACAATAAATGAAAACAAGAATTTTGAGAAAAAAATGGATGAGCTATCAGATAAAGCACAATCTTTTAACGGCTCAATAAAAGAAAAACAATTATATTTTGACAAAGAAATATATGTGGCACTAACAAATAAAGATGTAAATGGATTTACAGAAAAATTATATGATTCATTATTTTTATATTTTGGAAAAAATGTATACAGAGACAAATCAAAAAATCACTTAGAGGTAGTAGACAAATCAATAACAAAATCAGAGAGGGAGCTGAGACGATTAGAAAAAATATTTACTGGAGAAGAAGAATTTACACCTGTAAAAACACTAGATGAATTCGTAGAAAGATCAAAATCTATACCTGACTCAGCAAAAGGTGCTAAATACAAATACAATGAAGCAAAAACAAAAATGAACCTCTATGAAAAAAAAGTAGAACAAACAGAGAGAGCACTACTAAAATTCTATGATAAAGAAGAAGAATTAAACCAAAGAATAACAGATATTAGAAAATCGAATGAAGAAGGATCATTTGCACTAATATCAGAACTTGAATATATTAGAGATGAAGCTATACAAAAACAAGAAGATGCACTCCAACAAATAACAGATTACGCCAATAACAAAAAAATGCTCGAACAAGAATTTAAAGTAGAAGAAATTAATTACATAGAAGAAAAAGAAAATCTAAACAAAGCAAAATCATACCTTAATGAACAAAAACTAAAAAGAAAATTCTTAACTAAGTACATCAACACACAAAATGTAGCAGAATATGGACAAATAATCGCGGAGATATCAAAAACAAGCGAAGCTCTAAAAGGATTTGATGATGTGACAAGATTAAATAAAGAAAGACGAGAAGCACTAATGCCTGCAACATACAAAGGAAAATCTACCTTCTCGCAAGATCTTGATACAACACATACAAATGCGGTGAAATTTGAAAAATCAAAAAGAATAGATGCCATAAAAGCAATCAAAAATAAATACAAATAATTTTTTTCTTTTTTCTTTTTTCTTTTTTTAAAATAAAAGTACAGATATTAATAATATGTGTGAGATGAAAAAAATATGACGTTAGAGATAATACTAAACAAAGAAGACTTTGCAAAAACAATAAAACACTCAAGCAAAGTATACAAAGACCAAATATCACTTGCAGTAGATATAACGCATACAAAATTTAAAGACCAACCAACAATACAAGAAGAAGCAAAAACACTAGTAAATGAAACATGCTTACTGTTTACATCAATATACTCACAAACAGAGAAAATACTAGAAAATAATCCAAAATTCTCACAAATCCCTGACTTTTACAAAAAAAACTATTTAACATTCATTACAACTGAAGGAATACTTCAAACAATGTCGAAATACACACAAATAGACATAGTTCCAACAATAAAAAAACCAAACATGGCATTCAATAAAGGTTCATATTGCTTAATGAGTGAATTCATAGAAGACTTAACAGAAACAATAGAAAAAACATATATAAGAAATCCAACAAAAATAATATCGAACTATGTTGCAAACATAAAAGATACAACAAGCAGAAAATTAAACTTATCAAAACAACTAAAAAACAACCTAAAAAATATAACCATAAAATCAGAATACTTCGAAATATCAGGACTTGAAGAAACAATATTCAAAAACGAACAAGAAGAAGATACACCAATTGCTAAAAAACAAAAAAACAAAATACTATACGACCCAATAAACATAACACAAAACTTCAGCGAAGATAATAAAATACAATATGAAGATATAATAGGAAATAATGAAGCAAAATACGCAATAAAACAAAACATAAGAAAATTGCTAACATATGACAAAGAACAAAAACAAAACTCAGAACAAAGAATAAGAGGGATGCAACAACTATTCTTATTATATGGTATGCCGGGATGCGGAAAATCAATGATAGGACAAGCAGCAGCATACCAATTACTAGATATAGCAAAAGAATACAAAAAAGATGTAGAAATAGTGAAACTAGATTTCGACACATCATGGAAATCAGGAGAAGTACAAATACTAGAACACCAACTAAAATACATAACACAACCAGACAAAATAAGATTAGTAATACTAGATGAAATGGACAAATACTTTAGAACAAGAAACAATAATGAGAGCTCAGAAGATAAAAAAGTAGTAACCTCATTTCTACAAATAGACAACCACGCAGTATACCCAAATCATGGAAACTACATAATAATTGCAACAACAAACAAACCAAAAGACACAGATAAAGCAATACTTGACAGATTCCAAAAAGGAGGAATATACTGCTGCACAGGCCCAGAGACGCCCGAGCAAAAAATAGAACTATTAAACAAAACCTTAGAAAAAGAAAACATAACAGATCAAATAGATATTAAAAACTGGGATGTAATCGGACAAATGATAAAATCAAATTACTTCTCAGGCAGAATAATAAATGGAATAACTCAAAAAATAAAAGGAGAAGTATACTGTGATAGAGAAGAAATACCCGACCACATATACTTTAATGCAAACGCAAACCAACTAAAAGACATATTCTACTCAAACAGAAAAACAATATCACAAGACAAAATAATGACAATAATAACCGATATAGAAAAAAATAAAGACTCAATAAACAACATAGATAGACTATTTTCAGAGAGATAGAAAAAAATGATACCAAAAGATATGCTAAAAACAGAAGAGGCAAAGAACTTATGGGAACAATTCTATTTAAACTTTGAAGAAGAAAAAAAAGAAGATGAAATAAATTTACTTGATAAAGAAAAAAACATGTCAAAAACAACAGCATATATAAAAAATCAACAAACCCAAAATCAAACCAATAATTCTCAAAACAAAGCAGATAAAAATATTACTGATGAAATAACACAATACATACTAAGACAAAAACAAAGAAACGAAACCCGAGAAAACAAAGAACAAACAAGTAATGAAATAAACCAAGAACAAACAATAATGAAAAAATACACGCATGAATCTGATGAAGAACAAAAAAAATACCCTTTTCAAGCACACACTATGCAAATAAATAATCTGCTCAAAACAGAGCAACAAAAAATAAAAGATGACACAAAACAAGAAATAACAAACCAAATACAAAAATTAGACTTACATGATATAACCAAATACTTCAAATACAAAGGCATAGTAGGGGAAGAATCACTCGCATGCAACATATACCTCGCATTATTAAACAACATATCATTCGGCGTTGAAGGATACAGCGGATCAGGAAAAACATTCATCACGGACAAACTCATAGAATTAATCGAACCCAAAAAAATATACAGAGCAGAACTATCCTCAAAAATGGCGATGTTTTATAACCAAGAAAAAATAAATGAATCAACAATAATATACATACCAGAACTACAAAAAGCACTAAACGACAAAACCTCGCCAGTATCAGAAATAATAAAAAACATCACAGAAGGCAAAGATGCAAAAAGAATAGTAACAAACAAAAGCAATGGCGGAAGCGACGAATACATAATCAGTAAAGACAAAACAATAATATACACACTCGCACTTGAAAACACACTAAAAAAAGATAGCGAAGTAGCAAGAAGATTCATGAGATTCATGACAGACTCATCAAATGAACACTTCGAGGAAATACACAACTACAAAGCAAACAAAAGAACACAAATATTTGAAGAAGATGACGTCCAAAACTTAGAGAAAAAACTAAAACACCAAATAAATACACTAAAAGATAAAACCATACAAATAATAGATCCATTCTCAGAATATCTAATCCAATTCTTCCCAAAAACACAAAAATCAGTAGGCTACATAGATCACTACTACAACTTAGTCGACGCATCAACAAAATTTCACATACAAAACAGAGAAACAATAGAAATAAAAGACAAATTATACGCAATAACCAGTATAGAAGACCACTTCCAAATACACACAACATACTACACAGAATTCATAAAATCACTAAACGACTTCGAAAACAATAAACAAAACAATAAACAAGCACAAATAAACTGGAAACAATTCTACGACTTTGGTAAAGAAACACTTACAAAACTCCAAAATACGCCAAATATAAACAACCCCTACCTTGTTCAAAACTGGGAATGCAGACAAATAACAAACAACAAAATATACACAAAAGATCACAAAACAGGAGAACTAATACAAATAACAACAACGGAGCAATAAAATGAATTACTTACAAAAAATATGGCTTGAATATGAAAAAGGAGAATTAAAAGAAAAACCACCAAGTCCAAAAAAAGAAATAAAAAAAACAGGATTCAAAGACATAGACACACTTGAAGAAAAAATACAAAAAATAACAACATACAAATCAGATGATGCAATAAAACAAATAAAAGAATACACAACGCACTTGCCAATAAACACACTACAAAAAATAGAGCGAGAAATAACAGAACTTGAACAAATAATAATAGAAAAACAAGAACCAACAATAGAAGAACACGCAATAAGAATAATAAAAACAAGCAGAGAACTAGACAAAAAAATAACAAACACAATTAATGAATTATATGCAGAATTTACAAAAAACAACACACTATTAGACCAAACAACCAATATAGAAGAATTAACTAAGATAAGACAAGAAACAAACAAACAATATGAACAAATTATTTTACACTACGATTTATCACAAAAAAGAAAAACAAACCAAACACACGAAAAAAAATTACAGCTAATAACAAACTACGGCACAAAACAAGAAAAAATAAACAACATAGATAATGAAATAAAAAAAATAAAACAAAAATATGAAACATACTCAACAAAAAAAGAACACCTAAAAGATCTAAAAAAAACACTAAAAACAATAAAAAAAACCATAGGCTCAGACTTAATTGATGAGGCCAAAAAACTAAAATATTTAGAAGGAGAACACAAATTAAAACAATTAAGAGAAAACATAAAAGACTTCATAATAAACCCCTACGCGATAATAAACAAAATAAATGAAACAAAAGTAAAAGAAGAAACGCTAAAAAAATATGCACAAATAAACCCAAAAGAAAACCTGCAAACACTACATGACAACTTAAACAAGATAAATGAATATGATAAAGCAAAAGAAATACAAAACATAATTTATGACCAAAAAATAAAAAAAGAGATAGAACAAAACCTTGCGCAAATAACAAAACAAATAGAAAATATAAATAATGCAAAATATACAACAAAACAAATAAACGAATTAAAACAAATAAATCTTGCAGAAAAAAAATATGCGCTAAAAACAAAACACTTCACAAATAGTCTAGATAACTATGCGCAAAAAACAGAAGAACTAACAAGTGCGAGAGATGAAAAAATAAAACAAATACACGAGCACCTAAAACAAAAATCAATAACTGATATGCCCCAAAATAAAATAACATACATAACAAGCGATGAAAAACAACAAGACATAAAAGAATACATATATGCAAATAATGAGAAGATAAAAAAAATAGCACAAACAATAAAAGGCAAAAATGACGATGAAACAATACAAAACGCAACAAATTGGCTAAACAAAAACATAGAACTCATACAAAAACATCAAGACTCACAAGACTGGCTATACCCCCAAGACGTACTCAAACAAAAAAAAGCAACAGAAGCGGAGAAAACAAATACACTAATATCAATAATAAGATGCGCCGAAATACCATCATACAAAATAAAAGCAGCATACGGCAAAAAAAACGAAGAAACAAAACTATGGCCAATATACCTTAGAGAAGATGACGAATGGGTATCATTGGATGTCTCAGGCGATGATAAAACAACACTTCATGAAAAAAAACCAACAAAACACGAACCAAAAACAACAATAGATGCCAAATACAACGACGAACACACATGGGCTAGAGAAGAAAAACAAATAAAACCAGAAAATCAACCACAAAAAGCATTCTCACTCCCAGCATACATAGAAGGACTAGGCATCCCAAAAAACCAAAAATACATATCAGTTATGTACTACGCATGCACAAGAACAGATATGAATTGGAGCGCGAGATTTGAAAAAATAAATGAAACACTAAGCCAACAAGACATAGCAAACATGCCTGATAGAGAATACTTAGAGAGAATAACACACGGACTCAATAAAGCAATACAAAGACCAACACTAAATTTTGACGTTTCAGGCGCAAAAAAAACATATAATCTAATAACAAACAAACTAAACATAATTTAAACTTGTCAAATCAATAAAATAAAATCTATTAAACCAATAAAATAAAAACTAAATAGTTAGATTTAACAATCAAGTTCTTGCAGCGGAGAACAAAATCGAAAAATGCTTCTTATAAGAATCAGCAATTAACTCATTTTTAATACGAACAGCCATAACTTCTCGAGTCCAAATAGTTAAAATAATCTCATCACCACAAATACACGTAGAAACTTTAGATTCAAATTTCTCAGGCAAATACTTAGCACTAGTAAAAGGCATACTATTTAAAAATTTAATTCTAGAGCTAGCATCATGATTATAAATATGATCCATGCTAATTTTTCGGCTAACACGCTCAGTGTGAAAATGAGGAATTTTAGTTTTAAGAATAATCGGCGCCTCTTTAGGCAAACCATAAATATAAATAGGCTCATTTTTATCAAGCAAACTATAAAGCAAATTCATAAAAGCAGGAACACCTTCATGAACACTAGCATCACCTTTTGCAGTCGCCAAATTTTTACTTAAAATCAACTGAGGCATAATGCTTACTAATTTAGTCTCTTTCTCTTTAACAAGCCTTAAAAGAGACTGAGGATTTGATGCCTCATAATATGTAGTATTATCTTTTTTAATATGAGAAACTAAACCCTTGTCAACTAATTTTTTCAAAGAATCATAAATATTCGCGCGATGAACTTTAGATAAATCAGAAATAGCAGTAACAGTACTAAGACCCAATTCCAAAAGCGTCAAATATATCTTCGACTCATTAGGACTTAAACCAATCTCCTCTAAAACTTCTTCTTTAACCATTCTAAATTCGCAAATTATACGCTAGAAATATAGCAAAATATATAAATGTTTTGCAATACACTACTATTAAATAGTAATAAATGCGATGTTGGGTGGTAGTTTTATGTCAAAAATAACAGAAATAAAACAAAATCTTAGAAAAGAGAGAATGCTAGAACTTGGACTAGAAGAAGATGAAGAGCTAGCACCATTAAACCTTGCAATAATAGGCTACGGAGGCCTTGCAAAACAAGAAATAATTGCACTAGCAAACAATATGAAACTACTCCCAGTTCAAATAGACAACATTTATTATATAAAAAAAACAGAACAGTCTCCAAATGAAAAAATGTGGCAAGAGCGAGAACTAGGCACAATATTCCAACCACAACACAACTTCAACCACCAAGTACAAATAAAAAATATAACCTACGGCGAACTAAACGAATTAATACCACAAATAAACATGATACAATTCACAGCATCATACTATGACAAAAAATACCACAAAAAAGAAGAATTCTCAAGAATAAAAATGAGCGAATACAACCTAGAATTATTCGACATCCTAAAAAACCAAGTTCCAAATATGCAAAACTTCAAAGGAACAGCAATATTCAAACAAAACATACCAGAAGTACACGCACACCAATTCGCAAAAATATATGGATTTGAAAATAAAGATATAATCGCAAACTCACCAATTAGCAGAAACAGACTAAGATACTTATTAAACAAAGACCAACTATTAGACGAACAACTAAAAACAATCTCCCAAGAAGAAATCCCACAAATAACACAAAAAAACATAAACTTTGACGGAATACCAATAGGCTACCACGGAAACTCACACATAATAATATTCAAACCAGAATTTGGCACATACCAAAACCAATACGGAACAAAAACAAAAATTAACCTATCATACGAATTAGACGAAGATGTAAAACAATCATTAAACAAAGCAGTAAACGCATATGGAAAAAACCAACTAGAACTATTCTCAAACACAAACTTGCCAGGAAACCCAACAGATATATCAGCAGGAAACGCAACAGCGCAACTAATAACAGACATCCTCACAGGAGAAAAAACAATAGCAGGCATCCCATACGAAATAGACGGAAAAACATTCTTCGTAAACCTCCCCATACACTTCAAAAAAGGATACGCACAAATAGACGAAGAACAAATGATGCATCTAACGGAGCAAGACAAGGACAAACTTGAAGACATAATAATAGAAAAACAACAAACAACAAAACAAGAAATGTACGAACTAGATAAAATGGGTGGCGCGATACCACTTGAAACACTAATAAAAAACACAATAAAAGGAGATTATGCAATAAAAGCTCCAAATAAAAAAAACCCAATACAAACCACAAAGAAACAAGACATAATACTAAACTTCACAAACACACAAGACATACAAAAAATGTGTGCTATGATCCAAGAACTGCAAAAAAGCGTGCAAGACAAAAATAAACAAGAAGACACAGACTACATGCAAAAACTAAACGAATCACTAACAAACACAATGCTATTGTTAAAAGGAGACGCACTATACACATTAGACTTTCATAAAGATACAAGCCCCGCAATAACAAAAATAACTGACTCCCTAAGAATAAACTCAAAGAGAGCATACATTAGCAATATAATTTTATTAGGAAATAAAATTTACGCAATAAATAAAGACAAAACAACAAGGAACACAACCGAACACTACTTAATGGAATTTGACGGATTTAAAACAACACAAATAGGACCATTAAATAATAATTTAAACATAAATGAAATTTACGCGTTTAACGGAGAAATATTCGCAATAACAAACAACCCACAAAAAAGAAAAGGACAAATATACAAATATAACGCATCAAAACAAAAACTAGAACAAATATCTCAAGAAATAAGTCTCAACTACGATGAAGAACTAAAATTTTACGTGCCAAACCAAAACACAATAATAACCACTGAAACAATAAGATTCGACGCACAAAAAAAGAAAATTAACCTAAAAGACATAACACAAATAGATGCAACCCAACAATATCTAATGATGCAAGGACTTGGAAGATTAATTATCACATCACCCCAACTTGAAATAAAACAATTTAACGGATATATAGGATCACTAAATGAATTTCAAGATGAAAAACAACTATTAATCAACGATTATTCAAACAACATAATAATAACAAACATGCAAGATATAAATTGCTTATTCCAAAATAAAACCCATCTAAACCCATACAAAATAAATTTAGGCGAATTAAACCCACACCAAATAACACCCATAACAAAAAACTTATTTCTCACAAACACAGACAAAGGATTATTCGCAACATACCACGAATCAAACGACAAATTCAAAATAGAGAAAATAGAAGGACTAAACGGAACAAATGATATGAGGATAATAAAATGAAACTTGAAATCATAACAGCACTTGAATGTGGAAAAAATAAAGATATGGTAGAAGATGCACTAAGCTACCATAAAAAAACAAAAACATTCACGCTAGCTGACGGAATAACAAAATCAAGCAGAAGCTACCTTGCAAGCAACATAGCCACAACAATGATACAACAAGACCTAAAAAGCATGCAAAAAGAATTAATAAAAGACAATGTACTAAATGATGAAGATGTACTATATTTATTTGAAAAAATAATAAAAGACACAGACAAATTCATCTACGAAGGATCAAAAAACACATTTCTAAAAGGAACAGGAACAACAATAGATGCAGGCATAATACACAACCACACATTTTTCTACGCACACGCAGGAGATGGCAGAATATATCTTTTCAGAGACGGACAATTAAAACAATTAACAGAAGACCACATACTATTCCCAGAAAATATAGCTGAAAAAGATAAAGAAACATACGCATTAACAGGCAAATTAAACAACTACGTAGGGCGAGGAGATGCAAGTGTTGATACTGGAAAAATAAAACTAAAAAATAACGATATAATATGGATGCAAACAGACGGAATATCAAAAGTATTAACAAACGCCGAACTTGAGAGCCATTTAAATTTCTTCAACAATATAAACTTCATAATAGATAAAAACAAAGAAACACCAATAAATCAAGCAATGAACTACTGCAATTTATTCAATAATCACAAAGAAATACACAATGTATACTCCAAGCTAAAAAATGATGATAAAGCATACATAGGAATAAAAATAACACAAAAATAAAAAAAAGGCACAAAAAAATGAAATCAGATATAATAAAATTAAAACTTATGAAACAAATAATGAGCGATGATAGATTTTTTCATGATACTTTAAAACACATGCCATCAGGAAACGACACTAAATTAATACTGCCTTTAACATTTTTCGGAGAACGCCAAGAATACAAAAAAAACGGAGGACTCGAATGTCACTTAAAAATATTATTCGACACATCACCGAGCGAAAAAGAACAAGGCAAAGCAAAAGATAGAGCACAACTAGAATACGACATATACAACTCAATTGAAGACAAATCAAAATTAGTCAAATTAGTGGGTTTCAAACCAGAAATATTCCAAATAGATGAACTACAAACAGTTCACGGAGTACTATCACAAACCGCAAGCGACACATTCAGACGCCACTACCTATCAAATAATCTAAATGAAAAAGAAATACTAGATGTAATATTTCAAGCAGCAAAAGGACTGAGCGAACTAGATAAAAAAGGATTCCAACACAGAGATATAAAAGCATCAAATATATTCTACTACGAAGACATAAAATGGGTACTAGCAGATTTTGGAAACTCAGGACAAAAAGACAGATTCGAAACAAGCTCATCAAAAAACGACCACCTCTACTGGTCCCCACACGCAATAAAACACAACACAGCAACAACCGATGCAAATACCAGAGGCACTGGCGCAAAATACAAATACACACCACAAGAAGACATTTGGCAACTAGGACTAACACTATACGACGCACTAAAACAAAGCGGAGAACCAATACTTAGATCAGAATATCTTCAAAGCGGATTTAACGACTACCAAGAATTCGTATACAACACAATAAATAAATCAGGATTTAACGACGAAATAAAATACTACTTAAAAAGACTATTAGGCGCAGACGAAGAAACAACACCAATAAAAAATGAAACACACAAACGATACAAAAACATAGCCGAATTTATAGACGACTATACTGGCGAGAGAGAAAAAATAATACTTGCCCAACAAAAAATACTAGATTTCAAAGAAAAAGCAAACAACTTCAAAAAACTAATAAACGACTCAAAACAACAAGAAACAGGACCATTTAAAACAATAAACTACAAAACAATAGACAAAATAGTAAACGGAAAAACCAAACTAGAAGAACTAGCAAACGAAAAAGGAATAAGAGAATCAAAAGAGAGAAACGAAGTATACCACGAACTAGTAGAAGACCAATACATGCAAATAATAAAACAAGAAAGACAAAAACTACTAAAACAAACAACAAACATACAAAAACTAATAACAAACAACAACATAGCGCAAGCACAACAACTAATCAGACCACTATACGAAATAACATTCCTCTGGGGACCACCACTAACAAACAAAACAAGAGATACACAAAACGAGAAATCAAGATACACACTAAACGAAATACTAAACATGACACCACACTTCTACAAAACAATAGGTGGAGAAAAATACACACAACAAGAAAAAAAAGACCTAGGCGCAATATAAAAAAATGAACCAAGAACAAAACAAAAATAAAAAAATGGAAAACGAAAAAACAGTCGAAGACTACTTGAATGAGGTATCAGCGCAACTACATGAGGCGCAAGAGCGAGCAAAAGATGAAACAATAAAACAACAACAAAAAGAAATAGATGAACTTAAAGAGAAAATAAAACAATACGAAACACAACAAACAACAAACACAACAAAAACAAAGATAACGCCGCCGAATATAAATTCAAACAAATACATAACAATAATGGGACAAAAAATACTACAACAAGACTACGACATCGCAAACCAACTACGACTAAATTATACAACAGACTCACTTCTGCATCAAACAAAAACATACGAAATACAAAACGAAAGAATAACTGGAATAAACTTATCAGGGCAACAACTAAAAGAAATACCCGAACAAATATACAAACTAGACCAACTACAAAGCCTAGACTTGGACAAAAATCAATTGATGAGTGTGCCTGATGTTATTGGTAATCTATCACAACTACAACGCCTAGGCTTGGCATATAATCAATTGAGGGGTGTGCCGGATGTTGTTGGTGGGCTCTCGCAACTACAATTCCTATTCTTGTCAGATAATCAATTAACGCATGTGCCTGATAGTATTGGTAATCTCTCACAACTACAACGCCTAAGCTTGTCAGGTAATCAATTGAGGGGTGTGCCGGATGTTATTGGTAATCTCTCACAACTAGAAGTCTTAGGCTTGTCAG
>JBKHAC010000005.1:0-51289 GCA_046543095.1 Candidatus Woesearchaeota archaeon | reverse complement strand
AAACAAAAAAACAAAACAAACAAAAAAACAAAACAAACAACACAAATAAAAAAAAGATAAAAAAACAAAAAAAAGATAAAAAAACAAAATAAACAAAAAAACAAAACAAACAAAAAAACAAAACAAACAACACAAATAAAAAAAACAAAACAAACAAAAACAAAACAAACAACACAAATAAAAAAAACAAAACAAACAAAAAAACAACACAAATAAAAAAAAGATAAAAAAACAAAAAAAAGATAAAAAAACAGCAATTAAAAAGCTCTAAATAAAGAAATAATTCTTAAATAAGCTTATTTTAAACAAAGAAGACCTAATAACTAAATAAAAAAAGCCCAACATACATTTATTAGGATTATCAACCAAAAACTTTTTAATAGTGAAAGCATTACTAATTCTTTGTTTGTAAATTTTTATCAAAGAAAAATAAAACCACACACGTAAAAATTCCGATAAAAAAAACAAAAACTTTATAAAGGTATAAACCGTAAATTACAACTACGGCAAAAAATAAGACCTATCAAATCGAACTAACAATCATAAAAAAAAAGCAGAAGTGAAAAAGATCAAAAAGGGATCTTTCTTTAAAAAATTAAAAAAAGTAAAATTAAAGGAATAGACCAAAGAATCTAACACAAACGCTTTTAAAAAAAAAACTGAAAAAAATGACAAAAAAAGAAGACCTACTAAAAAAAATCGTCATCGAACTCGTATCCGAAGATGCGATGCCAATAGTTGAATACCTCAAAGGAAAAACAAGGATATCAGAATTCGTAATTGCAGAAGAACTCGAAATAGAAATACACAAAACAAGATTCTTCCTATACAAACTACTCGACCACAACATAGTATCATTTATCAGAAAAAAAGACAAAATCAAAGGATGGTACATATGCTACTGGGACCTCAACGAAGACATGCTCCCCTACCTAAATGAAAAAATAAAAGAAGAAAAACTTGAAAAACTAAAAGAGAGACTCGCACGCGAGGAAAACAACCAATTCTACATGTGCCGAAGCGCATGCGCGAGAATGGACTTCGATAAAGCAGTCGGATTCAACTTCAAATGCCCCGAATGCGGCGAGATAATGAACCACCAAGACAACGAGAGAACAATAGTATTCCTCAAAGGAAAAATAGAAGAACTCAAATCAGACCCAGACATACAAAGAAAACAAAGCAGAGCAGCATTTAAGATGTGATGCTAAAAACCAATAATTTTTCTAAAACACAAAAATAATACAAAAAAACAAAACTAATTCTAATAATTCAACATACTTTCAGAAAAATTCACCATAAACAACAGATAACGCTAAAACAACAACAACGACCGCCAAACCAAATTTAAGCCAACTAGATTTTGTATGAACAGACAACATACTACCAAAATACGAACCTAAAACACCCATTATTGCAATTAATATCGCAGGCAAAAATATTACATCACCCCGCCAAAAATACACAACGAGCGCAACTAAAGAGGAAAACACACCCGCAAATAATGATGTCGCAATAGCATGATGCGTCTCAACATGCATAGACCTTAGTAAAGGAGGAAACAAAGTACCCCCACTCCCCCCACGAAGACCGATAATTAAATTACCAAAAAAAGAAGCAAAAAACAAATTCAAAGGACTCAGAGTTATTTTGTCATACAAATTATGATTAATTTTATTCAAGTAAATTGCAAATACCGTGACGAGAGCTGCAAAAAGAAAGACCAACGCCAAAACTTCATTAGATAAAATACCCACAAATAAAGTCGCGACAATTATACCAAACACACCACCAAGAGTAAATAATTTAGCAACACCCCACACAATATTTTTTCTTTGAGCATAAGCACCCATAGCAGAAGAGAAAGGAATTGCAAACATATTCGTTGCAAACGCACCAATTAAAGGCATACCCGACAAAACAAGTAAAGGAACCCTAATCGAACCCCCACCAATACCAAAAACACCACTAAAAAAACCAGTAACAAACCCAATTACAACATAAATTAATATTAAAGATAATTCCACATATTAAAAAATTTAAGCGATAATTTAAATAGTTTTCTTTTAATGAATCATAATATTTATACCGCATAAACCCCTAATTCTTTTAAATTCTTGAATATAAACGCAATTTATTTTAAATTTAATCGGCTCCGTCCCAAATAACAATGAAGTGTATACTGCGCAAACCGAACAATGTTCACCGGATTTTAAATCCGAGTCTATAAAAACCAATGTTTATTTTGAATGGTTTGCTAGGCAATATACAAAAAACAACTATTTGGGACAAAGCCATTTACTCTAAATATTTTAAAGACACCAAATAAAACACAACAATTAAATGACAAAAACCATTAAAAATTGAAAAATAATATTTTTAATAACATAAACAAAAAAATATAAACAAAGACACCTTAACTAAATCATGCTACTTACACCCAATATTAAAATAATTAGAACTTCTTTATTTATTGAAAGCGAGAGCACACTCATTTTATCAGACCTACACATAGGCCAAGATGAAGCGATGAGCGCTAACGGATTTCTCATGCCAAGATTCCAATATGAAGATTTATTTAAAGAAACACAAAGCATAATTAAAGAAACAAAACCTAAAAGAATAATACTCAACGGAGATATCAAACACGAATTTGGAGGCATCTTAAAAGAAGAGCGATCAAAAATTAAAGAATACATACAATACCTAAAGCGAGGCGAACGCGAAGTTATAATTATAAAAGGAAATCACGATGCAATACTAAAACCCCTAGCTGAGCGCGAGAATATAGCGCTTAAAGACTTCTTAATATTAAAAGATTTTTTTATATGCCACGGAGATAAGCTATTTGAAGATGATGCTTTTAAAAAGAGCAAAATAATTATAATCGGACACGAACACCCCGCAATAACACTCAAAGACGGACCGCGCAAAGAGAAGTATAAATGTTTTTTACTCGGAAAATACGAAGATAAAAAACTAATCGTGATGCCCGCAATGAACCCCCTAAGCGACGGGAGCGACATTCTAACACAAAAATTACTAAGCCCATACCTCAAAAATAATAAAAATTTTAAGAAATTTAAAGCAATAATCACAGACGACGATAAAGCATACGATTTCGGCGAAATAGGCAAATTAGATTAAAAAAAAATAAACAACCAAAACAATCAAAATTGTATCACAAACCGCCATATCCAATCATATATTCTCAAAAACTAACAAAATATAATTTGAAAAAATTAGAAGACAAATCAAAGGTGAAAAACACACACAACATAATACAAAACAAGAAAAATCAAACAAGTTTGATTACATGCGAAAATTATAAATTTTCGAGCTTTGAAATTAAATTTCGAAGAATTTTTTAAATAGTTGTTTGATTTTTGTGCGTTCTATACAGCGTCAAACAAAATTTGACTGGGTTTTAAAATAATATTTTAAAACAAGCACTACCTCGAATATAATTTATATAACATAAAAAATACTCAATAAAAGAAATAAAACAACTAGTAATTAATACCACTTAATGAAAACAAATCCTGAGCAAATAAAGCACAAGACACATCTAAGCAATGTTTTTAAAAAAACAACCCTTTCTTAAAATAATCTGCACTAAACCAACATTTAAACTTTAATCATGCTGCGCTAAAAATAAATAAAATGACCAACATAATATTCCAAGAAAAACAATACACAAACGATGAAATATATAGTGTGTTCAACCCCCTCATGAAACTGTGGTGGCAAAGTAAATTCAAAGAATTCTCACCCCCACAAAAATACTCCATCATAAACATAACAAGACGAGAAAACACCCTAGTATCAAGCCCAACAGGCTCAGGGAAAACACTTAGCGCATTTGCCGCGATAATAAATGAACTTACAACCCTTGTTTTGAAAAAGAAACTCGAAGATAGAGTTTACTGCATATACATAAGCCCCCTAAAAGCGCTAGGGAATGATATTCAAAAAAACTTAAATGAACCACTCAACGAGATAAATGAAATCTTCGAGGCGAAAGCAAAACAAAAACTTGGAATTAGAGTAGGCGTTCGAACAGGCGACACAAGCCCCACCGATAAAGCAAAGATGCTAAAAAAACCACCTCACATCCTAATAACCACGCCGGAGTCATTTGCAATAATGCTCACGACAACAAAGTTTCGAGAAAAACTTGCAAGCGCAGATTGGATAGTAGTTGATGAAGTGCACGCCCTTGCAGATAATAAACGAGGAGTACACCTCGCATTAAGCCTTGAGAGACTCGCCGCAACAAAAGAATTTTGCAGAATAGGACTTAGCGCAACAGTATCACCCCTAGATGAGGTTGCAAAATTCTTAGTCGGATACGAAGACCCAGATAAAGATATAACACGGCCTTGCAAAATAATAGATGTTAATTACTTAAAAAAATTAGACCTTAAAGTTTTAAGTCCTGTAAAAAGCCTCATTAATTCAACATTTAAAGAAATACACGATGAAACATATAAACTCATGAATGAATTAATACAAAACCACAGAACAACACTAATTTTCACAAATACAAGGAGCGCAACAGAGAGAGTCGTACACCAATTAAAAGATAAATACCCAGAAAATTATACAAAAATAAAAGATATTGAACTTGACGAAGAAGATGATACAATTGAAGATAATACAGAAATTGAAACTTCTGATCTAGAAATTAATGCGACATTAATAAATAATAATAAAATAATTAACAATAAAGATGCAACAAATAATACCAAGTTTGATAGCGACATACTTGATGAGGAAACTGAGATAGAAACTGAGACAGAAAATAAACAAAATACTAAACATACAACAAATATAGGCGCACACCACGGATCACTAAGCCAAGAGATACGACACGACATTGAGAACAAATTAAAGATGGGAGAGCTTAAAGCAGTAGTTTCATCAACATCTCTCGAGCTCGGAATAGATATAGGATACATTGACCTTGTAATACTTCTTGGAAGCCCAAAGAGCGTCGCGCGTGCCTTGCAGAGAATAGGACGATCAGGCCACAAATTACACGATGAATCAAAAGGGAGAATAATCGCGATGGATAGAGACGACCTCGTTGAATGCTCCGTATTACTAAAGGCAGCAATAGATAAAAAAATAGACACCCTGCACATACCAAAAAACGTGCTTGATGTACTTGCACAACAAGTGTTCGGCCTCGCACTCGAGGATAGAATAAAAATAAAAGACGCATACACATTAATTCGAAAAAGCTACCCTTACAAAGACCTTGATAGAGCAGAGTTTGATGAAGTTATAAAGTACCTTGCAGGAGATTATGCATCACTTGAAGATAGACATGTATACGCAAAGATATGGCGAGATGATGAGACTGGCGAGATAGGCAAAAGAGGGAAAATGGCACGAGTTCTATACATGACTAATATAGGAACAATACCAGATGAGACCAACGTTAAAGTAAAACTTGGCGGAAAAATAATAGGGAGCATATCAGAACCATTTCTTGAAAAACTAAAACGAGGAGACATCTTCGTACTTGGAGGTGCAACATATGAATTTAGATACGCACAAGGAATGACTGCCTTCGTTACAAGCAGCGCAAATAGATCGCCCACAGTTCCAAGCTGGTTTTCGGAGATGCTCCCCTTAAGCTTTGATTTAGCGCAAGAGATACAAAAATTTAGACGATACACAGAAGAACTACTCTTATCAAAATCACCAAAAACGGAAATAATGAAATTCGTAAACAGCTACTTATACGTAGATGAGAACGGCGCTGAGAGCATATACGAATATTTATGGGAACAATACAAATACGCAGAGATACCACACGATAAAAAAATCATAATAGAACACTTTGAAGATGAAAATAAAAAATACATAATATTTCACGCACTAAACGGCAGACGAGTAAATGATGTTTTAAGCAGAGCACTCGCCTTCGCACTAAGCAAACTCACCGGACGAGATGTCGAGATAAACATAAACGATAACGGCTTCTATTTACTCGTACCAAGAAGCAGAAATATACAAGTTCTCAGAGCATTCAACATGCTAAAAGAAAACAACCTCAAAGAAGTTATGAGACACGCACTCGATAAAACAGAAGTACTAGGCAGACGATTTAGACACTGCGCAGCACGCTCACTCATGATACTTCGAAATTATAAAGGACGAGGAAAAAGCGTATCACGCCAACAACTAAATTCCAGACTACTAATTAGCGCAGTAAAACGCATAAATAAAGACTTCATCATACTCAAAGAAGCAAGACGCGAAGTACTAGAAGATTTAATGGATATAAAACGCGCAGAGCAAATACTTAGAGATATCGAAAAAGAAAAAATCGAGATAAAAGAAATACACACCGACATCCCAAGCCCATTTGCATTCAACCTAATCAGCATGGGATACGCAGACATTATGAAAATGGAAGATAAACAAACATTCCTAAAAAACATGCACAACCAAGTCCTTGCAAAAATCAGCCTGCGCGACGCACGAAGAAACTAAAAATACTGCAAATCAAAATCATAATGTTTAAAAAATAAACAATAAATCTATTTGAACACGTTAGAAGGCACTTCCCCCCTAAAGGGTTAACCTTCGGTTAACTTTTTAGCTAACACTAAAAAGCGAGGATTCATCCGCTCGTAATTTAAGGGAAAAAAATATGAATATAACAGATAAAATAAATAATGTTGAAAAATATGAATATATACAAAGAAAAATACTACCTGACGGCTCAACTAAATCTAGCACCACACTAAATAAATATACCTCTAAAGAAAAAGAGATCACACATAAAACAAAACATTATGTAAACTTAAACAACTTATTTTATGACATAACACAAAAACTCAGACCTGAAATACAAAAAACACCCCTAACAATAACAACAGAGAGCATCACACTAAAAAGACCCACGCGAACTACAACAATACACTACGATCTGCAAAGTGATGAATTATACGTGTTTGATAAAGGCGCAAAAAATAAAACACAAATAATAAGCACACCACAAATAACCTACACAAATAAAGACTTGAACGAAGATACACTAAATAGCCTAATTACAAAGTATAAAGAAATATTTCATTCACAAAAAAAGAAACTTGAACCACAACAAAATAATACTACTAATAATACCACCCCTAACCGTAATTTAACAAATTATATAAATACTAAGTTCTAAAAAAAAGATTAACATGACAATTATGAATTTAAAAATACAAAAAGACAAATACGAAAAAGAAGCACGAACAAAACTTTATAAAACTATAAACCCCGACAAAACAGAATGGGACCCCGCAGGAAAATCACCAATGATGAGCGAGGTACGAGATAAAAACATAAAGAACCACTCAACATATTTATTTTTAAAAAACAACCCTAATTACGCAATAAATACAGCACTTAAAATAGGCGCAATATTTGCAATACTATTCATAATATTCGAGATAATAATTGCGATAACAACGAAGATGCACGCCGCAAGAATCTACATCCCACTCGGACTTATTGTAAGTCTTGCAATATTTTATCATTATGTAACAAAATCAACTAAAGATATTATTAAACTTGAAGTTGCAAATCAAAAAAACTATTTATACTGGCCCGACATTAACCACGATTTATGGCGAACATACCAAAAAAAATACCCAGAAATATTCTCAAAAGGCGATAAATACCAAAATCTAGAAGATATATTTTGGGGCACAGAGGAGATAAATAATAAAAAAGTACACTTCACAACAGGAATATTCAACTATACAACAACTACAAGAGATAAAGACGGAAATGAACGAAACACAAAACACACAGACCACTATTTTATAATAAAATTACCAAAAAAACTAGAATCAAGATTCTTCTTATACCCAGAAAACATATTCAGCAAAATAACAAACATGTTTCAAAACAAAGAAATAAATACAGAATCATACAAGTTTAACAAAACCTTCGCATTTTCATATAAAGGAAAACGATCAGAGAAAGAGATGAACATAACAAAAATTTTAACACCAAGAGTACAAGAAGAATTACTCAATTTAAGCGAACACAAAAAGAAACAAAAAAGCTTCCTCAGACGACACACCACGCAAGGACTATCAATATTATTTGCAGAAGAAGAAGTAATATACTACGCACCCGGACACCTACTTACAAAAACAAAAACAAACTTTTTTACACAAAATACAATACATAACGAAGATAAAGAAAAAATAACACAAGAACTACAAACAATAACAAAAATATCAAATGAAATAATAAAATACCTTGAGTGAATGAGAGCGAAAATCCTAGAATTCGTACAACCTAATCACAACAGAGTCGCAGAGTACTGACGCAAATTTTCACTAGAGGATTTTCTTATCAATTACAAATTAAGCCCAAAAATGCTCGCAAAGCAGAGAGGCATTAAACCCAATATACAATAAACCGGACGAGACAAGAAAAATCAAACAAACATAGACAAATATAAAAATTTGCCAGATTAAAAATGAAATTTTTAACTTAAATTACATGCGAAAATTATAAATTTTCGAGCTTTAAAATAAAATTTCAAAGAATTTTTTAAATAGTTGTTTGATTTTTGCGCATTATATAACACGACTACCCGAGAATATACTTTATAAAACACAAGAAAAAAACTAACCCATTTGCTTGAGCAAATCCTTAACATCCTGAATTAATGTATTTTTTGAAGAATCGTCCAAAGAATCAAAATAAGGATTCTTTAGAGAAGACAATATTTTATCACACCAAATCTTAGAGCGAACAAAATCACCCCACACAAAATAAACCCTCGCAAGCAAGAATTCACCAAAAATAAAATTAGGATAAACATCAATTGTAAGAAGACAAAGCTTTTCAGCCAAATCAAATTTTTCAGAATCAAGCAAATCATTAAAGAACATATCAAAGAACCTAGGCCTATCAAGTAAATTATCAATAACAAAATCAAATTTCTCATCATCAGATAAATTAAAGAAAACAGACTCCTCAAAAACAACATCATCATCCATTATTTTATCAGCATCATCAAAATCATCAAAAGTATTAGTTAAAAGCGCATTAATTTGCTTTTGAGACATCCCACGCCTCAAACAAAACTTCTTTATTTTACGCTCATAATCAACAACTACATCTTCAGGCATAAGCCCCATCGCGTGCGTGAGCCACTCAAGATACGGCCTCGAGCCCGGAAGCCAAGACCTATTATCAATACTCCACAAAATATGCTTAATACAAAGCTTAACCTCATATGCAGATATAGGATCATCAATTAATTCCACCCTCAAATCCGAATAAATATTTTGCTCAAGCACTTTACTGAAGAAAGATATTTTTTTGTCAAAGTTATTTAATAAGTTATTCAAAGACTTAACAACGAATTTATCTTTTAAGTACACATCAACCAAATAAGAATTTGCAATAGCATTTTCAATCACAAATAAAAAATTAAGATAATCATCCTCATTATTAAAAATCGTTTTAAGCTTTAACACCTCCTCATCAGGCTCACCAACTAAGTAACTTAAAGGCATAGAATATTTAGATTTTAATACTACAAATTCAGACCTAATTTCATCAACCCACACCTTCCCAGAACGCACATTCTTAAAATTGACTAAATCAAAAGACACGTTTTTATGCAAATCACACTCAACAGAACCCAAGAAATGCTTATTACCCTCAACAACACCATAAATTGTTAAAATTAAATAAGACTCAGAAAAAAACAAAACACTCTCAGGATTATAAGAATAGTCCGCAAATAAACCCTCAACACCACCTAACTTAAAAGGTAACTTAGGAATATCCTTAAATAAAGACGAAACACCTGCTTTCTCTAAAGCCTCTTTTTGTAACTTTTCAAATTCAGATACTGATAATTTCTTAGCAGACACAGTAAAAAACCCCTTATAAACTCGAAAGAATAATAACTAGTATAAAAATTTTAATATTTTTCAAAAAAAAGAGGAAAAAAAAGAGGAAAAAAAGAATTAAATTTATCAAATGAAATAATAAAATACCTAGAGTGAGCTTAATTAAATAGACTTTATTGAAGAGATATATTTATTTAATAAAGATATGTCTGCAACAACAAAATCAAAACCAGATAATTCACAAGGATCAACCCACTTGTAATTTTGACAATCAATCGCCGCAATATCCCCCTTAACAAAATCCGCAAGATACGCAATTAAAATAACATGAATTTTATCAGCACCCAAATCATAAACCTGATATACAACATCAAATAAAGATGAAATTGCGATATCAATATTCATCTCCTCTTTAATTTCGCGAATAAGACACACTTTAGGATCTTCAAGTACTTCAACTTTACCACCTGGAAACTCCCATTTATTTGCCTCAAGAGAACTAGTACTATTTCTTTGAGCAATCAAAATTAAACCATTATCCCTGATAATCCCACAAGAAACAACAATTAGTTTTAGATACCATAAATAATAGAGTATAAAATCATTCATAATATTTTTCAAAAAAAAAGAAAAAAAGAATTAAATAAACGCGCAACTTTGAGACGGCTTATATTCCGCGCCACCATGATTAGTGCTAATCCAATATCCCGCGCCTGCATACATATACTCAGACCAACTATCAACACTAATCCAAGGATTACTATACAAGAAGTTATAAGGCTCCCAGTAACCAAGAACACTATTAGCCGCGATGTCAGATATAGATGTTTTCACACTAAAGAGTGCACACTCAGCAATTTTTCCAAACGTCGAACCCGGACCTTCATATTCAAAAGAATTACTCGTACTTACAATACTAAATACAGGCTTTTCAATAGGACCAGTTACTAAGTTATCACCAAGACCATAAATACCAACAAGGTTCCAACCATTATCCAGAATCCTAGAAGGATAACTCGACAAGGAAATAAAAGAATTACCTTCAACAACTAATGAAGCCGAATCATTCATTTGAACAAAATAACCAAAACCTGGCTCAATAAAATGCAAAGTATTCAAATGACTAGGAATATCAGGATTAAACCCATACCACGTATTATTATAATAAGTCCAAACAGACATTAAACCAGAGATGTTACTAAAGACCTCACTTATCGAATTATTTTCTAATACAAAAGGAAAACTAATCAAGTTCCACTTCTCATTTAACGTAATAGTAAAATCACCATCACTAATTCTAAATAATTCAACATCACTCTCACCAACATTACCAAGCCTATCAGTACAATGATAATCAAGTTTAAATTCGCCTAACTCCTCAAAGTAAAAATCACTAATGAACCCTGAAACATCACAATAACCAGAGACATCATTAAATGAACCACCATATTTCACGCAGAACTCTTCAGTTAATTTCTCTTCACTAATATTAGTTGACGCGTTAATTTCAACTTTAAATGATAAATAATCAAAACCAACAGGATTCGGCGAAGGATCCTCACATGCAAGAGTTATAGGTGTTAGAGTAGTTATATCAAAACACGCATTAGGTGTAAGACAAAACTCAGATGCATTAATGTTACCCTCACCAAGATAATACTCAGAGTTATTACCAAGCCAAACCTCACTAGGCTCATGCACAGATTTTACAGGCTTAGAACCAGTTGAATCAACAAAGACCAATTGCTTATGAATATAAGATTTGTTAACATTATCAACCGCCATTATTTCAAGCAAGTAACATGCATCACCATTGATTTGAAAACTAAAATTATCCAAACTACTAGGATAAATCCACTCACCACTACCACTTATATTAGATGTGTTTTGATTAAAACAATAATCTTCACTAACAACGCTGAATCTGTATTTTGAATAATTCAACCCACTAGGATAAAAACCTAAGTCTTCAACCAATAAATTAACTGAAGATAAATTATTAATCCATTTAACTTCAATCGATTTGTTCGATTCATTATCAAGAATTAAATCAGATACAAAAGGACCTGAGTAAGTTTTGTTTATAGTAGGCACAGTTTTATCATAAAATGTACAAGACATATTATAAGGATAACCTTGCACACCATCTACAGTGTACCTATACGCAGTTAAGTAACAACCCTCATCAAAACCCTCAAGCGATAAAGGCGCAGTATAATTAGACCAATCAGCTTCAGCAATTCTATAATTGCACGAATTCACATCTAAGCAGAAAATAGGATCAACTTCCATTAACACATATTCTGTCTGAATATCAACACAATCATTAATTAACTTTATTCTAGACTCAGTATCAATCCAATTAGAAGTTAAATTGTTAAAAACAGGACTTTCATAAAATAATGAGACACAAACAGGCTTATCTTCAACTACGCAATAATCCGAGCAAAACTGAGTCTCAGAATCAAAATCTCCTTGATTACCCTCACATTCTTCGTATTGCGGTTGCCAAATACCATCGCCACAAAAAGGCCCAGGAACAGTTTCTATTTGACAAGTACTTGAACAATAACTGCAAGTTTCACCATACTCAGGAGAGCAAACAACACCATTTAAATCACCAGCATCACATAACTCATCATCTTGATTAATAATACCATCACCACAGAAAGGATCAGGTTCAATAAAATTAAGACCAGCACAAACAGCATTCACACTATTAGCACTCGAATAATTAGGATGATAAGGATGATGAGCACGAACACCATCAACACCCGATAAGAAAAAACTAGATTCAACTTCTTCAACTAATAAATCATATGCAACATAATCATCTAAATCACTAGACATATTAGTTGATGCAACAATATTTTGACCATTTAAAAATTCCAAGTTATACTGTTCATGCGGCTGAAAAACATCAACCCTGCCAAAGTAAGCATCATGCGCAACTAACGTAATAGAATAATTACCATCAGACACATTCATAGGCAAAATAGGCGACTTAGAATTCTGATTTTCATCAGATCTAAGCTTGAAATTTTCAAAGTCAAATATGAAATCAAAATCATCCTCACTTAAAGGACAACTAGGTTCAAGAGGCAACAATTTACAATTATCACTACAATAAAAATTATCAATTAAACCCTCATCACCATCACACTCCTCAAATTCTTGATTAATAATACCATCACCACAAAAAGGATCAGGCTCATCAACACAGTAACCACCATTATCAATATGCCTCCAAGCAATTTTTCTATCATTATACAACCCTTCTTCAGAAAAATTATTAATAACCGAGCCACAATATAAATCAATTTGATAATTACAACTAGGCAAATCAACACTTAAAGATAAATTATTATTTGCAAGAATAATTGAATCATTAAAATCAAATAATTCTTGATTTACAAATACCTCATCAAATTTTTCATAAACCGCGAGCCCAACATCATAATCAAAAGGCGCATTATTTTGAATAACTGCAACACCTTGATTATTAATCGAACCAGTTAAATAACCTTGCTTAATCGCATCAACACAAGATAAAGGCTCGAGTTCTCTTAAAATCATACACTCAGCATCAACACTCTCAGCAGAAACATAATTAGAATCAAAATGAGCATGATTTAAATAAACCTCGTCCACACTAGATGTTAATAATAAGTTCTCATCAACAGTTTCAACGACACTTGCATAATCAACACCATCAGGAACATCACTAATCATATTTGAACTTGCAATTAAATCACCATTATTTTCAAAAGATACAAACCACTCTTCAAGCAATTGATTGACAAAACGCCTATTATAATAACCATCACTTGAAACTAAAGTAACATCATACAAACCTTCAGGAATCAGAGTGTTAAACGGACCTTTAATTGCGCCACTAACCCCCGTATCAACTCTAAGCCTTGTTTTATCAAAGTCAACAACTACAACGCCCTCTCCTGATGCCTCACAGTAATCATTATCCTCTATTAAATCAAAAGCAACACAACCTGTTTTAACACTTTGAGGATTAGACTGTTTATGATGCGAATGAATAGTTTGAATAGCATCAACATCTCTAAATACAGATAAATTATTGTTTACGACTTCAACCAAAGATGTGTAATCAACACCATCAACAAGATCACTTATATGATTAGATGCAGAAACAACACCACCATCATTTAACAACTTAACATAGAATTCTTCTTTATTTTGATTAGCACTAGATCTGCCTGAATAACCATCAAAAGAAACAAGAGTAACCTCATAATCCCCTGCAGGAATACTTACCGGGATAATAGAACCACTCGCAGAATCCACAGTTTGATCAGCTCTTAAAAGCTCACCCTCCAAATCAACTAAAATCCTACCCTCTGCGGGTTCAAGAGGACATACAAATACGCAACTTGAATTATCACTAATAAAATTATCATAATCCTCACAAGGATCAGCTACAACAGCTGAAACAAAAGAAATAGAAGAAAATAAAAAAAATAAACTGAAGAACACCCCGAGTGATTTCTTCATTTTAATGCACCTCTCACGCGCCTTTTTTCTTATTCCTAAAGAAAAGGAACAAGAAAATACCCGCAATTATTGCAACTAAACCAATTAAACCAGCCATTGAACCAACAGCATTTGCCGCGCCAGCTACAAAACCCGTAAAGCCACTAACAAAACCGCCACGAGTAGGCTCTTCATCACCAAGAGCACTTAAATCAGACACAGGCAAATCACAAGCACGCCTAGTATCAGGACCATCATCTAAACCACAATTATTAGCATCTACACATGTACGTCTTTGCTGAGAATTCTCACAATCAGTCCACTCAGTGCAAACCCAATTAGGCTCACAAGTAGAAGACATATCATATTCAGTAGCAGTATCATTGCCTGGAACACCAATGGTTCCAGCTTGACCATTACTTTCAGTAGCACCACTTGTAGCACCAAAACCACCAGCACCACCAGCACCACCAGCACCACCAGCGCCTGAACCACCTCCAGATACACCTGAATCTTCATCAGGATCAGGAGTTACAGGAATCTCAACACCAGATGCTGATAAATTTAAGTTTATGAAAGTATCCCCTCCGGAATCACCTTCAGTCCATTGATTGAAAGGAGCAGAACCTGCAAGAACCCAATCAGATGCTTCAGGATGCTTGACATAAATAGAAATTACTTGACTACCACCAGGATTATTTACAAGTAAACTGTAATCGCCCGAATTAGTCATACCAGTTCCTTGAACTTGACCATCACCAAGTCTTGCTTCAAGAAATAAATCACTAGGACTAGGCTCACCGTTAACACTGATATCTCCATAAAACATGTTCGGAACAGCAGGTTGCGCCACGACGACGCTCATTAAGAAAGTTATCGCAATTAAAATCGAGATTGAAAATTTATTCATATTATATTCCCCCTATTAATTTTATATTAAGTGAATGAGCATTAATATATAAACATTGTGTTTTTGTTATTACTTAAAAGTAAAAAAAATAAAAAAATAAAAAAGGTTTAATTTATGTATCTTGGATCAAATAACCATATCCACTCATAGGACCACAGCTTGTTGCAGGCGTGTACGAGGTCGCATGATTAGTACTAATCCAATAACCAGCACCAGCATACATAGGCTCATCCCAACTATCAACACTAATCCAAGGATTACTGTAATTAAAGTTGTACGGTTCCCAATAACCCATAACAGCGTTAGCAGCGATGTCCCAAATATCACTCTTCAAACTGTACAAGCCACACTCAGCAATCTTACCATACTCAGATCCAGGACCCTCATAATAAGGCACATCTTCACTTATGTTATAACCTTGATTACCTAAAATAAAGAATGAAGGCATCTCAACAGAACCATTCCATAAGTTATCACCTAAACCATATAAGCCAACAAGGTTCCAACCATTAATCATATCAATGGACGGAGGCACAACTAAAGGATTAAATAAACTACCACCAATAACAAAGCTATCAGTATCATTCATTTGCACCCAATAACCATAACCAGGCTCAAGAGTAGTTAAGGTGTTAACATTCATAGGCACATTCGGATCATAACCAAGCCACTCCCCGTTTTGGTAAGACCAAACAGACATTAAACCAGTAATGTTACCAAGCACATCATCAATGTTATCATTCAACAATACATAAGGCACACTAATCAAATTCCATTTTTGGTTTAAATTAATACCAAACGCGCCCTCATGCACTTTGAATAATTGAACGTCATGCTCGCCAGCGTTACCAAGAGCATCAACACAGTAATAATCCAATTTGTGCTCACTTAGTCTTAGGAAGTAAAACTCCTCGATTTCACCATCAACTTCACAGTAACCAGTCTCATCGTTGTATTCACCATTGTACTCTTCACAGTATTCTTCGGTCAGTTCTTCTTCACTCATAGGACCTGATTGCATGTTGTTCATTTCAACTTTGAACCTGACTTTAGAGTCACCAACAGGATGAGGCTCAGCATCTTCACACATCAAACTCAAAGGAGTTAATAGTGTTACTTCAAAGCAAGCACCATCATCCAAGCAGAACTCAGACGCATTCAAACCACCATTATGACCAGTGTAGAACTGAGCATCTTCACCGTTCCAAATCTCACTAGGTAAATTCACAGTTTTATTCGGCTCAGGACCTTCGTTGTCAACCCAATAGTATTGTTGCCTGATATCACTTGTTTTACCAACTTTATCAACACACATAAATTCCAATGAATGGAAACTACTATGATTGAACTCTATAGTCACACCATCAAACTCATCATAACCATTTGAAGCTTCAGATGATGTAAATTGCATGTAATCAGATACATTCACATTACACCATTCACCATCAAGCACGCCACCCATATCTTCGCAGTATTGCTCAGTTATAGCAGACATGTTTTCAGGATTATCCTCAGAGTATGAAACTTTGAAACTCAAGTAATCAGCACCACTAGGATGAGGATAAGTATCTTCACACCACATAGTTATTTCAGTATCAGATGTTACATACCAATCAGGAATCTCAAATAATAAATTACCTGTTGTTGGATTTTTCCATCCCCCAAAATCATCAGGGAATTTACTTTGCGCAGCAGAAGAACTAGGGAATCCTGGCTTTTGTGGCGCAGTTATCTCTGAATTAACAGCCCACCAGAAGTTATCCTTAAACAAACTTAGTGGAATCCATAACTCATAGTGCAATTCATCAGATTGACCTATTGATGCAAAACCCGCCGGTGCAGGCATTACAATAGGAGTTCCTGAAGTTAAATCTTTGTATACAGCGCCGTCATTCGAATTTACACCCCAAGTGAAAACAGTTCCATTCATAAGTTCAATATATAATTGGAAACCAGTCGTAGTTCTACCTGAAACATTTTCTAAGTCCGCAATCCACTTAATGAAACCATCTTCAATAACAACATCTAACTCTGTATTAAATGTATCATCTCCTGAAAACAAATCTGAATCAACACTTATATTTTCAAAGTTTCTTGCAGTCCAAAGAGGAACTTTAGGTTCACTCACGTCTTTGAATAATTCAGGCGCAGATAAGTCAACGAATGTTGTAAATCCTTTAACCTCTTCAGCATTACCTAAATTATCAGTTGAGTAATACCAAATTGCATGGCATGATTCTTCAGGTATACTAAATTCACCTTCAAATTTATTCCAATCCAAATCAGGGAAAGTAGTTGTTGAATCTAATAAAGTGTAACTTAAAAGATCATCTACTTGACCAGTTCCTGCACCTTGATGCATGAAGAAAACTCTTACAACTTGTTCAGAACCAGTTAAAGGTAAAGCACCATTAGAAGAACTTCCTGTTGATTTTAAAAAATTCCAATCACCATACTGATTATTGCTAGACCATTGTGCCCCGCCTTGGAAGTCAGACGTATAAATTGTAAAATCAACAACATTATTTCCGCCAGTATCTTCAGCAAGCACATCACTAAATGTTAATGTATTAACACCTGTTCTAGTTCCCCAACCAGGGAATAAAACAATATGTCTTCCATCATCTAATTCAAATACAGCAACTAAAGGCGAAGCACCACTATGAGCTCCACCATCAGTAACATTATAAGTATATGAAAAACCTGAATCTGCAAAGATATCATCTAAAGTGGTTCCCGGAAATAAATCTTCACTATAAAATTGTGTTGATTCTTCTCCAAAACTACCTTGATCATCACTTGATGTTGGCACAGCATATAAATTTGGCAATTCATTTTCCCGACAATATACATCATCTACTAACATCCACGTGTAATAAGTTTCATTCAATCCACTAGGATGAGGCTCCGGATCATATGCTGATAAATTAATAGTTGTTTTACCATTAATATAATGCCACCCATTAATATCTTCATATTTAGGTTCTGAAACTTCTAATTCAGTCACAGGACTCATTGTGTCAACAAAGTAAAACTGTTCATTTTCACCAAGACTATTTCCTAAAGCATCCGCACAGTAAAATTTGAGTACGTGCTCAGAGTCTTCCATGAAATGGAAATCATATTCATTTTCATCAACAACACAATATTCTTGACCCTCACTTAAATCACAATAATCAGATGTTATATCTGATCCATTATTGTAAACTTTGAAATGAATCATTTCGCCTTCAACAGGATGAGGCGCAACATCATCGCAAGTTAACTTTATCGGAGTGTCTTGACTTACATATTGATGATAGTCAAATGAACTACCATTAAAGTATTCGCTTAAAGGCGACTCATCAACAAATATTTTAGGTTCACCAACAACTTTAGTTGCATTAGGCGCTTCGTTATCAACCATTACGAATTGTCTTTCAACATCTTCAGTGTTTCCAAATTTGTCAACAGCGAAGTATTCAATTACATGACAACTAGTCTCAGGAATGTTGAAATCAGTGAAATTACCTTCAGTGTAATTCCAAAGAGACACATTATCCGTGGATGTAGGCATGAAATCTCTAGGATAACCTTCAACAGGATAAGCTTCACATGTTTCGTTTGAGACCCATTCATATCTCCAATAAATACCTTCAACACCAACTTTGTTATCTACAGCAGATAAGTTAATTTGAGTATTACTTGTTATCCACCTGTATTTAACATTATCTGATTCCGGATAGTATTCAACAACTTCTGGTTGACCATATTCTTTAGTTGTTTGCGGAGGTAACATGTCCACTTTGAATAATTCAACATCTGTGTATGTGTTACCAATACCATCTTCACATTCAATTGTTATTTTATGCTCAGAATCTTCATTGAAGTTAAATGTATACACATCATTTCCTTCAGTCCAATTACCACTATCAATAATAGTATTGTTCCATTCTACTTCATAAGTACACATGACGTTATGAGATGCATGAATTGCATCACCATCATGAGCGTAGAAACTCACATTAGTTTCATCTGAAATGTAACAAACTTCATCAGTGTTTGGAGCCGGAGGACACATACCTTCTTGATCTTCACCTACAACAGTTTTATTTATTTTAGGTTCAGTGTTATCAACTCTGTAATATTGAACACTAGTTTCTGATGTTTTCTCAACATTATCAACACAGTACCACTCTAATTTATGTTCTGATGATTGATCAAAGTTAAATGTTACATCACCTGTAGTTGATACCCAACCATCGCCTGAATCTGAATACCAATCAAATGCATCACCAGCATCTTGTCTATTTCCATATCTGTAAAAGATGTTAGCAAGACCACTTGATTCATCAACACATTCTAAAGTAATATCTGTATCGCTTGTAACATACCAATCTTTTAATCCACCCACATTAAACACTTCAAAATCAACACTTGAACCAAAGAAATCCCCTGTGTTATCTTCAGGATAAACTAAAACAGCAACACCACCATCATTTCCACCTAAATATCCACCATCAGCTAAAGGTGCAACAACACCATACCTAAGTTCATCACCACAAGATAAACCAAGTTCACTTAAAGGCAAGGTTATAGTATAGACATCATCACTTCCCTCAGGAGATACATCCATCCAAGTTTCAAGTTCTAAATTTGAACTCCAATTACCATCAAATACTTTATAAGACCAATGATCATCTTGAGGATTATGTGCGTCAGGCAAGACATTCCAATGAATTATCATATCAGGAACATCATCTGCATCCAAATCTAAAACTAAATCAAAATTATCTGGTTCTTGATTTAATTCTCTTGGAAATTCTAAAGTAAAAGTAGCATAACCATCAGTTGTTGTTTCAAGAGATACAAAAAGAGGATCCCATTCAAAATAACCATTAATTGGCTCACTTACATCAATTAAACTTCCCCCCCAACCTGCAAATGCAACAGTAGTATGACCAGAATTTAAACCAGCCCTCAAATCACACATAGGAACTTTAGGTTCATCAATTGTTTTAGTCATCTCAGGAGCAGTTTTATCAACTGTGAACATGAACGTGTGTTCAGTTTCAGTGTTGTTCAATAAATCTTTACTCGAATATTTTAATGTGTATTCACCTTCTTCATCAAAAGGACCTAATACTTGACCAGTGTATTCTCCACCATCAATTTCTGAGCCATCAAACAAAAGTTCAAATGAAGTGTTTATACCACCAGCATTGAATTTATTATCAGTTACAGTTAAAGTAATGTTACTTATACCATTTAAGTAATGAACTTCACCAGCCTCATCATAAGGACCATGAACTTCGTGTTGAGTTACTGGCGCAGTACCATCAACTATGTATTCTTCAGTTTCAGAAGCTTCATTACCCGCTAAGTCAACACATTCAATTTCTAATGTATGATTTGAATCAGAAGGGAAATCAGCAAAGAATGATAAATCAGGTAAACCTTGACCATCAATAACAGTCCAATCAGACCAAGCACTATTATTTACTTTGTATCTCCATCTGCACTCTTCAATGCCACTTTGACATTCAACACCCCCAACTTCATCACTTACATTAATCAATATTTTAGAGTCAGGAGCAGGTTTTATATAATCATTAGATTCGTATTCAAAATGAGCATCAACAATAGTAGTTGTGATGCCTGGAGCAGTTGTATCAATTATAGTAGTTCCGAAATTTAATTTCCATTCACCAACAGTATCAATATTAGAATCAATTGTTTGAACATACCATCTTAAATCACAAACATCTTCAGGAGATTCAGGCGTTGTTGCACTAAATAAGAATTCTTCAGAACTACCAGATGAAAAACCTAAACCATAATCAGCTTCAAGTTCATAAGTACAACGCTGAGTAGCACCTAAATCATTTGGACTTAGAACATTAGAATCAATGTCTAATTGCCAACCTGTTTTATTTTCACAAACAAAATTAGCATAAGAAGGATTTTTCCAAATCCTAACTTCATTAATTAAGTCAGGACCTTGATTAGTAATGTTCAATACATAATCAATTTCATCACCCGGCGTTGACCAAGATGGTTGCAAATCAACAGACGCATTATGTTCGAGTGTTGTGAAATCATCCGCGGATGCGAATGCAGTAGAAATCATCGCAGTTATAAGGAAAACTGCAAAAAACATTATATTTTTGCTTAAATTTTTGTTCAAATTCACCATTTTTACCTCCTTGCCTAAAACTTTTTTTTTAGGCACAGATTTTTTTTAAATAAATAGGACATAGCTCTCGCTAATAAGTCGTTTTTTCCAAATCAATAGTAAATTAAAAGTAGCCACTTATGCGTTTTTAAAAAATTTCAAAAAAATAATACGCAGCAGTTTTTGTTGTTTTGATGTTGTTTTGTCGTCGAATAATTGACTTTCCCCAAATCATCTAAATTTTTTTGTTAACCAAACTTTTTGATTAATTATTCAAATAGGTAATGAACCTTTATATATAAATGTTTTTAGAAATTACCATTAAAGTATAACAAAAAACTATAATAGACAATAATAAATCGTCCACAATTAGTGACAAAAAACTTAAAAAAAAGTAAAAGAATAGAGAACATTAATGAATTTAAAAAAATAATTCAATCAAAGCCAACCAATTAACACAACAACTAAAAATATCTTAAAAAAACAAAAACGTTTTTATAAAAAATAATATTACCACCATTAAATAACTACTTTTTGTTGGTGTTTTAATGAAACAAAATAAAAATAAACTAACAGAGAAATTAACATTAATAGTTTTAACGACACTAATCACCACACTAATTCTTATTAATATAACTTTTGCTGAAAATACAAACAACGACACAAACAACGACACAAACAACACAATACAACTAAATAACATAACTAATATATCAAACATAACAGAAACCAACGAGTCAACACACACAAATTTAACTGAAAAAAACACAACTGAAAAAAATAAAGAAGAAACAACAATAACTGAAGACACACCAAAATATCTGCCTGGATTTAATTTAAAAATACCCACTCCAAAAAGTAAAGTTCAAAATAACGAAATAAGAACAAGCAGCAACAATAACATACCCTCACAAAAAAACAATTATGAAGCTAAAATAACCGAACCAACAGAAACTTACAATCACAATGAGACAAAAAATAATAATGCAAAAAACAATAATAAAAATGAATTCATACTAATACTGCACGAACCAGAAGATTTGTGGAGCAAAGAAGAACTCAAGAAATACTACTCGCAAAGACAAGAATTACTTGATGCAATGAAAAATTATGTACAAACAGACTTCAATAATACCGCGCACAAATTCAAAATATTTAACGCACTATCCGTCGAGATTAACGATAGCGAACTCAATAAACTAAAAGAGAATCCACTCGTAAAAAAAATAGAAACTAATTTTCATGTACACGCAAGCGTAAACGAATCTAGAAATATAATAAACTCAAATAAAGTAGCAGACTACCACATACAAAATGAATCACTACAAGGAAAACACCAAACAATCTGCGTACTCGATACAGGAATAAATTACGAACACGAAGACCTCGGAGGAGGATGGAGAAATAAAGTAATAGCAGGACACTTATTTTTAGGCAATAACGAAACAAACTGCACACAAGAAAATCCCACACCTTGTATGGACGACTCAAAAGAGATGCACGGAACACACGTTGCAGGAATAATCGCCGCGAACGGACAAATAAAAGGCATAGCACCCGATGCAAAACTTGCAGCATTACGAGTTCTTGACTACGAAGGCAAAGGCAATATAGCAAACATCATAAAAGGAATAGAGTGGTGCATAAATAATAGCGAAACATACAACATAACAGTTATAAGCATGAGCTTTGGAACTGAAGCAAATTTTACAGATTATTGCGATGAACAATACCAATCAATAAGCACACCAATAAATATAGCCATCACAAAAAATATAACAGTCGTCGCAGCAACAGGAAATGACGGAAACACTCAAAAAATATCTGCACCAGCATGCATCAAGAACGTAACAAGAGTTAGCAGCACAACAAAAAATAACGAAATAAGCACAATTAGCAACCTATGGCGTAAAGACTTACTACTTGCACCCGGATCAAACATACTATCAACCACTCAAACAGAACAATATGCACCAAAAACAGGAACATCAATGGCAACACCACACGTTAGCGGAGCTATCGCAATATTAAACCAATATGCAAGATTAACAAATGAAACAAAAACACCAAAAGAACTATTCAACCTACTAAATAATACAGGCACAAAAATAATGCATAATCCAAATTCTAACACATCAATTAACTATTCCTTGATAAATATAAAATCAGCATTAGATAAATTAATAAACTTGAACATTCAAATAAATAGTCCTAAAAATCAGTATTACAACACGAAAAACATAACCTTTAATATAACTTATAATGAAAAATATGAGCTTGAAATAACACACAACAACATAACAAAAAATTACACAAACCATGAACAAATAATATTTGATGAAGGACTGCACGAAATTAAAGCAGAAATTAAATTAGGGAATAAAAAAAACCAATCCCTCATAAATTTCACAATCGACATAACACCCCCAACAATAAATATAACTAGCATCACAAATAAAACATATAATGAAGACACACTACTCCTTGTGCTAAATGCAACAGATAATTTCGGCGTGAACGAAATAACATACAACTACAATGGCACAAACCAAACACACAATACTACAAACAATACAAATACTACAAATCAAACACATACTACGACTACGACACAAATATATACCACGCCAATAAATATAACATTTAATGAAGGCAACCACACAATAACTGCATGGGCAAAAGATTATGCAAGAAATATCAATACAACAAATATTACATTCGAAATAAACACACCACCAAAAATAACAATACACTCACCAAATAAAACATATTATAATACAACAGAGATAAGTCTTAATTTAAGCGTAGACGATATAACCTTAAATGAAACATGGTTTAATTATAATGGAACAAACACAACATATACTACGCCAACAAAAATAAACCTTAGCGAAGGAGAACACACAATAATTATTTATGCAAATGATAGCACAAGTCTTTTAAGTGAGAAAAACAAAACAATAATCATAGATAAACAATCTCCTGAAATAACAATAATAACACCTCAACAAAACGCAGAAATAACTAATACAAACCCCGAAATAAGATTTATGACACAAGATAATTTAAGCCCAAATCTTACATGCATAATAAAATTAAATAATAATCAAACAATTATTAATGCGACAAATAATGAAACATACAATTTAACAATTCAACAATTTAATAAAACACAACTAGAGGCAAAAGAACACATAATTGAAATAATATGCGAAGACCTTGCAGGAAACACCAACACAACTAGTAGAACTTTCAAAATCATAGATGAACAAACAAATATTCAAGAAGAAACACCACCCCCAAGAAGAAGCTCAGGAGGAGGATTTTATGTAACAAGCAACACACCCCCAACACAAAACATAACTAATAATCTAAGCGCAGAGAATACTACAACAACCAACAATACAACAACCAACAATACAACAACCAATAATTTAACAGAAAAACAAGATATTGAACAAAACCCACAAAACAGCAATTTAACCACACAAACAAATCAAAACACCAACACACCAACACTAATTCATACAAACACAACAAATATTAAAAATTTAAATATAAATTCTACAAAAAAACAAGAAAACAAACAGAAAACACTAAATTTTACATATTTAACCATAATTCTCGGAAGCATATTATTAATTTTACTTCTAAAACTAGTTAAACGAAGATAAAAAGAATTAAATAATAGCACAAACTAATAAAAAATAACAGCTATGAGACAAAAATTAAAAGAAAACAGCACATACATACTAATAAGCCTTTTAATTGTAAGTGCGTTCATTCTAGGAGACATACTAGGCTACACACTACTAGAAGAACTACCCGAAGTCGATAAAGATGTGATTGACGCACTAAACGAAGACGAACAGGTTCGAGTAATAGTTACAAAAAACGAAGATAACGGACGCACAATATTTAGCGCAACAAGCACAAACCTCGAAAATACCCTAACAAATAAAGAAATAAAAATCATACGTAAACGCGAAGAATTAAACTACGCAATAGCAGAAATTACAAAAGAAGAACTAGACAAATTAAAAAGAGATAGACGTATTAAAAACATAGAAATAGATTTACCCATTAAAATAATGCTTGACGATAGCACAGATATAATTGAGAGCAAAACACTAAACAACTACGAAATAAGTGGACAAAAAATAAATGGCGAAGGCGAAGTTATATGTGTCATCGATACAGGAATAGACTACACACACAGCGCACTAGGCGGATGCACAACAAACGAATTTCTAAACGGCGAGTGCGCAAAAGTCATAGGCGGAATAAACATCATGAACGAATCATTAAGCACAATCGACGATCACGGCCACGGAACACACGTTGCAGGAATAATTGCAGGAGATAGTGCGCAAATTACAGGAGTTGCACCAAAAGCAAAACTACTTTCAATAAAAGCACTCGGAAGCAACGGCGGAGGATACGTCTCAGACCTAATACTCGGAATAGAATGGTGCTTCAATAACAGAGAAACATACAATATAACCACGATAAGCATAAGCGCAGGAGGCCTCACAACATATTCAAATACATGCGATGCAGAAAACACACAATTTGCACAAAGCGCAGAGCTAGTAAATGAAGTTATCACACATAACATAAGCATAGTAGTCGCAACAGGAAACGATGGAAGATACACAGGCACAAATTATCCTGCCTGCCTTAGCGAGGCAATACCCGTTACATCAATATCAAAAACAAAAACATACGCAACAAGTGCTAATCGCGGAGTAAACTTTCAAAATTTAATGACCGCACCCGGAGTTTCTATACTCTCCGCGAACATCGGCGGAGGAAGCACATATAAATCAGGAACAAGCATGGCAACACCACACATTAGTGGCGCTATTGCACTCATGCAACAAACAAACAAAATATTACATGACAAACCACTAACAGATGCTGAGATTAAAGAATTGTTAATTAATACAAGTGAATTAATATACGATGCAGAGACAAGTAAATCATACCCCTTAATTAAAACATTAAATGCAACAAACAAACTTGATACAACAAAACCAATAATAATACTTAACAAAACAAGCAACACAATAATTGAAAATGAAAACACAATAACCCTTATTTGGAATAGTTCAAGCAATAAAGAATACAATCTTAATCTGACAATAATAAATCCTAATAACGAGACAATACTAAATTCAACAGATAAAAATAAAGAATTAATAATAGGAACTGAGAATTTTACACTACTAGGCAAACACCAAATAATTATAAACGCAGAAAATGCTAACGGCAACACCACCGTAACAGACACATTTTACTTTAAAAAAATACCCGAATTCGAAATACTTATCAACGGAGAAGAACAAAACACTACAACTTATAATTTAACCCACAACATAAGCATAAATAAAATTAATGCAACAAATGTAACACTAAAAATAAATAATGAACTAACCAACTTAGATAATACAACCAACAAGACATTTACAGCAGGCGAATACGAACTACTAGCAGAACACCCAGAGACAAATGAGCATATTTCAAAAAACAAAACACTAACACTAAATATAATAGACCCCTACCCAGAAATCCTAAATTATACACCCCGAAATCTAAGTTTAAGCCTACTTGAAAATGAAACAATACAATTCACACACGAATCAACAAACCCAATAGACGGCGAACTAAATACTACTTGGCACGAGACACACACACGCAACAATATAACAAATCAAACAACAACAAATAATGAAACATACACATTTAACTCAAAAGATAAAGATAACGTGACAATAACACTCACCGTATCAAACGGCTTGTTTAATACAACAATGCAGTGGAACATAACAATAAACCCCACACCAATCACACTCATAAATAAAACACCACAAGAAAATAATATAATTCTCGAATACAACGAAACAACAATATTCTCACACAACGCACACGATGTTTATAACAGAACAATCACAAATACATGGCTCTTAAATAATGAAACAATACACGAAAATGAAACCTATTTATTTAATGCAACAAATAAAATAAACACCCATAATGTTAGCGTTATATCAAGCAACAATAAAACAACACTAAGCAACACATGGATAGTGCAAATCATGCCAGAACCATTCATAGAATTCATCGCGCCTGTGGCAAATATTAATGATTACACAAATAAAGACATAATAATAACACTTGACAATTATTTTAATTATTACCTAACCCAAAATGAAATACCACAATTTAATTTGACAAACACCAATATACCCTACACAAGACAAAATAATAAAATAATAATTAGAAGTTCAAATGAAATAGATACCACAACAAAAATAATAACAACAATCAATAATGAAACAATAACTAGCAACGAATTCAACATCAAATTACTAAACGAAGTAATCACAAGCAGCAGTAGCGGAGGCGGAGGCGGAGGCGGAGGATTTGCACCACAACCCCCCGAGAGCACAAAAAATGAAACAGACGAAGAAGAAATAGAAGATAATAAAACAATAAGAATAATCCAAAACGAAACAAACAACACCACAACAAATAAAACCATACTTATTGAAGAGCTAAAAATAGAAGAACTTACAACTAACCAAAACACAGACGATGAAACAGATGAACCATATGAACGCGTAAAAGTCATTCAAGAATTTCAAGGCAAAGCATACACCGCATACAAAATAAACACACAAACAACACAAGACAACATAAATGAACAAAACACGAAAATAGAATTTGAAGTAAAAAAAACATGGATTTATGAAAATAATTTACAAGAACAAGACATTGCATTATTCAGATACAAAGAAGAATGGCAAGAACTACCAACAACAATTAAAGAAATACACGAAAATAAAATAATATATGAGGCAATAACCCCCGGATTTAGCTACTTTTTAGTCGGCGAGAAACAAAAACAAATAATAAGAGAAGAAGAACCCGCAGACATAATAATACAAAATACAACAACAAATACCACCCAAATACTAAACAAAGAAAATACAACCACAAAAAAAACAGACGGCAACACAATATTTTTAATAATAACCATAATTATAACAATTACATTAATAATTAAAACAACAAAACTCATATACACCGCGCGAGAGAGAGAAAAACAAAAAGATAAAGAAGAAATGGAACGCGCTGTGCGCGAGAGAGTAAAACAACACCTAAAAAAAGAGATATGAATAAAAATGAAAACAATAATAATATACGCAACAAAACATGGAACAACAAAGAAAATCACAGACCACATCGCAAAAAAACTAAAAACAAAAAAAGAAGAGGTAGAAGTAGTTGAAATAAAAAAAATAAAAGACTACAACCTCAGAGTATTTGATAGAGTAATCATAGGAGCATCAATACACGCAGGACAAATACAGACAAGCATCAAAAAATACTGCAAAGAAAACCTAAACGAACTAAAAGAAAAAGAACTCGGATTATTCATAACCTGCATGATAGACCATGCAGAAAAACAAAAAGAACAACTACGCGAAGCATACCCAAAAGAATTACTAGATACAAGCAAAGCAAAAGGAATACTCGGAGGAGAATACCTCTTTGAAAAAATGAACTTCATCGAAAAACTCATGGTAAAAATAATCGCAAAAACAAGCAAAACAACAACAAAAATAAACCACGACGCAATAGATAAATTCACAGATGAAATGTTAAAATAATTAAAAATAGTATTCGATGAAATAAAAAACAAAAATTAATCTGAAACTTGTTTATATGCAGAGAGAAAAAATAACAAAATACCCTTACTAATCCTAACAACAATAGTTCTAAGCGGATGCGAAGAAGAACAAATAAAATTCACAACAATAAATTAAATAAACAAACTAAACTAAAAAACACCTAAAAACTAATTTTTATTTTTTATTATCTGAAGACTTACCCTTAGAAGATGACTTCTTAGAAGAATCATCTTTACCACCCGCACCAGAAACATTCACACTAGCACCACTGCCAGAACCCACACCATTATTAGGACTCTCAGTATGCTTACACTTAGGATACGCAGAGCAACCAAGAAATTTACCATAAATACTACTCATAACCCTCAAATCAGAACCACACTTCGGACACTTCTTCGAAATCGAACCATCCTCAATACCAGCATATTCTTCTTTAGTTTCAGAATCAAGCTTCGCATTTTCTGCAGGATTCAAACTCATCTCAAAAGGCTGCTTACCCTTGACAATAACCTGAATCATAGGAAAACCACCCTCAGAAACCTTACCCGCAGGCTTAACTAAACCAGACTTCGGCAAGTTAAACGTGTTCTTACAATCAGGATAATTATCACACGCAGCGAAAGCACCAAACTTACCACGCTTAATCATAATAGAACCATCCTTACACAAATTACAAGGACCAAGCAAATTCTTAGTATCAATAGTCTCACGATTAGCACTCAAAAGCTCAGAACCAATAGTCTTCTCATTAGACCTAATCTTATCCAATATAATAGTAAGACGCTCTTTCGCCTCATCCAAAACAAGACTCGGCTCCTTCTTCTTTTGACGAATAAGATCCATCTCTTCTTCAATGAAACGAGTAAACTCCTCATCAGTGAGCTCCGCAAAATACTTCTCCATAACATCTTCTGTGCGAATACCAAGCTCAGTAGCCTGAATAGACTTCTCATGAATATAACCCCTATCATAAAGCGCCTCAACAATATCTGCGCGAGTCGCCTTAGTACCAAGACCACGCTTCTCAAGCTCAGACATTAAAGACGCAGGAGTATAACGCTTCGGCGGCTGAGTCTCTTTTGAGAATTTATTCACCTTCAAAATATCAACAACATCCCCCACTTTCAACAAAGGAAGCTCATCTTCACTTAATTTAACATAAGGCGCATACAAATCATGCCACGCGCGAATAACAGTACTCGTACCCTTCGATATAAAAACCTCATCAGAAACACTAAGCTTCGCAGTAACAGTTTCACGAATCGCAGGCTCACCAAAACACGCAAGAAACCGCTTCACAATTAAATCATAAATCTTAAGCTCACGCTCATCAGTAATTTTACCCTGAACACCAGTCGGATAAATCGCAGGATGCGCAGGATCATCTTTTTTACCCTCATTCGGTTTAATTAAATTTTTAGATAATAAGAAATTAGCTTTATCTTTATACAAAGACATCTTCGCCAAATCAGCTATTAATTTCTTTAAATCAAGCTCCTTTGGAAGTTTCTGCGACGACGTCCTAGGATACGATGTTAAACCCTGCAAATAAAGACTCTGCGCGAGCTGAAGCGTCGCCTTAGGCGAAATACCAAAAACTTTATACGCCTCAGATTGAAGAGAACCCAAATCAAAAGGAAAGGGAGGCGCCTGATTAAATTTCTTTTTAGAAACATCCTTAACCACACACGATTTAGAAGATTTAACTTTATTGTAAACAACATCAAGTTCATCCTCAACCCAAAATTTATCTTTTTCATGATTAGCCTCAAATTTCAATTTACTAAATTCAAGCTTCAACATAACCTGCCAATAAGGCACAGGCACAAATGCACGAATCTCCTTTTCTTTATCAACCACGATTTTAAGCGCAGGACTCTGCACACGCCCACTACTCAAAATCTTAAACGAACCCGCCTTCTTCACCGAGGTTGAAAGCGCACGAGAAATATTAATACCATAAAGCCAATCAATAAAATGACGAGTCTCACCCGCTCTAGCCTGTCCCCAATCAATAGATGACATCTTATTATTATAAGATTTAATTATATCCCCTTTTACAAGAGTTGAAAACTTCATACGACTCGCATCTTTTTGCATACAACCAAAACGAATAGCATTAAGACCAATAACCTCACCTTCAATATCATAATCGCAAGCAACAGTAAACTCCTTTGCTTTTTTTGCTTCTTTTTTAATAACATCAAGATACTTTTTAGAGAAAGCAGCCTTCTTATTCACCTCATGAATAGGACGCCACTCAATATCAAAAACAGGATACGCAAAACTCTTAGTTTTCTCAGAGACCGTATGAAGATGACCCACAGCACTCACAACACGAATATCTTTATCTTTATGCGATAAAGAGAAAACAGTAACACCATTAGAAACTTCTTTTTTGAGCTTCGACGTCGATAAAGCCTCCGCAATTTTCTTTGCAGAACTAGGCTTCTCAGTAATAATTAATTCAGTCATAGATAAACAAGTTTTCAGATAAAGCTTAAAAATGTTTTGATTAAAAAATTAGAAAACCAAAACAAATACACGAAAAAAAAGAAAACAAGAAAAATAAGAAAAATAAGAAAACAAGAAAATGAAAAACAAACAAACAAAAAACACAAACTAAGAAATAAAAAAAAGAACAACATTTAGCGCACACTCACAAACGATGATTAAAAAGATGTTTTACCTAGTTTAGTTTCACAGCATTTACAATACTTCAGATCACAAAGTGATACACCCCACTAAAAAACAAACAAAACCTCAACGAAAAAAATAAACAACAAAACCTCAACGAAAAAAATAAACAACAAAACCTTTAAATAAAAACAAAAAAATACACAATAATATTAAAAAATAATTATAAAAAAGATTTGAAAAAAAGAGGGATTCAACCACGTGCAACCACGTTCTTATAAAATAACAAATAATGTATACGCAGAAGGCGTAATAGATACAACACTCGACTTATTTGACGAACTAATGCCCCTCCCCGACGGCACAAGCTACAATTCTTATTTAATTAAAGGAAGCGAAAAGACCGCATTAATAGATACATGCGATGAGCGATTTGCAAAAGACTTGATTAAAAAATTAAAAAAACACAAAGTGAATATAGATTATATTATTGCAAACCACGCAGAACAAGACCACACAGGCGCAATACCCCAAATACTAAACGAGTGGCCCCACGCAATAATTGTTACAAACGAGAAAGCAAAACACATGATAGAACAAGAACTAAACATGAATTCAAACAAATTCAAAATAATTACAAATAACGAGAAATTAAGCCTCGGCGATAAAACACTCGAATTCATATTCGCACCATGGGTACACTGGCCCGAGACAATGTTCACATACCTTGAGGAAGATAAAATACTGTTTAGCTGCGATTTATTCGGCGCACATCTTGCAAATAATAATTTTGCAAAAAACAAAAAACAAATACTCATCCCAGCAAAAAGATATTACGCCGAGATAATGATGCCATTCTCCATTTTTGTTAAAAAACATTTAAACACACTAAAAAATTACGACATCAAAATAATCGCACCAAGCCACGGACCAATATATAACGAACCAGAACTAATACTAAATTTATATAACGAGTGGACAAGCAATAAAATAGAGAAAAAAGTCGTAATACCCTATGTTAGCATGCACGGCAACACAAAAAACATGATAGATGTTTTCGCAAAAGAACTAGAACACTTAAATATACCTTGCAAACTGCACGATGTCACATTAGGAGATGTAGGTGATGTTGTAATAGATTGCATGAATAGCCACACAATGATAATGGCCTCATCAATATACCTCGGAGGATTACACCCACAAGCCGCAAACTTCCTATATTTACTAAACGGATTTAAACCAACAATTAAATACAGCACAATTATAAGCTCACATAACTGGGGCGGCGCAATAATAAAAGAATACCGCGAGAAAACAAAGAGCATCAAATACGAATTCATAGACCCAATAGAAATTGAAGGCACACCAAATACTAATGATGAACAGAAAATTAAAGAACTAGCAAAACGAATACATGATTTAATACAACACGAAAAAACTGAAACAAAAACAAAAAATAAAGACGTGCAAAAAAAAATAACAGAAACAAACTCCAATAATAATTCTAAATTAGAAATGACCACAAGTAATGAAAAAATACAAGAAGAAAAAAATAACGAAGAACCAACACATGACATGAAAGAAGAAGAGAAAAAACAAATAGAATACCACAACGAATTACACGAAGATTTTAAATTCAATGAAGAGATGAACATACTAATAGTAGGCGAGGCAGGACAAGGACTTGAAACAATACAACAAGTACTAACACACTTACTTTCACTTGAAGGCTACAATGTCTACACAACAAAAGAGTACATGTCAAGGGTCCGAGGAGGATCAAATTCCGTGCAAATTAGAATTAGCAGCAAACCAGTATGCGCACCTGTAAACAAAACAGACATACTCGTGCCCCTAGATGAGAAAGCACTCGAGCACGCAAAGAAAAAAATAACAAAGAAAACAATAATCCTCGGCGATAAAAAATACGCGGAAACACACGAAAACATAATAAATGTGCCTTTTGAAGAGATAGCAAAGAATATTGCAGGACACAAAATATATGCAAATACAATGAGCATCGCAACAATACTAGGCATATTCGAAGGAAACCTCGACACACTAAAAGGATACATATACGAGCGATTCGAAAAAAAAGGCGAAACCATAATTAATAATAATTACAAAGCAGCAGATGAAGGATACAAAATAGGACAAGAAATCGCAAAGAAAAACCTGCACATAACAATTAACAAAGAGAAAAAAAAGAACATATTACTCACAGGCGCAGACGCAATAAGCATGGGCGCAATCGCGGGAGGATGCAACTTCATATCAAGCTACCCCATGTCGCCATCAACAAGCGTACTCTCATTTATGGCAGGACACATGCACGAATTCAAAATAGTAGTTGAGCAAGTAGAAGATGAAATCAGCGCAATAAACATGGCCCTCGGCGCATCATACGCAGGCGCAAGAGCAATGATAACAACAAGCGGAGGAGGCCTCGCCCTTATGAGCGAAGGCGTAAGCCTATGCGGAATGATAGAGACCCCACTAGTACTACACATCGCGCAAAGACCCGGCCCCGCAACAGGCCTACCAACAAGAACAGGACAAGAAGATTTAAACCTCGCACTAAATAGCGGACACGGCGAATTCCCCCGAATGATATACTCCCCCGGAACACTAGAAGATGGATTTTACTTAATGCAAAGAGCATTCAACATGGCCGAGAAATACCAAATACCAGTATTCCTCCTAAGCGACCAATACTACGTAGACACATATTATAATACAAATATATTCAACACAGACGATGTAGAAATAATAAATACAATAATTAAAACAAATGAAGCCTACAACAGATACGAGTATAAACCAGACGGCATATCCCCAAGAGGAATACCTGGATACGGTGACGGACTCGTTTGCGCAGATAGCGATGAACACGATGAGACAGGACATATAACCGAGAGCTGTGATGTACGAGTACGTATGCAAGATAAACGATTAAAAAAACAAGAAACAATGATGCAAGATGTACTAAAACCAAGAATTATAGGCGATGAGTACAATTACAATTACGCAATAATATGCTACGGCTCAACCCTAAACTCCGTAAAAGAGGCAGTTGAGAAAATACAAGAAAAGGAAAAAATTAAAATAACAATATTCCACTACACGCAGTTATATCCTCTGCATCATTTAACAGAACATTATTTAATGCACGCAAAAAAAACAATGATTGTTGAAGGAAACGCAACAGGACAATTTGCAAAACTTATTGCAAGCGAAACTGGATTTAAAATAACAGAGCGAATACTAAAATACGACGGATTGCAATTTAGCGTAGAAGAGATAAAAGATGAAATACTAAAGAGAATATAACTCAAGTTAAATCGAGTTAGTTCAATTATAAAAAAACATTATGAACGCTATGAACAAAAATTAAGCTAATAAAAAAATTAACAAACAACAAACACAAAAAAAATAACAATAACACAAACATCAAACAAATAAGCTAATAAAAAAAACATTACGTGCACGCTCGCAAACTATGTTTAATAAAAACGTTTTACCGAGTCTAGTGTTACCACATTCGTAATAACTAAAGCTCGCATGGTGTTGCACTTCCTTAAATTTCAAAGAAAAAACAAAAGAAAACAATTAAGCCAATAAAGCCAATAAGAAAAAGCAAACAAAAAAATAAATACAACAACAAAAGAAGAAGAAAAAAAGAAAAAAAAGAAGACGAAGAAGAAAAATGACAAACATATTTGATATGGGAAAACAAGACATCGCATGGTGCCCAGGATGCGGAGATTACGCAATACTAAACGTACTAAAAGATGCACTCGCAGAGCTAGAACTCGACCCAAAAAAAACAGTACTAGTCTCAGGAATAGGACAAGCAGCAAAAACACCCCAATACGTAAAAACACACTTCTTTAATGGGCTCCACGGAAGAGCACTACCCCCAGCAACAGGGATAAGCCTTGCAAACCCCGAACTAAACGTAATAGTTACAAGCGGAGACGGCGACATGTACGGCGAAGGCGGAAACCACTTCATACACACACTAAGACGAAACCCAAACATAACAATACTCGTTTACAATAATATGATCTACGGCCTAACCAAAGGACAAGCATCACCAACAAGCACACAAGGAATGAAAACACCAATACAAGTAGACGGAGTATTCCTAGAACCATTCAACCCACTATCCATAGCAATAAGCCTCGATGCAGCATTCGTCGCACGCACAAGCATATCAAACCCAGAAAAAACAAAACAAATAATAAAAGATGCAATAAGACACAAAGGCACAAGCATAGTAGACATATTCCAACCATGCGTATCATTCAACAAATTAAACACATATCAATGGTTCGAGGAAAACACCTATTATCTAGATGAAACACACAACCCATATAATAGAGAAGAGGCATTCAAAAAAAGCATAGAGAGCGTAGATAGAGGAAAAATACCCCTTGGAATATTCTACATAAGTCGAAACAAGAAAACATTCAACGAACACATACAAGAGATAAATAATGACACAGAACCACTATACAAACACAAAGTACAAAAAGATGAACTAAGAAAATTAGTAGAGAGCAAAATAGAAAAAACACACACCCTACCAAAAAATAAGAAAAAAGCACAAATAACAAAAGATGAATACAACGTTAAAATAATAGAATCATGGAACGAGACATATAACACAAAAAGCATCGCACTCGAAATACCAGATGAATACACATTCAAATCAGGACAACACGTAACAGTAAAAATAAAAAACAAAGAGACTAATAAAATTAAAAGCGCACCCTTCTCTATAAGTAATCCACCAACAGACCATAATAAACTAATTATAACATTCAAAAAAGTAGGAGACCTCACAGAAGAATTATACAATAAACACATAGGCGACACCCTAATAATAAGCAAACCCTACGGTGACGAATTCAAATTCAATGAAGACAATAATAAAGATTACATAATGCTTGCAGGAGGAACAGGAATCACACCATTCATGAGCATAATAAGATACATCCTTGCAAAAGGCAAAAAAAACAAAATAATACTATTTGCAGGAAATGTACGCGAGGAAGATATAATATTCAAAGAAGAACTTGCAAAAATAAACCGCGAACAAGAACACATAAAAATAGTACATGTACTAAACGCACCAACACAAGAGTGCAAATACGACTGCCAAGGATACATCACCTCAGATATAATAAAAAAATACGTAGAAAACATAAAAGATTATGATTTCATGATATGCGGACCACCACCAATGATACACGCAATGCAACAAGTAACAAGCAAACTTGAAATAAAACCAGAAAAAATACACTGCGAAGAATGGAAAATCAACCCCCACCTTAACAAAGATAAAACCCAAGATGAAAGCTTAGACGAGAAGAACGAAGACGACAGACAAGAAATAGCAACACTTACATTTCAAAATAAAACAGAAAAACTAAAACCAGGCCCAATACTAAACGCCGCAGAGAAACTAGGAGTACCATTCTCATGCAGACAAGGAATATGCGGAACATGCAAAGTAAAAATAATAGAAGGCGCAGACAACCTCAACGAAAAAAACGATAAAGAAAAAAACATGAACCTTGATGAAAATGAAAGATTATGCTGCCAAGCAAAAATAAAAAAAGACAACGTCAAAATAGACTTCTAAAAAATAAACAACAAACATACAAAACTAAATAAGACTTCTACACAACAAACATACAAAACCAAACGAGAAAATAAGAACAATACATGCACACTCACAAACGACAAGTAACCAACACTTAACCGAGTCTAGTGTTATCGCGTGTTTAATCACGAGGCTCACTTGGTGCTGCACTTCATTAAACAGAAAAAAAAAGAAGAAAAGCAAACAAGATAATAAACCTAATCCCCATCATCAAGCCACGCAGAACCCACCGCACTCGCAACATTCACCGCGACATCCCTATTTAAAGGAGAAGGTAAAATATTCTCTTCATCAATACCACTAACCATACCCGCAATAGCATTCGCCGCAGCAACCTTCATAGCCTCAGTAATTCTCTTCGCCCGAACATCAAGCGCACCCCTAAAAATACCAGGAAACGCCAAAACATTATTAACCTGATTTGGAAAATCACTACGACCCGTCGCGATAATCCTCACACCATTCTCTTTAGCAACACTCGGCAAAACCTCCGGATGAGGATTTGCAAGAGCAAAAACAATAGCATCACTCGCCATAGATTTTAACATCACATCAGAGAGCAAATCACGAACAGAAACACCAATAAAAACATCCGCGCCAACAAGAACATCACTCAAAGAACCAGCAACTTTACCCAGATTAGACATTAATGCAAGCTCTTGTTTATATTTATTATTAATTAAATCATCCCGCCCAACAAAAATAACACCACGAGAATCAACTAAAAATAAATTTTTAGGAAGAACACCCGATGCAACTAGTAATTTCGCAATAGCCGTACCCGCCGCGCCAACACCATTAATAACCACTTTAATACCCGCAAACGATTTACCAACAAGCTTTAACGCATTAATTAAACCCGCAAGAACAACAACAGCAGTACCATGCTGATCATCATGCATAACAGGAATACCCAAATCCTGAAGACGACGCTCAATTTCGAAACACTCAGGCGCCTTAAAATCCTCAAGATTAATACCTCCAAAAGTAGGCGAAATTAATTTAACAGTCTCAACTACCCTGTCAACATCTTGCGAATCAATTACAATAGGAAACGCATCAACACCAGCGAAATTCTTAAACAAAACAGCCTTACCCTCCATCACAGGCAAAGACGCCAACGCACCAATATTACCAAGACCCAAAACCGCGCTACCATCACTAATAACTGCAACAGTATTCTTTTTAATAGTAAGATTAAAAGCCTCACATGCCTCTTTTGCAATAACAAGACAAGGCTCAGCCACACCCGGCGTGTATGCAATAGATAAATCATCTCTTGTCACTAAAGGAAACTTAGATGCAATCTCTAATTTACCCCCTTTTTCTCTATGAAGCCTAACTGACTCCGCACCAAAATCCATGTAAACACCTCCTCGCTAAAAAAATATTAATTTTTTAAATATAACTTATAAAAAATGAACAAAAAACAAAAAACAATCCAAACAACAAATAAAAACAAACAATATAACAACTAACAATATAACAACTAACAAAACAAATATAATAATTATACTAAAATTTGAGAAAAAACAATTGATATAAAAACATTTAGAAAAAGAAAAACAAAACAAGAAAAATCAAACAAGTTTGATTACATGTGAAAATTATATATTTTCTAGCTTTGAAAGTAAATTTCAAAGAATTTTCAAATAGCACTTCGATTTTTGTACGTTATATGAACGCGCTACCGCGAATATACTTCATATAACATAAAAAATAAAAAATTATTTACTAGATTTTTTAACTTACTTTTTAACTTGCTTTTTAATTTGCTTTTTAACTTGCTTTTTAACAACTTTACCCGAAGATTTAGTTTCAGCCTCTTTTAAAACAACATCCACAGCATCAACTTCTTCTTTTAAAACCAAGACCTCATCTTTTTTTAAAGAATCAACACCTAAAGCTTTCTTATCTTTAAGACCCAAATACAACCTAACCACAAAAGCAATATAAAAAATCATGAACGGAACATAAGCAAGACCCGATATAAGATTAATAATAATTGCAACCGATAAAGGAATAGTACCAAGAAGAACTGCCTCAAATCCAAAAATTAAACCTAAAAATACACCCAAAACAATAGAAAAAGCAAAAAACACACTGAAAGCAATTAAACCAAAAACAAATAACCTACCAAAAACACCCCACCAATTACCTGAAACAAGCAAGAAACTACTACGAATAGAATCCAAAACACTTTTATTTTCATCAATTATGAAATGCTGAGTAAAACTCAAATAAATAGATAGCGCAACAACAATGACAAGCCCCGCAAATATTAAAGCAACCATACCAGATAAGAATAAAAACAAAGGCACAATCATGATTAAAAATACCAATAATAAAGCACCAATTACTTTAAAATAATATTTAGATGCCGAATTTAACAAATCAAAAAAATCACTAGGAGCATTCTTTTTTAATAAATGATAAACCAACATCAAAGTACCAAGAGCACTGAGCAAAGTCAAAATAATCCCAAAACCCACCTGAGCGAGAATTTGAGGCAAATTAGCCACATAATCACCACTATTAATCACAGCTTCTAAATCAAAATAATTCACCGTGTCATAAACAGTATAAATAGACATTGGAACAAAATACAATAAAAACAAAATCAATGCATACAAACCAAAATTCTTCTTTAAATCCGACCAAGCCCCACCGAGCAAATAACTAATAGTATATTTTTCTGACATAAACTACCTTAAAATCAAAGAAATATATAAATGTATTGATAAAAAGGCCTCATAGAAATCCTTTTCGAACCAATAAAATCTTAATGATGCCATACTCCGTTTCCATATTATTTAGACATTTGAACCGAGTCTCACACACCACAGATGTTTGATCTATGACTGCGCAAGATAGCATCATTATTAAAATTTTAATAGGATTTCTATAAAACCGATAAAAAAAACTCAAAAAAAAACAAAAAAAAGAAATAAAAACAAAAAAATCATAGAATAAAATTATAAAAGAGTAGGCAAAAACCAACTCGCAATCGCACTTAAAACCCAAATAAAAAAAGCAATAAACAATGACCTAAAAAAACCAACACGATAAAGAGAACTAAGCGCAATAAGCCACGCAACACCCCCAATAAAAGATGCAAGAAAACCACCAAACAACAAATTAGCCCCCACATAAATAATAGAACCAATCAATGCCGCAACCATCGCAGTCCAAAAACTTTTACGCCTACCAAAAAAACCAGTCGCGAAGAAAATAATAACCGCCGAAACAACCCAACTAATAACAAAAATCAAAAGCAAAGCCAACAATAATTCAACCATAAAAAAAACACCTCCCACATACCAATAATAAAAGTGGAAAACACTAAACACATATAAAGTTTTATGATAAACAACAACATAAAAAAACAAATTTTAAAAGTAAACCCATTGTAACACATAAATAAATGGTAAAAATAGTATGCATAGGAGGAGGCACAGGACAGAGCCTACTACTCGCAGGACTTAGACGATACACACAAGATCTCTGCGCAATCGTCGCAGTAACAGATAGCGGAAGAAGCACAGGCATCCTCAGAGACGAATTCGACATACTCGCACCAGGCGATATTAGAAACTGCATGGTGTCACTATCAAATTCGCCAAGACTCATGAAAGACTTATTCAAATACCGATTCGAATCAGATAAAGAAGACTCAGCATACCACGGCATGAATTTTGGCAACCTACTAATAACCGCGCTTGCAAAACTCAACAACAATAATTTCTCAATAGCAATAAAAGAAGCATCAAAAATACTCAAAATAGATGGCAAAGTAATGCCCTCAACCCTTGTAAATACACATGTTTGCGCAAAACTTACAAACGGAAAAATTATTGAAGGCGAAGCCAACATATCAAGAACATACGGAACCAAGAAAAAAATAACAAAATTATTCTTAAAAGAAAATGCAGAAGTAAATCCTGATTGTATAAATGAGATAAAAAACGCAGACCTCATAGTACTAGGTCCCGGAGGATTATACACATCAATTATTGTAAACCTACTCCCAAAAGGAATGATAGATACAATAAAAACATCCAAAGCAAGAAAAATATACATCGCGAACGCCGCAACACAAACAGGAGTCACAGATAATTTTAATATCACAGAGCACGTAGATGAAATCGAAAAATACCTCGGCAAAAACGTGCTCGATACAATAATTATAAATGGAAAAGCACCCGCAAAAAGCATAATAAAAAGATACGAGAGAGAAGGCGCACAATATTTACATGCAACTGATAGCGAAATTAACATACTAAAAAAAAGATTTAAACGCGTACTAATCAACGATTTAATACAAGACAAAGTCGAGGAAGAATACGGAAAACCACTATACATCAGGCACGATTCCAAGAAACTATCAAGCGCAGTAATAAGCCTTGCAAGACGAAAAGTAAAAGGAGTAATTCTTGTTGCAGGAAAAGGATCAAGAATGAAACCATTCTCAATTAAAGAATCAAAAGAGATGATACGCTTTTACGGCAAACCACTAATCGCACACCACGCAGATGAAATGATACAAAACGGAATAGAAGACATAATATTTATTTGCAACGACGAAAACATAGAAGACATAAGACAATACATAGAACAAGAATACAAAACAGAACTAAATAAATACGGCATAAACACCACAAACATAAACTTCCACTTCGTGTTACAAAGCGAACAAAAAGGACCTGTGAATGCAATACTATATGCACGAGAACATCTCCAAAAAAGCTATTTTCTAGTAAAATACGGAGATAGCATAGCATCAACAGACCAAACACGAGACCTACTTGATGCATTCAATAAAGACCCAACCGTTGACTGCGTCGCAACACTTAGACGCGTAAAGAAACCACAAGAATACGGCATCGCAAAATTTGAGGAAGACAAACTCGTGGCAATAATTGAGAAACCAAAAGATAACTTCCCATCAGATTTTGCAAACGTAGGCCTCGTACTACTCAACGGAAAAAAATTCTTCGACGCAGTAGATAACATAGGCATAGACGAAGTCATACCACCTGCCGAGTACATCCTTCGCGAAGGAGGCAGAGCAAATTACTGGCTATTTAAAGGAAAAAGAGTCGATGTAGGACGCGCATGGAACATACTAGATGCACACAAATTATTTGCAGAAAAATACGGAAACAAAATCGAGAGCAAAAAAATAGGAAAAAACGTCACAATAGGAAACGGAGTATATATAGGACGCGATACAATAATACAAGATAACGTCCAAATCAATAATTACAGCTCAATAGAAGGCACAATAAATAAAAACTGCACTATTACAAAATCAATAATACAAAGAGGCGCAAAGATAAACTCCGGCTCAAAAATAATTAGCAGCGTCATCGGACGAGGAACAATCATCGGCAAAAACTTTTATACAAAGGTAAAAAAACAAAACGTAGAAGTATACTGCAAAGATAAATACGTACCAACAGGCAAAAGCGAACTAGGCCTATTTTGCGCATCAAATTGCATAGTGCAAGACAACCTACATAGCGAACCTGGACGAATGATATTCCCAAATAAAATAGTTAAAAACCCAATTACAAAAGACTTACTTCTCAGAGCAATAGTCTTTGATGCAGATAACACAATATACCAAACAAAGAAAAGTGCAAAAATAGCAGACATGGCCGCCATGAACTTCTTCGCCAAACAAATAAATAAAAAACCTGAAGAACTCTACGAATATTGGCACAAAAAAATAATACCAAAAGTAATTAAAGAAGAAGACCCGAAGAAAAGAGAGAGAACCTACTCATACTTGCAACTTGCAAAAAAATTCAAATTCAAAGAAGTCATAAAAGGATATGAACTATTCAAAGAAGAACTCGTAAAACACATAGCCCTAATGCCAGGATTTAAAGAACTAGCTGCGAACATATCAGATTATAAAACCGCACTCGTAACAGAAGACTCACGAGATTTACTTCAAGCAAAACTTACACGATTCAAACTAAACACATTCTTCGACGTCATCGTATGTAGCGACGATGTAGGATGCATGAAACCACACAAAAAATACGTAGAACAAACGCTTGAAAAATTAGATGTTAGCGCAAGCGAATGCCTCTTCATAGGAGACAACTACGAGAAAGACCTAAAAATAGCACAACTAAAAGGTGCGAATGTTCATCACTTTGAGAACAGCAACTTAAAGAAAATAATAAAACTCATCGAAGAGCTATGATGACTACAACAATAACACCAAAAACCTGCTACCAATTATTAGATAAATACGGAATAGACGGAAATGTCTTAAAACACGTAAAAAAAGTAGAAAAAATAGCAACACATCTTGGAAAAAAACTGAAAGAAAAAGAAAAGAACACAAACCTAAATCTAATTACAACTAGCGCATTATTACACGATATAGGAAAAAAATTAGCAAACCACACAAAGATGAATCACATCGAAGCAGGAACAATAATTCTAAAAGGAGAAGAATTACCAGAACACGCAGAGATATGCAGAACACACTCAATATATGCATTTTACACTGATGCAGAATACCCAAAAACATGGGAAGCTAAAATAGTAAATTACGCAGATAAAAGAGTCATAGAAGATAAAATAGTGACACTTGATGAGAGATTAAATTATTTTAGAAAAAAAATAAATAAAAACCACATTAAAAAAATAGAGAAAAACCTAAAACTCTTAGAACAAGAAATCTTAGAAAAAATACAAACAAATATTAAATTAGATGAATTAAAACAAGAAAAATAATTATTGATCAAAATAACCATTTTCTTTTAAATAATCAAGAAGCTCAAAAAAAACTTTTTTAAGTTCAGGAAAATCAGCAAACAAATGCGCTTTCTTTTGAGTTAAAAATTCAGGAGTCCAACCACGCCAATCCTCTTTGTAATCCATTTCATGAATTTCAGATTCGAGCGCATCAATTGCTTTAGCAAATTTTGCCTCACGCGATTCTTTAGCCTCATATTCTTCAAATAATTTAAAGAATTTATCATTTAATGGATGAGGCAACTCTTCTCTTAATTTCTTTGCAGCAAGCATTTCTTTTTCAAATTTAGATTTATTATCTTGAATAATTTCAGGATGCAAAACAGTGTCACCTGCATAAATTTCAGGAACATCATGATACATCAATAATTCATAAACTTTAAGCCTATCAAGCTTCAAATCAAGCTTCGATAAAAAAAAAATCAGCTAAAATGAGCGTGCCTCAAGTATGCTCAGCCGAACTCTCTTTTCTTAAATCAACACTTGAAAACCTATACACAGATTTTAACTTATTAAACAATCTAAATTTATGAATATCATCAATCATACACATAAGAGAATGAAACTCATTTAAAAGATTTGTTAAAAAAACAGAGAAATAAGGAACCCAAAAAAAAAGAAAAAAACTAAGTTTAAATAAAATACTAAATTACCCAATTAGTAAAATGATAATATGCGCAATAGGCGACCCACACGGAGACCTTGAAAAAATAAAGAAAATACCCCTCCATGGAGTTGATTTAATTCTAGTCACAGGCGATATAGGAAAAAGTGATTTAATACGCAAAATGACATTTGAAAATATAAAAAGACAAAAAGAAGGACAAGACAAAATCAAATACACACTAAAAGATAAAAAAAACGCGTACATGGAAACACACACATCAACCATTAAGATAATTGATTACTTAAGCAAACACGCACCAGTCCTCACAATATTTGGAAACGTAGAATCAACAACTAAAGACACCCTTGAACTCTCAAAGCAAATAAATGAAGACCTACCCTATCTTACACGCGAATTAATTAAAATAAAAAATGTTCGCATCATAAATAATAAACTCGCAAATATTAACGGCCTTAAAATAGGCGGCCTACAATACTTCATCGACACAAATTGGGTGGAAGAATTCAAACCAAAAAATTACGAAGAAAAAATGAAGATAGCAAAGCACGATACAAAAAAAGCAAAAAAGATACTAAACTGGTTTGATGAATTAGACATACTAGTCTGTCACCAACCACCACACGGCATCCTTGATAAAGTAAATTTAGAGAACGGCGCACCAAAAGAGTGGAACGGGAAGAGGGCTGGAAGCAAAACAATACTAGAATACATAAAAACAAAAAACCCAAAATATGTTTTTTGCGGACACATACACGAAGGTGCAGGAAACACAAAAATTAATGAAACCAAAATCTACAACTTAGGAGTTTGCAACTACAAAAAAATAAAACTAAACCCAAAAATCTAAAATTCACAACCACACCTAATACATCTAATATATTTTATATAACTTAAAATAAAAAACAAAAAAAAAACAAAAAACAAAAAAAAATTAGCAAACACTCGTCGCGCAAGCTCGCATCACAGATACTTCTGCAAAGTCTTCATTTCCTTGAGGACTACTATCTTTTGCAACAACTCTAATCGTGTTCTCACCCTCAATTAACATATCCCACTTAACAATTATTTGACAAAGATTGTTAGCAATATTATAACAAGACCACACATGATTATCGTTTAATAATATGTGCGCTTCAGCGATACCTGTATCATCAGTTATAGTTGCACTAACAAGAAAATCCTTAAATACTTCATCACCATTTGAAGGAGAAGTTATATCTATTATAGGTGGCGTTGTATCTTCTTGAACTACATTTATCGTTGCAAAACTTGTCGCGTTTAAATTAGAATCCAAGTTACGCGTGTTAGATTCAATAGTATATGTTCCCGTATTAACATCAACAGGTATGTCTAAATCAACAACATTAATAAGTTGTTTTCCCGGACTATATAATCTTGTTTGAATAGGCGTTATACCCCAACCTTGAGGCACAATTAAGCTAGTTTCAAACAACGACGGATTACAATTTAAAGAATCCGTGTTTTTAACAGCAACATAATATCTCTTCGAATCACCACTATCAGCCCAACTGCTAGCAGGCCTTAATACTAGATCAGGCGCCGATCTAAAACAATTAGGCGGCGGCGTTTCTTCTTCTAAAACGATAAACGTCGAATATACTTGTTGAATTAAATTGTCTGCACCCATATTTTTTGCACTAAAACTAATAGGATAATTACCCTCATCAGCATTAGATGCAGCAGAAACATTGAATGTTCTTGTCGCAGCACTATTCGGACCTAAATTTAAAGTTATTTGCGAAGGAGCCTCAATCCACCTAGGAGGTGCATCTATTTCAAGCAAGAATGTTGATGAATTACACTCATTTGAATCTAAATTATTAACAGTAACTGAGAACGTACCCATATCACCTGCATAACCTGAAAAATCAGTTGGTGATACAAACAGCTCAGGAACAACTCTAACACATTCAGGCTCAGGCTCATCTACTTCTTGCTCCAAAATAACGAATGTAGAATATTTTTTTTGAACCAAATTAGATGCAGAACGAGTTACACTAAATTCAAGTGCATAACTCTCTGCATCAGCATCAAGAGCGGACTCAACTTCAAAATTTAATGATATTGATGCACCTGGTTGAATATCTATAACATGCTCATTAGGCGTTTTTGTCCAACCACTAGGAACTTGTAATTCAAGCATGAATGATGATTGCTCACATTCCTCAGAATCCAGATTAGATATAGTAGCCGTAAATGTTGCAGCATCACCCGGATTTCCAGAAACATTATTTGGCACAACAACCAGATCAGGTAAAGAAGGAATACACGTAGGTGGTTCAACCACTGAATCATCACCAAATAATATTTGAAGCACCGCGAAATCATCATGCCTCTCTAAAAGCTCAATACTAATGTTTGTTAGAGGATCAACAAATACAGAATTTACTCTAAGCGCGGAATTGTGAAAATGGCTTACTTGAGGATATGCATCAAGTAACGCAGTTTTCTTTCCATTCCCAATATTACCTCCAAGTCTTAATAAAACTCCTTGAAGTATATTATCTTGATTATGAAACATATCAAATTTACCAAATTGTTCTCTAAATTCCACATAAATAAATCTTTTATTATGATCTGATTCTTGCACTCTCTTAATTTTTAAAACTTGAGGACCCTCATTTAAATATTGATGCGATCTTAGAGTGTACGTCCCTGATTCCTCAACTTCTAAAACTGAATCTTCTGGAAGCCACCATCTTTGTTTATACAAATTGTTAAAATGCCTCGAATACTGAACTGAACCCATTATATCATAAGGATCACCATATTCTTCTTTTTCACAATTATCACTCAAAGTAACCCTATTACCCTCATCATCACTGCAAGCATAAGTACCAGCGTGACTAAAACCAAAATTATGACCCAATTCATGACTCATAACATTAACATTATAAGTATTTATCCAAGTTTCTTTCCCACCCACAGAGCCAAGACCTGCATAACCACAAGGCGATGGAGGAAACAAGTACATTATATGCCTGTAATTATCAGGATTAAAACCATCTTCTGCAGCCGCAGCTTTAGCAGCATTTGCAAGAGCCCTATAACTTGTACAAATACTAACATTATGAGGCAATACATACCAACCATATATGTCGCCATCATCATTAAAATGACCTGATAATGCAAACACATCAAATGATGCTTCACGAACAAATTCATTAACAGATAAATTACCTGTAAAAATATCATGTCTAATATCATCTACAGGTTTTAAAAAAGCATTAGGCCTATCAAGAAAATTCACCAATATAACCGCTGTTTTTTTATAACTAGTGACCTCATTAATCATAAAATCATCTTCGCGAGTTGACTCATCTAAAACAGATACTACAGAATCAGCATCTGCCACAGCCAATTTATCATCAAGCAATACCCCTCTAATTACAATATTAGATTTACTGAGATGCACCAAGTCAGAACTTTTTGAATATACTTGAATGAGTTCATCCCCAACAGTCAATTCATATACTTCATGCACATGTTCATCGTTCTCGTGTTTTACCGATTCTAACTGATCGTCATTATCTGACGTTTCTAAATCACCAACTAATTCACCATCTAGTCCATTATCTAATTCATCAAAATTATCCACATAAAATACTTCAAAAAAACCTGATAATTCAACTTCTTTTTCTAGATAATCATCTAATAAGGGCGGAAATTTTTGTTTTATATTATCAGGAATACTATTTTGAATAACTCTTTGAGGATCTTCTTTAATTAACTGCGACATTTTTTCTGCGCGCACTTTCGCATAATGAGCTAATTCTTGAGAACTATATTCTTTAGCTTGAGAAGGCAAACCGTCAAATCCCTTTGCTTTTTGAATTAATTTAAAAGTTAAATCTTCAACACTTTTATCATTTAAGGCAGGCATTTTTGGCTCATCACAAAAAATTGTTTCATTACCTAAATCAAATCTTGCAATACAATCAACAAGTCCCAATTCATATGCATTTACAGCAGTCGTCTCCACGAGCTCCTCAAAATTTTTAGAATCAAGAAAATCCTCAATCTCAAAATTTTCAGGCATTGCAGGAAAAGGCCCTGCGCACCCACTAATCAACAAAACCACACTCAACATAACGAATAAACCAATACTTTTTTTCATAAACCAACACCTTCTAAAATTATTAACCAAAACAAAATAAACAATTGATTGAAACAACAAATAGTTCTTATTCAAAACTTAAAAAAAAGATACAAAAAACAATCTAACACATAACTTTAGTGAACAACATTTAAATATTTTTCTTTTAATTAGTCCGCGACAAAATTTTTTTGTAATACAAAGAGCATCGCTTTGATCCTCGCTTTATAAATCGAGTCTAGTGTTAACAAGTGCGAACCTAAGGCTCTTTTAGGCATTACAAATTTTTTATGTCGCCAACTAAATAAACCCTAAATAGACTTAGATTAAAAATATGCTAAACTAGAAAAAAACAAGAAAAATCAAACAAAGTTTAATTACAAGCGAAAATCATACATTTTCGAACTTTAAAATTACATTTCAAAAAATTTCATATTGTTATTTGATTTTTTAGTGCTCTATACAGCGTCAAACAAAGTTTGACTGGTTTTTAAAATAATATTTTAAAACAAGCGCTAGGCGCGAATATACTTTATATAACATAAGAAAAAAAACTAATAACTTTTTGCAACATACACAGTCACAGTTGCAGGCTTCGAGCACGCAACACACACTTTTTTAGTGTTCTCCTCACCAACTTTCGAGCCACGAACAAAAGAATCAGTTTGCTTCTCAATAATCTCAGCACAAGGCGCAGCATCAAGACCAATTGAACACATACCCACTCTTGCCATCTTCTTATTATCAACTGCTTTTTTTATTTCGTCAACAGATGCGCAATCAACAATGAAATCATCAAATTTCTTTTTCTGAGAATCCCTCAAATTATTCGTATACGAATTTTTTATACCCAATAAAACATCATCAAGTTTATTTAGAGGCACAAATTGCTTTTCTTTACTCGTACGCAAAACAACAACAACTTGATCTCTTTCAACATCCCTTGGACCAACTTCTATCCTTATAGGAACACCTTTAAGCTCCCAATGATTATACTTCTCACCAGGATTAATATCACGCAAATCAAGATGCACAGAGTAATCTTTTTTCAAAGAAGCAACAAGCTCATTACATTTGTTTAATACAACATCCTCTTTACCTTTAAATAAAATAGGCACAACCACAATTTGCTTCGGCGCCAAATCAAAAGGCAAAATAAGACCCTGATCATCACCTAAAACAGAAATCATCGCCCCATAAATACGACTAATCGCAGGACCATAACAAGTAATAAAACCATACTTTTCTACACCATCAGCATCCATGAACTTAACATTAAAAGGCTTAGAAAAATTCTGACCAAGCAAATGAGTAGATGGAAGCTGAAGAACTTTACCCGAATCCATTAAAGCATCAGCAGCATACGTATGCACCGCTCCAGGAAATTTATCCCACTCAGGGCGCTGAAAAAAAATAATCGGAATCGCAAACTCATTTTCAAGCATATCATAAGTAATGTTCATATCCTCAAGAACCTGCGCCTTCGCATCCTCAAGAGTTGCAAATACATTATGCGCCTCAATCCAATGAAACTCCCTCGCCCTAAGAAAAGGCCTTGTTGCTTTAGTTGCCTCAGCTCTCCAAACCTGACAAGACTGATAACGCTTAAACGGTAAATCATTATAACTACGAACCCAATAACTATACATCTTATATAGCGCAGTTTCACTAGTAGGTCTTAGTGCTAGTTTTTCTTGAAGCTTCACACCATCACCGGTTTCAGTCACCCAAAAAACCTCAGGCGCAAACCCCTCAACATGATCTGCCTCAAGCAAGAAGTTACTTTCAGGAATAACAGATGGCATAACAAGAGGAAGATGATCAGTTTTTTCAAGCGCGGATTCATATTTTTTATACATCTCCTTAATCGTAATAGTAGACCAGGGCAGATAACAAATAAATCCTTTAACATTATAACGCATATCTGCAAGCTCAGCTTTTTGAATAAGCTCAGAGTACCAATCAGAGAAATTCTCCTCTTTAGATACAGAAATACCCTTACCTTGTGCACCCTTATCTTTTTTATTTGATTCGTTTTTATCTGCCATAATAAATATAGGTTTATTGACATTATTTATAAAAATATTGATAAATAAAGATTAATTACTCCAAAACATTGATAACAAAACGCGACAAAGATGCCAAAATATTATAAAAAAACATAACTTGTAACAAAAAAAACAAAAAACAACACATACAACACACACAACACACACAACAACACATACAACACACACAACAACAAAAAAAAAAAAAACAACACACACAACACACACAACAACAAATACAACAAACACAACAACAA
>JBKHAC010000044.1:0-2834 GCA_046543095.1 Candidatus Woesearchaeota archaeon | reverse complement strand
CCTCAAACAATCGAGGAATCCCAGAGGTCCCACCTTACCTTTCTTAAAAAAAACACAACAACTTCAAGGATTTGAACATGCACAAAAACAAAACCTGTTTTTGGCACCCCTCAAACAATCGAGGAATCCCAGAGGTCCCACCTTACCTTTCTTAAAAAAAACAACAATTTCAAGGATTTGAACACACTAAAAAATCAAAGATTTTTTGTGCCATTCACCAAAGCTCGAGGAATCTCAGAAGTCTCACCCCCGACTCTACAAAACAACGCAAATACAAACAAATAAAACAAAAATAAAACAAAACATTCACCAAAATAAAAAAAGAAACCCTGAAAAGCCCAAAAAATAATAAAAATACGCAAACTATATAAATAAGAAATGTTAATTGCGAACTTATGAAAATAAAAAAAATAAAAGAATTAAGCCTGCTAGCAACAATATTATTGTTAAGTACAATAATAACTGGGTGCATCCCACCCCCCGTTCAAGAAACACAAGAGCTAAATATAGGTTTCGTAATGCAACCCAATACGCAACCTGTACAAAACCCAGAATACACAATACCGAACGCAGGAATACACACATTCAATAAAAATGAAGAAGTATTACTACGCGCCAGCTCCAACACAGGAAATCACATATTCAAAGAATGGCAAATACTACACATTCAAAATGGACACATAACAATAGAACCAATATACAGCCCACAACACACATTAGTAATGGACAAAGATTACACAATACAAGCAGTATTTGGGTGTGCAAATAATAGAGCGTGCGCCCCAAACCACACATGTAATACTGAAAACGAATGCGTACTAGAAACACCCACAAATACGTTGGATTATTTTTATGCATCCATCCCAGATAATGGCTCCATTCAAAATGTACAATTAACAGGAACTATACTAAGCACAATTGCAAACTACAACAATTATACTTTTAATAACCACATAGTAAAATTATTCAGCGAAGTAAATGCACAAGAACTCAGCGAAAATGTTTTATTAGCTGTAAAAGATAATAAAGCAACAATCATAATAGGAACAAGCGTAAGCATTAAAACTCACAAAGAATTCACACAAGACCTATTTAATGCTATAACTGCGAGCGGAATTTCTAAAGAAAATACAATAAAGGCATTCAGCACAGAAGTTACAAGCCCAGATGCACACAATCTATTTAATCTAGATTCAAGCAAAATATTTAGATTTGAAGACGCACTAGACAACAACAACTACACCAAAACAAACTATTGGTATTCACAAAACGATGTGCGAAATTTCGAAATAGAAACAGAGGAAAAATACATGGCAATGTCAGAGGTAATCACACCCCTATACACCCTTGAAGAGTTCAAACTAGACCTTGCAAATCAGTTAAACTACCTAGACAATACTTCTGATGAATTCAAATTAACATTTTATAGTGAAGGATATGCAATATTAACTTTAAAACAAACACACAACTTCCAACACTACATGAACCTCGCATTTTGGCTTACAGAAGAAAATGAGTTCACAGTAATAGGATTTGATGAAGTATATAACGTAAATGAAGACAACATAACCTACCCCGAACAAAACTTCAATTTAATAAACGATTTAATTGCAATAAATCAACCAAACACGCAATTCATGCAACAACTACAACAAATAATACAAGAACAAAATATAACCAAAAGAAATGTTGCAACAAAATCAGACAACAGAGAATACAACCCCAATATATTCTCCACAAAAAATATTTAAACCATTTTTTAATTTTTTTTTAGTTCTAAGTTTCAATTTTATAAACAAAACAATCAATTAAAATTTATATTCTTCAAATTCTTTTTTAGAAAACATCATCTGCTTTTTGGCCTGATAAGGCTCATCAGACGACAAATCATCAAAAAACATTTGACCATCCTCTTTTGTTAAAAGCAAAGCACTATTACCAACCGCTCTCAAATTAGGCCTACCAACATCATTTTTCATTTTATGAGAAGAATGAAGATGACCATCAATCGTAATTTTTGCAAGCAAACTAAGTTTAGCAGCAGAGAGCAAGGTTGGCATTTCATTTGCAAATTTTTCCTTACGCCAAGCCCCCTTGCCAATTTGACCATGCGTGAAAAAAACATCAATCTCTTGAGTGCCAGCTGGAAAAATCCTACTCCAATCAAAATCATCCAAAGGATCAGCATAAGACTCTACCTTTTCTTTATCAAAATTTGAAATCAAAGTCCGCTTAGTTCTAAGATGCGCAAAAATACGATTAAGCTCACCCTCAGATAAAATACCATAACAATAACTTTGAAGATGCCCCGTATTAGGAATGCCCGCAATATTTATACCATTAAGATTCAAAACCCCTCTAATCGAAGATAAATCAATCAATAAATCTTTATTTGAAAGATACGCCTTAGTTAAATCAACAAAGAAAACAGGTTCATGATTACCAAGAACAAACGCAGTTTTAACATCATATTTATCAATTAACTGCGCAAATTTTTTTGCATGAAGAGCAACCATCGCCCTATAAAGCTCTTTCAAAGTAGGGGCATGCCTATATGTAGGCGAGTACTTCTCAGGAACAGTTAAACCCATATTAAGTGCAACACCTTCAAAGTTATAATCACCAATAACATCCCCATTAATTACAAAAGGAACCTCATTATCTGCTGCATACTTAAACCAATGTTCAAGAGCCTCCCAATTCGCATGATGATCCGAACTTGTTAAAATAGCATTTTCCATTATGAATTATAACAAATATTAATTACTTAAAAAAGATATCGAAAAAAATATCAGAAAACAACCAACAAACCAACAAACCAACAAACCAACAAA
>JBKHAC010000021.1:0-15996 GCA_046543095.1 Candidatus Woesearchaeota archaeon | reverse complement strand
CCCTTATCGATTGCAACAGCATCATCAAATAAAATAGGAACCTCATAATCAAATAAAGGAACCTTAGCAAATTTACCTTTTAAATCAACATAACGCTCATCAGAAGGATTTGCAAACAAAGCAACACACGCAGGTAAAAGCTCAGGACGCGTAGTTGAAACCACAAGTTCACGTACACCTTGATAAAAAACAATATCATTAAAATGAGATATCATATCAACGCTCTCAAACTCAGCTTGAGCAATTGCTGTTTGACACTGAACACACCAAGAAACAGGACTCTCTTCCTGATAAACTCTATTTTTCTTAAATAAATCAATGAAAGACAACTGACTCGTCTTAATTGAATGAGAATCAATTGTCGAATACGAATTTGAAAAATCACAACTCATACCGATACGCTTCCAATCAAAAACAAAATCAGGTTTAAGCTCACAAATAGTCTCATTACAAAGCACAATGAACTCATCACGCGACATATTTTTAGATTTAACCTTCTTTAAAGACTCAACAAGTTTCTCAGTCGGCAAACCATTATCATCAGTACCAAAAGGAAAAAAAACCTTTCCACGAGACATACGCATAAACCTTGCAATCATATCCCCTTGCGCATAGCTAAACGCGTGACCAATATGCATCCTGCCCGAAACAGTAGGAGGAGGAGTATCAATCGAGAATGTATCAGAATCAACCTCACTCAATTCAAAAAACTTATTCTCTTCCCAAAACTCAAGCCATTTTTTTTCCGATGTAGTAAAATCATAATTTTTTGGTAAATCCAAACTTTATCCCCCCTAAAAAAATATAAACATAGTCATTATGAATCATTTAAATAATTTTCTGAACATTAGTCCGCGACAAAATTTTTTTGTAATGCAAAGAGCATCGCTTTGATCCTCGCTTTATAAATCGAGTCTAGTGTTAACGAGTGTGAACCTAAGGCGCTTTTAGGCATTACAAATTTTTTATGTTGCCAACTACCTGAAGCAAAAAAAACAAAAAAGAATTAAACAAAACAAAATAAAAAAAATTAACCTAAATAAAACTAAAATAAAAATACAACAACTAAAATAAACTAAAAAATTTTGTCACTATTAATTAATAGTATTTTTAGAGAAAATTTATAAATAAGACTTATTTAATAAACACATGATCGGGCAAACACCCCTTAATGAAAAAGAAAAACAAACACTAACAAAAATTATTGATAAGTTCAAAATAGGCGAAAGTGCGCAAGATCAAATGCTTAACAAAATAATTAAAAAACTAAATGAACAATACCGAGACCACAAAGAACTTGAATTCGAAATAAAATACACTCAACAAAAATATACCTCACTTGAGAATTACAGAATTATAATAAATAAAACAAATAACGATGCCCTAGCATTCGCATACTTCGACTACCCTTTAAAAAAATCAGAATTATACATAGCAACAAACATAATTAAATTAAAAAAACCACTAATCATAGCAGCAGAGCACGCAGCATATTTCACACATTACAGACTAACAAATATAAACGACGACGAAGGATTCACAATAAAAATACCCTCCGACATACTAACCACAAATACTGAAGAACAAAAAAAACCACTACACTTAAAACAAACACTTGAATACTTTCAAAAAATAAAAGAGCCAAAAGATTTATTTGAAGTTATAGATAATGAAGAAATACCTAAAAACTACATAAACAAATTATTTGAAAAAAAATAAAAAAAATATTAAAATTCTCATAAGCAAAGCGGAGGGAGGGATTCGAACCCCCGTATAACCGCTGTCTGATTTTTTCATCACCTAAAAAAATTAAGGCTCATTACAGCGATACAAATGTACCCGCCACTGCAGGCGGTCCCCTTAGGCCGCTTGGGTACCTCCGCGAATAAAATAATGGATTTTATAAGCCTTTAAATAAGTTTTTATTTGAATAAAAATAGCATAAAAAAACAACACACCCACTTTAGATAATAACAAAAAAGAAATATTTAAATACATTCACAAGTATAAAAAATTATGAAAGTAGATGTTTTCGGTCCAAATTCTATGCAAACAATAAATTTTGAAGAAACACCTTATTTAGATTCATTTATTGCAAAAATAACTGAAGCAAATTTAAAACAAGAATACAAACAAGACAAATTAATGCTATATCTTACAATGCCAAATACACCCTCAATACTACCACATAAAAAAGGAAAGCCAATAAATAGAGAATACACACTCATCGGCGATGAACACATACATAAATTTTTACAAGAGCGACGAATAGAAAAACTAGACAAACTTGAAGGACTTACAATAATATTGTACGACCACATAAATTTCCCAAACGACACAGGATTTATTCGAGGAATAAGACACATAGACAACTACAAAGAAACCTTAGAGAAAGGCTCAAGACCATAATTGAGATAAGTAACCTTCTCATAACTTCTAAGTATATCCACAAAACTACCCATAGGAACAAAATTAGAAAATAATTCTTTAGGAACCCAATCATAGAGCGCAGAAAAATCCTTCGTACGCCCCAAATAAAGACAAACAAAAGGAAACTTCACAGCAGTTTCAACTACAAAAGACGCAACACCAATATATTTAATTAAATCAGCATCAGAGTACTTAGTGAGTTCAGATACAGGACCCAAACACATATCAACAGAATCAACCACCTTAGAATACTTCAACAAAAAAGTATCAAAACCCTTTAATTCTTTTACATTCTTTTGAATACCACTCCCTTGATTATTTAATACTTTTTGAACAAGCACCTTTTCTTCAATCATAAAAAATAAAGAGTAATAAAAAAATAATAAATATAACTCAGAAAAAAACGAAGATATTACGATAAAAACCAAAAAAAATATTTAACAAAATTATTCAAGAGGAATATCCGTCCAAGGCCGCCAATCATTACTAGGCACATACGCCCCCGCAATAAAAAACCCTGGCGCAGTCTGACCAAAATGAGCATTACGCGTCTGCGCAAACCGTTGACGAGACCCCGCACCATAAACAGGAGCATTTGTAAACGCAAAAGTATCCATATAAGCAGTATTAGCATTATAACTACCCACCTCTAAAATAATATCCTTCATACCACGCTCCTCCATCTTCTTCAAAAATTCCTTCATCGGAACATTACCTTGCCCAGGAGTTAAATGCTCATCATCAAAACCGAAATTATCACTTAAATGAATATGCCCCACAATACCATCTTTTACAAGCTTCTCCGTTTGATCAAGCATCCATTTATCAAACTCAGCATCAGACTTATTAGGATCATCAGCAACAAAATTATATCTTAAGGAATTCAAATGCCCAATATCAAGCGTGGCCTTAATATGAGTTTCAGCAAGTTTATCCGCCTCTTCTTGAGAATAACCCCTTATTTTAAGTTTTTCAGCCATAGCCCTTCTAGATTCAGTGACAATAGCCCTCATTTCATCAGGATGACTGCCATAATGCTGCTGATTCCAATTCTCAGGCGCAACATATAAGGGATCGTCAAGATCATATTTATCTTTATTCTTATTATAAACTTCCATAGCTTTAATACCTGCAGCAGAAATAGTTTCAGCAGTCTTTTTTAAACCATATTTTTTAGCAGACTCAATATTATCAATTAATTCCTGAGCTTGACGCGCCTGAACATCAGCTGATGCAGAAGATTCATGAACATGCCTCAACTTATCCTCCCAACTCTTTATTTCACGCTCAAAATAAGTATCACCCGATTCACCCGGCCTAACATCCCTATATCCACTTAATAATTGAGAATCAATTTTCCAATGTTCATCTTCAGGCAACTGATTTTTTAACTTTTTATAAAGATCATATTGTTTAGCAAGCTCATCACGCCTATACTTATAATCTTCATAACTTTGAGCATGAAATAAAGATGCGCCTTTTGCTTGAAGAACTTTATTTTCAGTATCAACTATTGCAAACATTTCCTCAGGAGATCTATGTCTATCAGGATGCGCAGCATTCCACTCATCAGTCTCCTTGACTAAATCAGCCCATTTAACAGGCTCAACCACGAAATTAGTACCTTCTTTATTAAATTTAGGAACTCTATTAAATAATTTTTCAGGAGGAGCATCTTTTGGAATATAATTACCCCCTATATCAACCCAATCCCCTTCACGAAGAACATGACCTGAAGAATCTTTATTACCAACAAGACCTCTATCTTTAGCAGTTTCATAAACAGGTCTATAAATCTCCCTATTCTTACTAATAACAGACACAGCATCACCTGTACGCTTATCAACCGCAAACAAAACAGCTTCTTTATCTTCCTCATCATAACCTCTAAACTTAGCACCAGACGGACCATTAAGCTCACTTAAAGGACGTTGCCACTCATGCATATGAAAAACAATCGCGCCACCCCTAGTAGCTTCACCTGCAAAATGAATTGCTTTATTAATTTCTTTGAGTGCTTGCGCACGAGATGCACTATCAAAACCTTTATTTGTAAAACCAGCAAGACTATTTGCATGAACAGCTGCGTGAGTCGATGTTTTAATATCATTAATTTTTAAAAGCTCACGCATATCACGACGCTCAGCAGCGCTAACACTTTCAGGAGTGGGATTTTGAGCACTACCTTTACCCTGACCCATAAACCCAAATTCTATTCTACCAATACCATGTTTAATTTGAGCTTTAAATGATTCAAGCGGATTTTGCATAGGATTAGTCGTCAACCCAATTTCTTGAGGAGAAAAATTTAAGGCATCATCAGATACAATAGGATTACCCTCCTCATCAAGATCAGCAGGCTCATTTGACGCGAAGAACTGAGTATTATCAAGCCTGTCCATCGCAGAGTAATAACCATTATTTGAAAATTGCATATAAACATTTAAGGAGAAGTCATATATAAATGTTACAGTTTTAACAACTCAAAATAATTTAACAATTCAAAAAAAACTGAAAGAAAAAAAAGAAAGAAAAAGAAAAATATTAGTATCTTGGAAGGCTACCTTGCTTGCCCGAATCTAAAGATAAATTCTTAATACTCTCAAGCGATACAAGCGAGTTTATCCTTAAAAGATTAGCACTTTTAGTAAATAATGCATCCTCAATGTATAATGATCGCTCAACGCCACCCCAAAAGTTTTTACCTTGCTCATGATCAATAATACCACGAGCCAAGATTTCTTCTTTGTTTATTTTAAAGACAAGCGCACCCGCATAATTATTTTCAGGATTACGCCAATCACGATTTTGAGTAGGAATTACAAGCAACTCTTTTTCTTTTGAGAAAAGAAAAGCCTTATGCTCCCACTCAGCACTCGACGACGCAGTAGACTCATCACTGACATAAGTTACAAGCTCACGCGGATTTGACACATCACCCACATCAAATAAACTGATCTTTAAACCTAAAAGCCTCCCCGACTCAGTACCCTCACGACCAATACCAATTATTGTATCCTCATCGAACGGATGAAGATATCTTGAATAACCAGTAATTTTCAACTCACCTAAATCAACAGGATTGCTCGGATCAGATAAGTCAATTACGAAGAAAGGATCCACTTGCCTAAATGTTACAAGATATAATCTATCACCCACATACCTCGCACTAAAAATACTCTCAGTAGGCGCAAGACCCTCAAGACTACCAATGATGTTCATATCACCATCTAATGTGTAAACATTATTCATCGCAGGAGATCTAGATTGCCAATCAAACCCATCATATTCATCATTTACAACTGTGCCCTGACGAATAGTAGATGCAACCCTTAAAATACCTTCATATTCATCTAACGCGAATTGACCATAAATATAACCTGGAACTTTACCTGCAGCTTCAAAATCAAATTTACCTTCATGAACATTAATTTTATGAATGAGCGTATTTTCAAGATAACCCAGTTTACGCAGTTCATCTTTAACTGCTTTTTGAACTTGCTCAGCTAAAACTTCTTGCTCTGATGAATCTAAAAATTCTACGTATCTATATATGACCTCCATTATCTTTGATTGTTTTTCATATTTATTCATCAAATCAGCATCAACATCTTTAATTCTTTGGATAAATTCCCTATCTTTAGATGAAAGATGCGGCATAATTTCACCAAGCATTATTTCTTGCTCTATTTCATAAAGATTAACACGCTCAGTGAAAGTTAAATAAATATTATCCTGAGACATATACAAATGATTACTGCCATCAACAGTTATTATTTTAGAATCAATTTTTCTTTGAGTAAGCATATCAATTGAATGAATACCAACAAATGACGGAGATGAATAATCCGAGTCATAAATAAAAATATCAGATGAGCTCAATCTAGACACCACACCATCCATGATTATTATAGGCAAAGGCTCAGGACGCATAAAAGGATTATAATTAGTTGATAAATACAAAACATCATCATAAAGCCTAGCATTAAAATATGAACCATCAAACCTATATTCTTTTAAAATCTCAGGATTAGACCTATCAGAGACATCATATAAATTAACATAAGTTAAAGAAATTCTAGATGAAAAGCCAAATTCTTGAAGTTCATCAAAATCATCAACCACTCCAACAACAGCCAGAACGTCACCTTCAATGAACATACCTGAAATACTATTTTCTAAATTTATAGTACTAACAACACTCGCATCACTTGCAGGATATGCCTCAATTATGAAAACAGAATTACCAGAAGAGGTGTAAATATAATCACCATCAGTTTTTATTATGTCAAGTTCATCAACACCTTCAACTTGAATGTTAGTTTCGGAGAAATCAAGATTGCTTGATTGTTCACCATCACCCAGTTTAACAGAATCAAAAGCCATCTCAGGCATAGCAGAATCAGTAACTTGCACATCATTTGATAAAGAGGCAGTTCTCATCATACCATCACCATAATACTCACCACCACTGCTTGATTGTAAGAATTCTTTAAATTCATCTTCTGATTCGAAATTCCTAATAGAAACATCATCAGATAATTTATAATTAGATGAATTATTAGACACATTATTTAAATCACTACATGCAGATATAAAAAAAGAAAACACAACAATTAATACAAACAATATTTTAAATTTATTTTTTATAATACCCATATAACTCGCCTCCAAGTTTATTTTAAATTTTAAATTTTTATTAAACTAAATTAATACAATTAAAGATATGCACTTATATATAAATACCTTGCTTTAATTTCAAGCAAGATAGAAGTTATAAGAAAAAAACACAGAAAAAGTTTAAAATCAAATTTTAAGAACCATCTAAAAATAAATGCGCAGTAGAATTAATCGAACCAACCCCAACAAGTTCAACACCATCAAAAAATAATTTTGTAATAGATGCATTATCAATAAAAAAATTAGGAGCCTTATAATGCTTCAAATTTAAAACAACGCAAACAAGATAACGAATTACATTACCATGAGCCACTATTAATATTTTAGAATCACGATTTTCCCGAAGCATGTTCTCAAAGAATTCTTTAGTTCTTAATGCAAGAAGCATATGCTTATTAAAAGCATCAGTATTTTCAGGTTCAGACTCAAAAACTATTTTATTAAATTCAGCCAATTCATCTACTTTAATTAAATCCCCCTTCGTTATAATCTTCGCAGTCTCAATAGCTCGAGCCATAGTACTAGTGTAAATTTTGGAAAAAGATGCACCCTCAAGAAAAATAGCCACCCTCCTAGCTTGACGAACACCCTCATCAGTAATACTCACACCTGGAATTCTAGGTTCAGCATCACTTTGAGGCAAAGCCGATGCGTGACGAATTAGAGTTATCGAAGTTACCATTTTTTTCAATAAATAGTAATATTTGATTCTAATTCTTAAAAATCTTTCGATAAAATAAAGCCTAAAGCCTAAAAAATGGCAAAAAAAGAAAGAAAATAAACACACAATCATAATTTAGTTGCAACAATAAAAAATCCGTCCTTTATTAACTTGTTTTTGTTTTTTAAAATAGTCGTCACACTAAATCCTTGATTAATTAATAAATCTTCAATTTCGGATGGATGATAATCTCTTGTAGGCCACGTATCTGTTTCGAGTTTTTTCTTAAAATAACGCATAGGATCATCAAGTTTTCTCTGACGTAAAAGCGTAGATATTAGTATATATTTTTTTGAAACTCTAGCCAGCTCAGATATTATTTTTTCAGGTTCAAGAACACACTGCAAAACACCAATACACGTGACTAAATCAAACGAATTATTTTCATAATCCAAATTATATGCTGAACCAACTTTAAATGTTATTTTAGGAAACAACAATTTAGCCTTATTAATAACTGCGGGCGAATAATCCACACCTTCAACACTAAAACCCCTCTTAAAGAATTCATTACAATAAACCCCCGGCCCAGACCCAACATCAAGAACAGATACCACCTCATCTAAATTTTCAACTAATTTGAAAGTCACATCAAAAAGTTCTAAAAAACCATCCTCAGTCCAACAAGACATAGAGTGATAAGGTAAATTAGATTCGGCATTCTTCTCATATACAGCAAACCAAGCATCATCCATAAACAACCAAGGTAAACTAAACACAATATAAACTTTTAGTTATAAAATAATATAAACAAAAAAATATGACAAGAAAAATAAAGAAAAAGTGCAACAAGAAAAATAAAGAAATTATTTATCTGCTTGAATCAGCTTGACGCTCAAGTTCTAATTTCTTCGAGATTGCAAGACTATTTTGAGAAGCCTGAAAACCAAAAATAATCTCATCAGCAAGTGCTTGCTCCATAGATTTTTTCTTATTAAAACTCTTTTGCCTTGCGCCTTGAGTCATAAGTTTTAAAACCATATCAACACGCCTTTGAGGCGCACATTCAACAGCTTTAGGATATCTTGCACCACCATATTCAATGGTTACAATTTCTTCTCTAGGCGCCGCGTTCTCAATAGCTTTTACAAGAACACCAATAGGATTTTTCTTAAGCTTAGACTCAATGATTGTGAAAGCATTTTCAACAATATCATAAGCCTTATACGCTTTACCCGTATTATGCCCTGAACTAATAAAGTGCTTTTTAGCCTTATGACCTGTAATCATCACTTTATTTATTAATCTCTCAACTATAAAAATCTTAGATTTGTGAAATTTATTTCCCGCATATCTCGCACCTGTTTTCGGCACAATTACCGGATTTAAAGTGATATATGGTGCAACACCAGGATCACTTACTGAAATTCCTTCCACATCCCATTTATTGAATGCTAGTACTTTTGTCATAATGACTGAGAAATAATAGTTAATTTATAAACATTATGCTTTTATGGCCTCATAGAAATCCTTTTCGAACCAATAAAATCTTAATGATGCTATGCTCCGTTTCCATATTATTTAGACATTTGAACCGAGCCCTACACACCACAGATGTTTGATTTATGACTGCGCGAGATAGCATCATTATTAAAATTTTAATAGGATTTCTATAAGACCACTTTTATGAGTAGCACCTAATAATCTAAAGCAATTCGATTCTTAAATTATAAATACAACACAAGATATTTGCAATTCAACATTACACATTTAGATAATGCGACCTGAATGTATTAAATAGTTCAACCGCGAAATAATAGTCTAGTAAGCCAACACAATCAACAAACTATATAAATAAATTATCACCACTAATTAGTCAATAAGTTTTTTTTGTTAATGAACAACACAAGTTTTGTTAAAGAAATAAAATGAACAAGCATAAATTTGCAGGACGTGCACAGTAAAATTATAAACAACTAACGCGAAATTTTACTGATTGATTCACCATCACTAAAATAAAACACCTACTCGCCGCGAAGCGAAAATGATAATCAAACCCAATTTAAACCCTATTTACAACAATATACAAGAAAAATCAAACACAAAAGAAAAAAACGAGAAAAAATGAGATATAACAAACAAATGCACAATTTGATGAATTCACCTAATTATCCCTATGCAAATATACTCTTAAAAAACATTTTAAGAAAAGAAGAACCCACCCTGGAAGTTCTAACACACATACACGGAGATAGACTCGCACCAGCGATAAAAAGTACAATAATGCAATTATATGATGACCCCACATTCAAAATAGGAAAACTTAGAGAACATGAAAATGCACCCGAATACCTTTCAAAAACACGTAAACTAATAGACCAAGACTTTGATTTTCAAGCAATAGAACAATATATCTCCCCAATAAATAATAAAGAGAAAGATGCTCAAAAAACAATAGTTGAACTTGAACAAGAAATAAATTTAAACATAGGCAAAAATATTAAAAATAAATACGGTGCATACACTCCAAACATAATTAAGACACTAGCACACGCAAAACAACAAGGACTTAAAAGAAAATCAAAAATATCAAAATCCGCACACTGGCTGGGCGTTAGTGCCACCATGTACTTTTTAGAACAAGAACAACTAATACCACCCCACCCTATAAAAAATTACAGAGTCGCAGTATCATTTATGCACGACTTGTTTGAAGACACAACATTTGCAAAAGAAGTAATACCTAAAGATAAAAAATTCATACAAGACATAGATCTTCTAACAAATCCATATAACAGCGTTTCAAAAACAGCCCAACAATATTTAAAATACAATAAAAAAGAATTCAACACACAAAATTTTAAAGAATACACACAAAGAAAAATAAATTCTAGAAACATACCTAAAGAAATAAAAAAATTACACCAAATAACTCAAGAATTGTTATCCGAGCCACTACTCGAAAATCTTGAAGGAGCAAAACTTGCAGAAACATTCTCCTGGAGAACATACGAATTTTATGTTAATAGACTTTGGAGCGAGAGCATAAAAAACAATGACGACACAGCAATAATTAGTAAATTCTGCGATCAAAGCTACAATTTCATTGGGAAAAGCAAGTTATCAGATGAAGAATCAACAAAGAACATGCTAAAATTATGGCTTTGGCCATCAACAGTATATTCAAGTGCAATAAATAAACCCTACTTAAATAATTTCGTTATGGAACTACTAGAAGACGCTTTGTGCTACTCAGAATACTTAGTTACACGAGACTTAATGAATGAAGAAGCACAAATACCCCACCACATATCAGCCTTCGAAAATATAAAAAAATTATCACCCATATTTTACCGAGATAAAAAAATAAAAGTATACACATAAAAATAAAACGAAAATCCTAAAATTCGCTATCACGCGCAGCAGAGCCGCGAAGTATTACGCGAATTTTCGCTGGCAAATTTTCTGTCATTACAAATCGAGTCTGAAGTCACTGCGAAGCAGCAGGTTATTAAACCCAATTTGAAATAAATTAAAAAAGTTAGATGACACCCTCCAACCCTGAATAGTTAACATTCATTTAACTTCTTAGCCAACACTAAAAAGCAAGCATTCTTCCACTTTATCTTTAGCAAATTAGCGAGAAAATTCATCCTCAACCTAAAGGCAACATTTTTTTACTTAACACAAAAAAAATTGAGGAATTCCTTCACTCTTAATTTAACCCGCAAGTCTAAAAAAATTATTCTTTAAATTCTACCACGCCATCAAAATAAACACCTTTTTTTAACTTAACAGGACGCCACAAATCAAGAACTAAAGACGCATTAAGCCAAGATGCAATTTCCTGAGGATTACCAATAGTCGCAGATAAAGCAATAATTTGCGCATGAGGTAAAACTTTTTTCAATATAGCAACAACAATTTCAAGAGTAGGCCCCCGAGACGCATCATCAAGCAAATGAACCTCATCAATAATAATCGCACCAATATTTTCAAGCCAACGCGTTTTATGACGCAGAAGAGAATCAAATTTCTCACTTGTTACAATAATTAAATCATTACGCCCAAGATAAGAGTCATCACTATCAAGCTCACCTGTACTCAAACCAACTTTTATTTGAGGATAAATTTTTTTAAAAGAGTAAAATTTCTCAGATGCAAGAGCACGCAAAGGCACAATATAAACTGCTTTTTTAGACTTATTTAAAATAGAGTGAAGAAAAGACATTTCAGCAACAAGAGTTTTGCCTGAAGCAGTAGGCGTACAAATTAAAAGATTCACACCATTAAAAAGCCCAGCATCAATAGCTTTTATTTGAGAAGGCCTAAGCTCTAAAAAATTACGTTCAAAAAGCAAATCATAAATATTTTCAGGAATTTTATTTTTATAATTAGATAACTTCATCACATCTCCTCAGGCGCAACAATACCAAGTAAAGCCAAACCATCAGAGAAAATAATCCTCACCTTATCAATTAAAAAAAGACGAGCATTCTTCAAATCCGCATCAGCTTTTAGTATAGGAACTTCTTGATAATAAGAATTAAATAATTGTGCAAGTTCAAGAAGATAATTAGTAACAACAGATGGCTTATTAGATGATGCAGCATAAAAAACAACATCCCTATATTCTCCGAGTTTATTTATTAAAGCCCTCTCAGATATGAGCTGCAAACTTTCAAGAGATGAAATGGACGGCTTTTCTTTTCTTAAAATAGAACAAATACGCGCATGAGCATATTGAATATAAGGACCAGATTCACCTTGAAAACTTAAAGCCTTATCAGGAAAATAAGTAAAATCCTTATGCGAATCATATTTTAAAATAAAAAAATTCACAGCACCAGTCGCAATAATATTTTTTCTACGCTCAAGCTCAACCACACCCAATTCAGAGTAACGATTTTTTAATTCAACCTCAGACAACTCAAGCATTTTTTGCCTAAACGCATCAGCATCAACAACATTACCCTCCCTAGATTTCATTTTACCATCAGGCAAATAAATAAGACCATAAGACACATGCGTGCACTTATTTGCAAAATCAAAACCAAGCTTGCCTAAAACAGAGAATAAAGTGTTAAAATGATATTTTTGCTCACTACCAACAATATACCTAAATTCATCTAATTTATGTTCTTCAAATCTTTTTTTTGCAAGATAAATATCTTGAGTCATATAAATAGAAGTACCATCAGCCCTAAGCAAATACTTCACACCAAGACCCTCATCTTCTAAATCAATATATATCGCACCAGTTTCATCTTTTTGAAAAATACCCTTATCCAGTGCATCTAAAACAATTTTTTTACCTTCTTTGTAAATTTCACTCTCAAAATTACGAACATCCACTTTAACATTATAATCATCATATGTTACTTTAACACCCTCAAGCCACCAAGAACACATTAACTTCCAAAGCTCAATAGTTTTAGCATCACCCGCCTCCCACAATACAAGCATTTGCTTCGCATCATCTAAAATAGCAGGATTTTCTTTTTCAAGATTTGAAAATTCAACATAATAATTACCCACAAATAAATCAGATTTAATACCTTCAGATTCAGGCGTTTTGCCCTCGCCTAGAAGCTTATATGCAAGCATAGATTTACAAATATGAACACCCTTATCATTCACCAAATCAAACCAAATAACTTTATTACCTGTTTTTTCATAAATATTTTTTAAACTAAGACCTAAAAGCATATTACGCGCATGCCCCAAATGAAGAGGCTTGTTTGAATTTGGAGAGGGAGATTCAATACCAATCGTTTTTCCCCCCTCATTTTCAAAAATCATAGGCTCCACTATTTTAGTTAAAATGTTTTTTGCAAGAAAATCTTGTTTTATTTTAAAATTCAAGTAAGAACCTGCACGTTCAACAACAAACCAATCACCACTAAGTTCTGCAGCCAAATCATTTACTATTTGAATAGGCGGTTTTTTTAATTCTTTAGCAAACATAAAACAAGGAAGAGCAAAATCACCCATATTCAAGTCTTTTGGAACCTCAATTAATTCTTTTACTTTAAGAACATCTTTTTTTGTAATATCCGCCACTAATTTTGCAAGTTCTAATTTAAAATCCATTATAAAGATTAAGAAAACAACACCAACTTATAAATGTTTATTGTATAAAAAAACAAAAAAGAAACACAATAAACAAACAATAAAACAAACACAATAAAAAAATTTAAAAAATGGACCCCCTAGAAATCCTTTTCGAACCAATAAAATCTTAATGATGCTATGCTCCGTTTCCATATTATTTAGACATTTGAACCGAGCCCTACACACCACAGATGTTTGATCTGAGACTTAGGCAAGATAGCACCATTATTAAAATTTTAATAGGATTTCTATAAGGCCAAAAAATGAAAAGATTTATATTTACATAGTATTTAAATGAATTTTCTTGCAAGGAGATATAAATGAGCAACTACATAAATACAAAAATATTTACAAAAGAAAACATACATGATGCAGCAAAATTAATACAAGAAGGCGAAGTTGTAGCGTTTCCAACAGAGACAGTGTACGGACTTGGAGCGAGTGCAACAAATAAACTAGCAATTTCTAAAATATTCAGTGCAAAACAAAGACCGCAAGACAATCCCTTAATAGTTCATGTTTCAAACACCGCGCAAGTAGATGTTTTGAGCCACATCAACGAGAATGCAAAGACACTAATATCAAAATTCTGGCCAGGCCCTCTTACAATAATACTACCAAAAAAAGACATAGTGCCTTACTCAGTTACAGGCGGACTTGAAACAGTCGCAATAAGAATGCCCAACCACAAACTTGCACTAGAATTTATAACCCTCTCAGATGTACCTATCGCGGCGCCATCAGCAAATATTTCAGGACGACCATCATCAACGAGTTTCGAGCATGTATATGAAGATTTAAATGGACGCATATCAGGAATTATTAAAGGAGACACACCAAGCATAGGTCTTGAATCCAGCGTAGTAGATTTAACAACAAATCCTCCTTTATTACTTAGACCAGGCGGAATTAGCTTCGAGGAACTTAAACAAACTATTCCTGAAATAAAATTACATAAAGGTTCAGCAGATACTGTTAAATCACCAGGGATGAAATATAAACATTACTCGCCACGCGCAAAAGTAATATTATTTGAAGAAAACTCAGGCAAAAAAATTCAAGAATACGCATCTAAACTAAATGAAGATGGAAAAATTGTGCAAATAATAAAACTTGAAAATAACATCAACTGCGCACAGAATTTGTTTAAATTATTTAGAGACGCCGATTTAAAAGGAATAGAATACATATTAATTAAAGCAATAAATGAAGAACACATAGGCCTTGCAATTATGAACAGAGTTAGAAAAGCTGCAAGCAAAATAATCAACTGAAGAAAAAAAATTATTTGTTTAAATAAGCATCAATAGCAGATGCATCCACATCAGAGCCCCACTTTCTTGGATTCCACGCAATAGGACCTCTACTCGAAGTGTTCTCCCCTGTTTTATCAACAGCCCAAGACCTATATTTTGCACCGTTATCTTTTGCAAATTGAGCAACGAATTCATTCAACTCGTCAACGCCATCTCTTTGATAGAAAATACGCTCACGCCCAGCACCCACATCCATAGTCCTAGTAATTTCAGGCGCAGTTTTAGCAATTTCACTAAGTTCAACTCTTAAAGGTTCAAGTTCACGCGATAATCTTTTTGATTCTAAGTGAGTACCAGTAGTATATGCACCCATTAAAATACCTATTGCACCTAATACATATTTATTGACCATTTGCATTTCACCTCTTATTTTAAATTATTTTTTATTCTAATAAACATAATAAATACTTACAACTATATAAATGTTTTGTTTTTTTATTACTTTGTAGTAACTACATTTACTTATTTTTTGTTTGCAAAACAAGAATATAACCAACAAAAAATACAAAATATTATTTATTTTTAAAAATATCAAACAACACACACCCAAAAACTATATAAAACAATTAATAATCACAACAAGTACGGCGGCCGTGGTGTACTGGCTAGCATTGGGGTCTGTGGAACCCTAGGACCGGGTTCAATTCCCGGCGGCCGCCCCACCCAATACCAAATAGAAAACAATATAAATACCCTCCAAGTTCAAAAAAACAATAAGGGACCTTAGCTCAGACTGGGAGAGCGCCACGCTGAAGACGTGGAAGTCCTGGGTTCAAATCCCAGAGGTCCCACCTT
>JBKHAC010000020.1:0-16276 GCA_046543095.1 Candidatus Woesearchaeota archaeon | reverse complement strand
CAATAAGAATTGCTATAAAACTAATTAATCACATAATCGCAATTCTACAGAGCCTAAATAAAAAACAAAAAAACAAATTAAGAATCATGCTTATAACTCCAAAAAGAATCACGACCCAAAATAACATGATCAAGAACACTAACACCAAGAAGTTTACCTGCCTCAATTAAACGCTCAGTTACAACCAAATCATCATCTGATGGACTAGGATCGCCAGAAGGATGATTATGCACCAAAATAACAGAAAAACAACCCTCTTTAAGCGCAGGCCTAAAAACCTCGCGTGGATGAACAAGAGACGAATCAAGAGTACCAACACTAACAACTTCATGCTTTAAAATTTTATTTTTGGTATTGAGCATTAAAATAAAAAAATGTTCTTTTAACAAACCAGAAATAAACGGCTTGAAATAAGAAAAGACATCATCAGGAGACTTAATAGATTTCACAACAGGAAATTTAACACGATTAACAAACTCAAATAAAGCAACAATCTGACACGCTTTAGCAATACCAACGCCATTAACACTTTGAAGCTCTTGAAGTGAACAAGAACTAAGCTTCTCCGCGCCAAATTTCTTAATTATTCTACGAGACAAATCAACAACATTCTCAGACTTTGAACCCGTACGCAAAACTAAAGCTAAAAGCTCAGATAAACTAAGCGCTTTTATGCCTTGCAAAACCAACTTCTCACGAGGACGCTCAGCTAAACCTATTTCGTGAATAAACATAAATTAAAAGAAATAAATACTATTTAAAAAAAATAACGCAAAAAAAACCGGAAAAACAAATTAACAAAACTAAGCAAAAAATAAACTCATATTTAAAACTTGCTATTAATTATCACTATTAAGTAAATATGAGTTTGGGTCCATACTTTTCAGAACATAAAGACAAGATTTTTATATTTATAAACACCAAAACTCTTGTAAACAAAAAATTCAAGGGTTTGAAAATCTAGAAACCAAAAGTGCGCCCGAATTTAAAAAAATCATGCGTAAATCATTTTTATGATGAAAGACGCATTAAAGCACGAAAATGCAGAATTTAAGGGTTAGAAGCCGTTAATCACTTATGAGTGATTACATACAGAAACATTTATATAGTTAATATACTTAACATAGAAAATAAAGCGAAAATCCCAAAATTTGCCATCTCGCGCAACACACACGCCAAAGAAATAAGCAAATTTTCAAGACGGATTTTCCGCCAATACGACTTGGAAAACCAATTAACATCAAAGCAAGAAGGCATTAAAACCAAGATAAAATAAAACTAAAAAAAGGTGAAATTAATGGCATTATTTGGACTATATAAAACAAAACACGAAATAAAAGAAGAACAAAAAAAACAAGAAGAAGAACTACAAAAAAAACAAATGGACGCGGGACTTGAAATGTATGCAGAAATGTGGCGAGCAGCACGAGAAAATAAACAATACAACGTGATGCAAACAGGAAAAATAAGCGATAGCGTAGGCCCTGCAAAAATAACACAAATCCCACAAAACGGAGATAATTATAGCATATTCTTCGACATAGAAAATAAAGAAATAGGAGGCCCAAGAGAATACACAATACTACAAGTAGACATAAATTTAAAACAAGATAAAATACACAGATTCGACTGCCCCTACGGACCTGATACAAATTTCTCTTTTGAAAAAGAAAAGACAGAAGCAACAAAAAAAATAACAGAATTCATAAAACAATACACTCTTTTTCCAAAATGAACACCAACAGACTTGTGCAAACAAGTCACCTTTTATATTTAAATACCTGTTCAAGTGCCGCACCACAATAAAACAAGAACTCCAAAACCAAAAAAATTCTTAAAAAACAAAGGAAACAAAGCATTAACCAAACTAGGACGAACAACAAGCAAAGGCTTTCTTGAAAAATTATTTTTATGCATAAACATAAAACAAACAAAAAAACTATATAAACTTAACTAAATAAAAAACAAAAAAACAAATTAAGAATCATGCTTATAACTCCAAAAAGAATCACGACCCAAAATAACATGATCAAGAACACTAACACCAAGAAGTTTACCTGCCTCAATTAAACGCTCAGTTACAACCAAATCATCATCTGATGGACTAGGATCGCCAGAAGGATGATTATGCACCAAAATAACAGAAAAACAACCCTCTTTAAGCGCAGGCCTAAAAACCTCGCGTGGATGAACAAGAGACGAATCAAGAGTACCAACACTAACAACTTCATGCTTTAAAATTTTATTTTTGGTATTGAGCATCAAAATAAAAAAATACTCCTTCAAAAAACCAGACACAAAAGGCCTAAAATAAGAAAAAACATCACTAGGGGATTTAACTGAAATGGATTGAGGCACACTACAACGACTAGCAAGCTCAAATAAAGCAATAACTTGACACGCTTTTGCAAGACCTACGCCTTTAACAACTTGAAGCTCATTTAAAGAACAAGAATTAAGATTCTCAAGACCAAATTTACCAATCAAACGACGAGATAAATCAATAACATTCTCAGACTTTGAACCCGTTCTCAAAACAAGAGCTAAAAGCTCAGATGAATCCAAAGACTTCACGCCGAGCCTAATTAATTTCTCACGCGGACGCTCATTTAAATTAAGTTCTCGAATAAACACAAACCAAAAGAAAACAACACTTCTTAAAAAGAATAACTCACAAAAAACCGGAAAAACAAACAAAATATGCACAAATAAACATAAAAACTAATTTAACAAATAATTATTAGTGATACGTTCACAACAATCATTTTTCTCAAGCAAAGAAATATACTCATTCGCACGAGACTCAACAGCTCTAACAATAGACTCGTATTTTAAAGAATCAGCTTTACTACTCGAATTATCGGATTTATTTAAAAAATAATCTCTTAAAACAAGCTCAGCATGAAGCTCAGCAATATAGGGAGACGGCCTTGCAGATAAAACCTCTGATGGCTGAGCCATATGAACAAGCTCATGACTTAAAACAAGCTCTTCTGCAGCATCTTTACTCAAAGAATAATCAGACATCATCTTACCAACCAAATCATCAAAATAAAGATTAACCTCAAGCATATTCTCAGAATCAGTACGCGCGACAGCCGAAGGAGAATTATCAAAAACACCCACAAAAGACGGTTCCCTTAACGGCATACCTTTAGATCCTAAATAAGACTTCAAAGTATCAAATTTACCAGGATTCTTATAAAAATCATTAAGCAAATAAGTAATTTTTTCAAGACTCGCCTCAGCTTTAGAAGGATAATTAGTAATATCAGAACCCAAATAACCTGATTTTAACAAAGCATCTACACCATTATTCAAAGAAGACCTTTCATAAGACGATAAAGATGTAATCATACCAGGTTTATACTCACGCATAACAGACATTTCAAGCATAAAACTCAAGAAAACACAACTAATATATAAATAATTCTCAAATTAAAATATTGGCCTAAAGCTTCGAAACTTTTTTAAGCTACAAACCCACCCATAAAATATGACTAAAAACTAAATAAAAAATAACAAAACATATAATTCGACTAAACAATAAAATTTAATAGCGAATTAATTAAAAATAAAATAATTAAAATCAAATAAAAAGAATAAATAATTAAAATAACTCCAGAGGCAAATAAATGAAAAATATATACTTTTTCGGATCAGGAAAAACAGAAGGAAACAAAGACATGAAGGAAATACTCGGAGGAAAAGGAGCAAACCTCGCAGAAATGACAAACCTCGGCGTGCCAGTTCCCGCAGGATTCACAATAACAACACACATGTGCAAAAAATACTACGATGAAAATCAAACGATGCCTGAAGAACTAAACCGAGAATTAAATGAAAACCTAAAAAAACTCGAAGAAGCAATACAAGCAGAACTCGGATCAAAACAAAATCCATTACTCTTATCAATTAGAAGCGGAGCAGTCGCATCAATGCCAGGAATGATGGACACAATATTAAACCTGGGCTTAAACGACGAAGTTGCACAAGGACTAATAGAAAAAACAGGAAACGAACGATTCGTATGGGACTCATATAGAAGATTTATAACAATGTTTGGAGATGTAGTGCTTGGAGTTGAACACAAATTATTTGAAGAAATACTAGATAAAATAAAACTAAACAAAGGCGTACAACTCGACACAGAACTAAACGCACAAGACCTAAAAGAAATAACAAAAAAATATAAAGAAATAATAAAGCAAGAAACAAAAAAACCTTTCCCGGAAGATACATTCGAACAACTAACACTCGCAATAAAAGCAGTATTTGAATCATGGCACACACCCAGAGCAAAACACTACAGGAAAATGCACAACTTACACCAACTCACAGGAACTGCAGTAAACGTACAAGCAATGGTATTTGGAAATATGGGTGATGACTCAGGCACAGGCGTATGCTTTACACGAAACCCCTCAACAGGAGAAAACAAATTCTACGGAGAATACCTAATGAACGCACAAGGCGAAGATGTAGTTGCAGGAATAAGAACGCCCTTGCCAATACAAAACTTAAACGAAACAATGCCAGAGATATACAAAGAACTAATCGAAATATACAAAAAACTAGAACAACACTACAAAGATATGCAAGATATAGAATTCACAATACAAAACAAAAAATTATACATCTTGCAGACAAGAAACGGTAAAAGAACCGCCCAAGCAGCAGTACAAATCGCAATAGACATGCACAAAGAAGGACTAATCACAAAACAAGAAGCAATACTAAACGTAAACCCATCTACACTAGACCAACTACTACACAAACAACTAGACCCAACTGCGAAAACAAAACACGAACCAATCACAAAAGGCCTACCAGCATCCCCTGGCGCAGCAGTTGGAAAAATAGCATTCACAAACGATGCAGCAGTCGAAATGAAAAAACAAGAACAACAAGTTATTCTTGTACGCGCTGAAACAAGCCCAGAAGACTTAATTGGAATGGAAGCTGCACAAGGAATACTCACAGCCAGAGGCGGAATGACATCACACGCAGCAGTCGTAGCACGCGGAATGGGCAAATGCTGCGTTGCAGGATGCACAGGTGCCAAAGTCTCAGAAAAAAACAAAACACTAATCATAGGCAAAGATACATTCAAAGAAGGAGACTACATAACACTTGACGGATCACACGGAGAAGTATTCAAAGGAAAAATACCAACAATAAACCCAGAACTTAGCGGAACATTCTCAGAACTCATGATGTGGGCAGATGAACATAGAAAATTAAAAATAAGAACAAACGCAGACACACCAAGAGACGCTGCGCAAGCAATAAAATTCGGAGCAGAAGGAATTGGCCTTTGCAGAACAGAACATATGTTCTTTGAAGGAGAGAGAATAAAAGCAATAAGAGAAATGATACTCTCAACCACAAAAGAAGGACGAGAAAAAGCCCTAGAAAAATTAAAACCATACCAAAAACAAGACTTCCTAGAACTATTCAAAATAATGAGAGGAAAACCAATAACAATAAGACTACTCGACCCTCCACTTCACGAATTTCTACCAAAAGAAGAAGCAGATATAGCGCAACTTGCAAAAGAAATGAATGTAACAGTAGAACAAGTAAAAAACAAAATCGAATCACTACACGAAGAAAACCCAATGCTCGGACATAGAGGCTGCAGACTAGGCATAACTCGCCCAGAAATCACAAAGATGCAAACAGAAGCAATCTTCGAGGCAGCAAAACAAGCACACGATGAAGGCATAGAAGTCGAACCAGAAATAATGATACCACTAATAGGAAGCGTAGAAGAATACACACACCAAAAAAACATAGTAGATACGACTGCAAAAAAAACACTAGGCGAAAATAGCAAAGTCAAGTACTTAATTGGAACAATGATAGAAGTACCAAGAGCAGCAATCACAGCAGACAAAATAGCAAAAGAAGCAGAATTCTTCAGCTTCGGCACAAACGACTTAACACAAATGACACTCGGATTCTCACGAGACGACGTAGGATCATTTATGCCAGAATACCTGGAGAAAAAAATACTGACAAAAGACCCATTCCAAGTACTAGATGAAGAAGGCGTTGGATACCTCATAAAACTCGCTGTAGAGAGAGGAAATAAAGCAAATCCAAATATTAAATTAGGAATATGCGGAGAACATGGGGGAGATCCACAAAGCATAAAATTCTGCCACGAGGCAGGACTTGATTATGTATCTTGCAGCCCATTTAGAGTTCCAATCGCGCGCCTAGCCGCCGCGCACGCAGCACTTAAAGCGAAACAATAAAATGAAAAATTTTTAACTAGATTGTTCAACTTTACTAATAAATTTAGCAGGAACGCCGCCCCAAACTTCCCCTGGAGGAATATCTTTATTAACAAAACTACACATTGCAACAACAGAATTCTTACCGACTACGACGCCTGATCTAATGGTGCTAAATGCACCAATCGTGCAATTATCTCTTAAAATAACTCTACCAATGCGAACATAATTATGGGTGAACTCATGACATAAAATGTTAACTTGCCAACCAATAATAACATTATCTTCCATACTAATCAAATTAGGATAAAAATAATCCAATTTAACGCCGGGAGATACACCTACATTTTTACCAATTGACACGTTTAAAAGATATCTAAATAAAAAAATTTTAGTCTTCAAATCTAAACTAGAAGACAATTTAACAATTAACATATTAAAAAAAGTCCTTAAAGGATTTCTTATGTGTTTCCATTCAAATAAAACATTCTTATTATCTGCATAATTAAAAGTTATTTTAATATCTTCACTTTTAATAAAACTTTTTAATTTATATTTCATATAATTCAATAATAAAAAACAAAGATTAATAAACATTTCTTTAATTATCCAAGCAGTTTAATAAATTAAAAATTATAAAAATATAATAAATACGAAATATGCCTAAAAAAACATAAAAAAATATGTGAAACTTATAAAATGAGAATAAAAAAAGTATATGGAGAATACAAAGTAAGTAAGTGCCCCTTTTGCTACGGCGCCGCAATTACAAAAAACCCACAAAACGTGCCCGTATGTACACGCCACAAAGAAGAAGAACTACAAGATTTAAAATGCAAATGCGGAGAATACTTGGATGTTGCAATAGGGCGATACGGACCATTCTTTAAATGCTACAATTGCGGAATTATCAACTTCAAAACAGGACTTGAAATAAATGGATACCCTCTAAAAGACGTAGCTGATTTATAATTTAAACATACAAGTTTAAACATATAAAAAAATAAAATTTAGAAACACATTAATTAACCTAATAACTAAAACCACACAATAATATTCTACAAAAACATTCTACAAAATAAAAGATCTATTAAAAAGTAGTTACAAATAAAAACGTTTATAAAGATAAACAAAAAAACAAACATAAAATAAACAAATTAAAATTTTTTATGAGGGGGAAATTAAAAAATGAATAAAGAAATAATGATGATAGCGGCAATAGCAAAAAATTATGTAATAGGACAAAACACAATAAACGAAGATGGAACTGAAACATACTCAATACCTTGGGATTTCATACCAGAAGATATGAAAAGATTTAAAGCTCACACAAAAGACACATCGCTCATTATGGGCAGAAAAACATATGAGTCATTGCCAGGAACTCTTAAATACAGACAAAACATAATTATGACAAAACAAGAAATGGAACCTCAAAACGGAATATACATCGCAAAATCAATAGAGGATGCAATAGCGCAAGCCACACAAGAAAAAATAAGTGTAATGGGTGGAAGTGAAATATACAAACTATTCTTACCACTAGCAAACAGACTCGAAATTACAAGAATAAATTTAGAACCTGAAGGAAACGTATTCTTCCCAGAGTTTAACTTAAATGAATGGAATTTAACAAACAGAGAAGATAGAGATTTTTGTGCATTTGAAACATACATTAGAAAATAAACAAAACATGGCGTACATAAAATTTAGCGCAGAACTTGACAAACAAGAAATATATGCAAACGGCATAGAACTTGCAACACTCCTCGGACAAGACAGAGATAATGATGGAAACAAATTCATCAATTGGCCAGATGAAAAAAAAGAATTAATACACACATACAAAAATCCCATACTAATAACAGACCTTGCAAGATTATGCACACTTGACTCACAAACAAGAGAAAATGTAGGTGCACTAATACAATCACCCAACAGAACAGTAGAATACAACAATGTGGTTCAAGGATTTAACGCAAACGATTTCAAAGGAGTATGGGGACCATCAATAGACACACTATTCTTATGCCACTATTTAACAAATATAACGCCTCCGAAAAAAATATTTGAAGCAGGATGCGGATCAGGATTCATAGGCAAATACTTACTTGAACAATTCCCTGAAATGCAAAAAGCAACACTTACAGATATATCAGAGAATGCAATAGCTTGCACAAATTACTGCTTGCAAGATGAGAGACTAAAAACAATACAAGGAGATGCAAACCAAATACTAAACAATTCGAACGAACAATTCGACTTAATAGTAACAAACCCACCATACGTCCCAAGACCAAACGCCATAAGCGGATCACCATACGAAGGACTCGACATGCTCGCAGGCCTAATTAAAATATCTCAAGACAAATTACAACCACAAGGAAAACTAATATCAATAATATCTCACCTAAGCGAAACAATAATAGAACAAGCACTAAAAGAAGAGAGAATAAATGCAAAATACGTAGCTGAAAAACTAGTACCATTCAACGTCAAACCAATAAACAATAACAAAGAATGGATAGAATACTTAAAAAAAGAACACAACATAATACAAAAACCACAATCAGGCCACAATTATTGGCACAAAATAAAAATACTAGAAATAACAAAAACATAAATATAAACATAAACAAAAAATAAAAACTAATTTAATAAACAAAAAAACTGTAGAAAAACAATAATTATTTAAACAATAATATAAAATATTAAAGAATGAATATGAAAAAAATTATTATTTATATTTTCTTAATAACTATAATAATTAATTCTATGAGTTACGATGTTAATGCAACAACACCAGAAATAATTTCTGAAAATTATACAAATTATGCTAATATAACAAATAAAGACGAAGTAAAAAATCCAGAAATATTAGCAATAGAAAACGAACATAAGTATTATGAAATAATAGATAAAAAAATATTTGAATGTGTATATTTTTCAGAATACTTTTTCAAAACATTGGACCCTTTTGATTTTGAAAAAATGCACATAGTAATTAAATCGCAAAAAGAATATGATGAACTAAGGAATTTTTCTCAAATAGTGATGCCTTCTTGTAAAGAACACGAGTTACCTATAATTGATTTTGACAAATATGATCTTATAATAAAACACTTATCAGGTGGAGGATGCACAATTAATTTTTATGAAGAGATAACATTTGATGAAAATAAAAAAGAGCTGACAATAAAAACTGATGTGAAATCAAAAGGAAACTGCGCAGCAACACAACAAAAAACAATCGCTATGTTGCTTAAAAAACACCCAGATAATAAGATAACATTTATACAAGGATATGTGAGAAATAAAGAAAATAGTGTACGCAACTCTTTGTTTATGATGCTCATATTATTAAGCTTGTTTTCATTTGGATTTTTTATAAAAAAATACAAAAATAAAAATTTTACGAAAATTATGCTTAAAAGTACATTTATGCTGTTAGGGTTTTACTCAATAATCATATTAATATATGAGATTTTAAATAATTTGGCACTAAGATACACACTCTCTAACATGAATGAATCTACTGATGTTGCAAATTTTGCAAATTATATATTATTGGACATTTTTTTAATTAGTATATTGCTTGGAGTTATATTCATATTTTTTAGAAGTCTCATAAAAAGAGATTATAAATACTTATTTGTTGCAGGGGCAATACTTCCTTTTATTTTAGGGGGGGTCGTAATATCAATACAAAAATACTTTTTCAATTTCATGTATGTATTGGGATTTGCACTCATAGCTTTATTTTTAATACTGACAATCTACCTTCAAATATTTGTTCTTAAAAAATCATACAAAGAAGATAAAAATACATTTAACATAACAATATTATTTTTTATATCAAGTATATTAACTACTTTCTTAATTTATTTCTCAAAAACAAATAATGCGTACTTTCTATCATACAACTTGTTATTTTTAATAATTTATGGATATTTAACAAAAATAAATTACGAAACAAACAAAAAAACAGCATTAGCATTATTTTTAATGCCAGCATTCACATTATTATTATTTATAACATTAGGTGTGATGATGTTCACATCATTTATTTAAAATAACAATAAACCATAAACATAAACTAAAAATAAAAACTAATTTAATAAACAAAACAATTCTAACAAATGGTAAATATGATGAAACATAAAACAACAAACCAAACAAAACTAATAAACCAAAGACTCAGAGAACTAGAAAAACTAGACCAATCAAGTGATATTCGAGACATACTTAAAAGACACTGGAAAATAAAAGAAAAAAAAACACTACTCTGGCAAATAAAACCAAAAACCGCAAAAAAACTTCACAATTTAATAAAAATAAACAAACCAAAAACAATACTCGAACTCGGAACAAGCGCAGGATACTCAGCACTAATAATGCTAAAAGCAAACCCAAATGCAAAAATACACACAATAGAGTGCATACCATACAGAATAGACATGGCAAAAGAGAGCTTCAAAAAAACAAAACTTGACAAAAACATAATTTTGCACGAACACAAAATAAAACACGTCCTCGACGAATGGACTAAAACAAAAGCGTGGAAAAAAAACAAAATAGACTTCGTACTCATCGACGCAGACAAAGAAAACTACGAAGAAAACACCAATAAAATCTTGCCCTTCCTCTCAAAAAAAGCAATAATAATCACAGATAACGTACTCGACAACCCAAAAAAAACAGAACAATACATAAAATACATGAAATCGCAAAAAAACTTAAAAACAACAATATACAAAATAGAAAACGGGATACTCGTTGCAAAAAGAAAATAAATAAAATGAGCTAAAACAAACGCTGATAATTCATAAAAATATTATTCTCAACCTCAACTTCCTCAAAACCCTTAATTTCAGCAATCTTCTTAATTGCAATACTAACATTCCAAGGATAATTCTTCACGCTAGGGGTAGGCCCAAGATAAGGACTATCAGTCTCAGTCAACAATTGATTAATATTAGTATAATCAACAAGATGCTGAAACTGCTCCAATTTATTTACAATAACAGGCACAGAAAAAAAATAACCATTATCAGCAGCCCGCTCAACAAGCTTCTTCTTACCAGAAAACATATGCAAAACAGGCTTTTTAACACCGCTAGATTCAAGCATCTCAAGAACTTTAAGCTCAGCTTTCCTAGAATGAATAATTAAAGGCTTCTTAGACTTCTCGGAAAGCTCAATAAACCGCCAAAACGCACCTTCTTGCTTCTTTTGATCCTCTTGAGACTTACCATACTTAAAATCCATGCCAATCTCGCCAAACCCAACACACTTACTCTTCTTAATAAAATCAAGCTCAGCATCAAATACTTCCTCAGACTCCTCAACAACATCAGTAGGATAAAAACCAAGCGCAGGCTTAATCAAATTATACTTCTCTGCAAGCTCAAGAACACGACGATTACTTGCTGGATTCACACCATTAACAACAACACTAACCTTCTTCTCCTTACATTTTTGCATAACACTATCTAATTCATCCTTAAAATCAGGAAAATCAAGATGGGCATGAACATCAATGTAAGGCATAAACAAATAAGAATTGAAACACATTTATAATATTTATTAAAAAAAATGCTGATGCAGATAAGGGTATCATAGAAATCCTTTTCGAACCAATAAAATCTTAATGATGCTATGCTCCTTTTCCATATTATTTAGATATTTGAACCGAGCCCTACACACCACAGATGTTTGATCTATGACTGCGCAAGATAGCATCATTATTAAAATTTTAATAGGATTTCTATAAGGTCCAGATAAGTAAAGATTTAAAAATACATAAACTAATAGAAACTATTAACATCAAAACTAATAATTTCATACAAAATTTGTATGTGCTTTCAAAACACAAATTATTAATTTCTTTAATGTATGGTTCAGGTCTTCGAGTTAGAGAAGTGACACAATTGAGAATTAAAAATTTTAGCTTTGAAGAAAATATAGGTTGGGTTCGAGGGGGAAAAGGAAATAAAGACAGGCCTTTTATTATACCTCAAAAAATTAAACAAGAACTGGAGGCTGCCTGCAATAACGAACTGCACTGGTTATTTCCTGGACGAAAGGGAGATTTGAGCGTTAAATCAGTTCAACTAATAGTTAAGCGAGCAGGACTACGCATAGGTTTAAAAAAACATGTTCATCCACATATGTTTAGGCATTCATTTACAACGCATTTATTAGATTCGGGCATCGATGTTAACTCAGTTCAATCTCTTCTTGGACATACGAGACCTGAAACTACGCTAAGGTATTCTCATGCACTTAAACCAAAATTAATCGCGATAAAAAGTCCTCTTGATGACTTTGTAAATAAAAAATAAATAAACTACTTAATAGATACTAATAAATACAATTAAATATTAAAAAAATCAAAAAATCAAAAGCTATAAAAAAACAAAAAATAATAAATAATAAAATGAAACAATTCTGGAGATATTGGAACAATAAAACAAAAACAGAAGAAAAACTAATATTGGAGTTAGAGCGCGCAATACCAATAATTTTAACTCAAGCAAAAGAAATATTATCAGGATACATGAAAGGAACATTTCCTAGGCGCGACTTAACACCCAAAAGCGACGTTGACATCGTATTAATATATAAAAAAGAAAACTATCTTTATAGAGTAAAAAAAATAAAAGAAGAACTAATAAAACAAAACCTCAAAAATATATCAATATCATCATTCTCATTACAAGAACTAAAACAAGGCAAAACACACAAAGGAAAAAACTCTACTCGATTCACAAAACACATAGACCAATACAAACATCTATTCGGAGATGAATTAAACAAAAAAGAACTCAAAACAAGAACAAACAAAGAAGACCTACAAAAAATGAGTCTAGCATTCAAAGAAATATTCCTCCCAAAATACTTTAAAGAAGAAATGACATTTCACGAAATAATAAAACAAACATATTGGCTCACAGATAACGAGCTAAGATACAAAAAAATAAAACCAAAAACAACGTGGCAAGAATTAACTGCTCAAGCACAAAAAATAAATAAAGAACACATCATGATTGACGCATACAAATATAGACAAAAATACACAAAAAACAATAAACCATCACAAAAACAAAAAGAAGAATACTTAAAAAAACTTGAACTACACATAGATAAACTAACACAAGAAATTAATAAAATTAACAACTCAAATTAACTTAAATAAAAAAATTAAATTACTCATCAAAAGATTCAATTACGCTCAAACACTCGTCCCAAGAACTCACACGAACAACACCTTTTGGAACTTCTACATTTTTATTCCACGGACGATTAAACAAAATAACTTTCCTAAACGAGCCATCTTCTCTTTTCCTAAAACAATCAACAGCATAAGGAGCATAATCATCAATAAACAAATCAAGATCAAGCCTATCACAAATGTCTCCCTTACTAAGCTCACTTTCACCCTGAGACCAATGATTAATAAAAAAAACATCCTCGAACAAACCACTAAAATATTGACCAAGCCAGGATAAAGTTTCACTTTTAATACTAGTCCATCTCGCAGTAATCACAAATAAATCATGTGTTTTACTAAGAGCCTCAATAGCACTAGTTGCTCCTACAACGACCCTTGCATTCAAAAAGAACTCGGATTTATGATACTCTTTAATCTTCAAAATCATATCATCAAAAGAACCACCCCACACTTCTTGAAAATTAAAACTGAAAAAATCATCATATGATAAAGAGGTGCCATAATTAGCATTATGAAACCTAATTAAACCCTGAACAAACTCACACAAAACCTCATCTAAATCAACACCAACACGCACAAATAATCACTCCAATTTAACTTTATGTTTCTTTAAAATACTAAAAATCTCAGGCAAAGCCTCCTCGGCTGCACGCTCACCTTCCAAAATAAATTTCTTTGCATTAGCAAAATCAGCAGATAAATGATAAGGAATATTAGGTGCAATAATAACTGATGCATTATCTGAATTAAATTTAGACAACTGACTCATCAATATTTTAATAGTTCTACTCATCATATGTCTGATAGATGGTTTATTAATTCGTTCTTTTAAATTCTTCTGAGAATCCAAATTAACACCAATAACAATATCAGCTCCAAGACTAATCGCGCAATTAACCGGTAAAGGCTCAGTCAAACCACCATCAACAAGTAACTTATTTGAAAAACTAACAGGGGTAAAAATAAAAGGCAAAGAAATACTTGCACGAATCGCAGAAATCAAATCACCTCTACTAAAATAAACAGGAGACCCATCCTCTAAGTCAGACGCTACAACACCTAAAGGAATTTTTAAAGACTCAAAAGAACCATCACCTAAATGTTCTTTTAAAAAACTCTCAATTTTTTTACCTTTAATCAAACCAAATCTAAAAGAAGGATCAAACATACGCATTAATTTGCGAGTATCAGTTTCCAAAGCAAGACGCTCAACACCTTCAATATCTAAACTATGTGCATAAAGCGCACCCACAATAGAACCCATGCTAGTGCCAGTAATAATATCAATAGGTATTTTATTTTTCAAAAGAACTTTAAGAGCGCCAATATGTGCAAGACCACGCGCAACACCACCACTTAAAGCCAAAGCAATTATAGGTTTCATATTACAAAACGTTCTAACTCAAATATTTAAAAACTTATCTATAAAAACTAAATAAAACAGTAATTAATTAATGAGTAACAATTGTACTTATGGTTAGTTATTGTTGTTATGATTGATGATTGTTGTTATGAGGGTTGATTGTTGTTATGAGGGTTGATTGTGGCAAGAGATAATTCTAATTTTTGATGTTGTTGATTGTTGATGTTGTTAATTGTTGATGTTGTTAATTGTTGATGTTGTTAATTGTTGGTGTTGTTGATTAATAAGCTATTTGATTAGTTTACCTGTAATGTTGTATGTATAATAAAAAATTATGATATTATGATTAAAGGTAAAAAAATAAATTTATCATAAAAACTAACATTCTAAAAATAATCATATTATTTTACCCAAAAATCAACTATGACTTGCTTTAAACCAAGCAAAACAGAAATCTCGCCAACAATTTTTTCTGCTCATGCAGACGAACAATCAATTCACGTTCAGGTTTACACATTACAAAAAAACCAAAAAAACTACAACTACAAAATTTATCTAATAACTAATATTGCATACTATGATGTAGCAAAATTTATAAGACTAAGTTGATTAACAAAAAACAAGGTGATATTTTAATGGGAACAAAAGGAATAGAAATAATAAAAGGCGATGTTAAAGAAATAATAGATTTATTGAATAAAGCATTAGCAGATGAATGGCTCGCAGTATACCAATATTGGGCAGGATCATACGTCGTAAAAGGTCCAATGAGACCAAAAATAGAAGACGAACTCAAAGAACACGCAAAAGAGGAAATGGAACATGCAGATATGCTTGCAAAAAGAATAATAGAACTAGGTGGTGAGCCAATACTAAATCCTCAAGACCTAGGAAAATTTAGCAATTGCGGATATGATACACCTACAAACCCTATAACAAAAGAAATACTCAAACAAAACATAAAAGGCGAACAATGCGCAATCGGAGTATACAACACAATACTAGAAAAACTCAAAGGCTCAAATGATGCAATAACATACAACATGATAAGAAAAATACTCCAAGACGAAGTAGAACACGAACAAGAACTACAAGACTTACAAGAAGATCTAAACATGCTATGCAATTGCAACTGCCAAAAATAAACTTTTCTTTTTTTCTTTTTTCAATTAATTCTAAAAAAATATAGCCTTAGTTAAGTGATTGAAATTTATTTTTTCAAAATAAGATTTGAGAATTTTTATCGAATCTTGATGTTTTTTTTTGTGTGTTTGTGTTGTTTGTTATTGTTGCGTGTGTGTTTGTTTAGAGGCGCCGTGACCCGGATTCGAACCGGGCGAACTCAAGTTTTGCTTTCGAGGCCCGTTATCGAATCTTGATGTTTTTTTTTTGTGTGTTTGTGTTGTTTGTTATTGTTGCGTGTGTGTTTGTTTAGAG
>JBKHAC010000019.1:0-19216 GCA_046543095.1 Candidatus Woesearchaeota archaeon | reverse complement strand
TATTGGTAATCTCTCACAACTACGAGACCTATACTTGCAGGGTAACCAAATAAGCGATAAAAATAGCTTGAAAACAATTGAAAGATTAAAAACTAAAGGGGTAAATGTTTACCACTAAAAATAAAAAAATGGAAAACGAAAAAACAGTCGAAGACTACTTGAATGAAGCAGCTGCGCAATTAAATGAAGCTGAGCGAAAACGCGCAAGTGAGAGGAGTGTTGAGGATCATTTAAATGACGCGTTGGCACTTATAAATGCCAAATTAGCTGAGCAAAAAGAAAAAAAACTAATCAAATATGATGCTGTGTTTAAAAAAAGTCTTCAAGCTTACAAGTCAGGCAAAAGTATCATGGGGAAAAAACATAAAGATTATGTTTTTGTTAATAGTAAAGGTCTTTTTCCACTAAAAAAAAGAATCATCTCTGAAGATTACGAAATAGTTAAAGAATTAGGGCTAAATCTTTGTTCTGAAAATAAATATCTTAAAAAAAATAAATCTTATTATGTTGAAGATGATAGAATAAGAGGGATTTCATTAGAAAATCAAAACTTAAAAGAATCTCCTGAAATGATTAATGTTCTTGACGGTCTGTATGTGCTCAATTTAAATAAAAACAATATAACTTCAATACCTGAAAATATTCATTTTTTAAAAAACTTAGATTCATTATTAATGGTTGAAAACAATTTAACAGAAATACCAAAAGAATTATTTGAACTGAACAAATTAAAATTTATGAATTTATGCGATAATAATATAGATTATCTGCCTAGAAATATAGGTAAGTTAACTAATTTAGAAGGATTATTCTTAATGAATAATAATTTAAAAAATATTCCTGATGATATTTCTAATTTAAAAAAATTAAAACATTTAATCCTTGCAAATAATTATTTAACAAATATTTCTGATAAACTAATTGAACTTCCAAATCTTAAATCAATAACCTTATTTGGAAATCCAATCGAAGATAAAAGTATGATAAAGTATCTAAAACAAAAAGGAGTCAAAGTTTATGACTGATAAAACTACATTAGTTGATTGGGTCGGGAGTAAAAATAAGGACTTTGATGCGCAAAAACACAATCACAAATTTGACAAATACTTAAAAAAAGCATTAAAAGAACACTTCGCGCCACCAAAAATTGATGATTATGATTCTAGAAAAATATTTGACGTGTAAATTTCTTCTTTGTTTTTATTATTATTGTTATTATTGTTATTGTTATTATTATTTTATTCTTCTCGCGAATTCTTAAAAGACTCACTGCAAAGTGATGCGTAACATTTAAATACTTGATATCATTACCGATATCATTACCGATATCGTTTTCGATATTATTTAGTTGTTTAATAAAAAAATAAAACAAATATGAACTTATAAAAAAAGGCAAAAAAATGCGCGGTCACCTAAAAACAATAATACTCAAAATGCTCGACAAAAAATCAATGTCAGGCTCAGAGATAATAAACGAAATAGAAATCTTAATGAATTGGAAACCTAGCTGCGGCTCAATATACCCTCTGCTTGCAACAATTGAAGAAGAAGGACTAACAAATTCTGTGCAAAATAAAGGCAAAAAAATATACACTTTAACTACTGATGGAAAAAAAACAATACAAAAAAAAGACGAGGAAACAGAAGAATTATTTATCGCAATGGAAAAATCATACAAACTCCTAGAATCAGTATACGGCTTTGATACAACACTTGAGCGAGAAATGCTAGAAGATATGAAATCAGGCGTAGTGCCATTTCAAAACATATATGAAGAATCAAAACAAATAAAAGATGAATTATCAAAATTACAAAGAAAAAACAAACTAGAAAAAAACATCACACAAGTAAAAAAAATACTACAAAAATGCGCAACAGATTTAAAAAAAATATCAACTCAAAAATAAAGCGAAAATCCTAAGTGAGGAAATAACATGACTAATAAAAAAGACAAACCAGATAAAAAAGATAATGATGTCATCATAGAACTTCAAGACGTTTGGAAAACCTACAAAATGGGAACAAACAAAGTACACGCACTACGCGGAATAAATCTAAAAGTAAAAAAAGGAGAATTCCTATCAATAATGGGACCAAGCGGAAGCGGAAAAAGCACAGCGATGAATATGGTAGGATGCCTCGACACACCAACAAAAGGAAAAATATTCCTCGGAGGAAAAAACATACTAAAACTCGCAGAATCAGACCTCGCACAAATTAGAGGAAAAAAAATAGGATTCATATTCCAAAAATTCAACTTAATCACAACAATGACAGCAAAAGAGAACGTCATGCTCCCCCTAATATTTCAAGATGTATCAACAATAAAACGTGAAAAAATAGCAAAAAAATTCTTAGACCTTGTAGGACTAAATAATAGAATGAACCACACACCAAACGAACTATCAGGAGGACAACAACAAAGAGTCGCAATAGCAAGAGCACTAGCAAACAGCCCTGAGGTCATACTTGCAGATGAGCCAACAGGAAATTTAGATAGCCAATCAGGATCAACAGTAATGGACTTTTTAAAAAAACTACACAAAGAACAAAATACAACAATAGTACTAGTCACACACGATGAAAAAGTAGCAATGCAAGCAGATAGAACAGTATTACTCAAAGACGGAATCATCGTAGATAATTTAGATGTAGATACAACAAATTTAATTAAAAAATAAATAAGGTGAACTAAAAAACCAAAAAAATAATATTTAATAGGAGGCAAAAAAAATGAAACTAAATAAAATAATAACAATAATGATGCTCGCGCTATTCATAATACCTGCAAGCGCACTAGCACAAACAAACCAAAACCCATTGATAAAACTAAGCATAGCAAACTACGAACCAATGCCAGTACAACCAGGACAATTCGTAGATGTGTGGATAAATGTACAAAACTTAGGCTCAGGCGATGCAAGAGATATAAAAATAAGATATCTGGAATCACCATTTTTCACACTAGTAAACCCTGATGAACAAGAAAGAGAAATACCAATACTTGGAGCATATAAAGATAACATGCTAAAATACAGATTCAAAGTCGCAGATAACGTGGTAGAAGGACAAAACCAAATAAGATTCGAATACGAACTAAAAGACTCTAGCGGAGTTGCAACAACTAATTTAAACATAGAAATAAAATCAACAGAAGTACCAATAAGCATAAGCTCAGTTAGAATAACACCCGACCCAGTAGAACCAGGAGAGAGAGCAGACCTAGTAATCGCAGTAACAAACCCATCACTATCATCAAACATAAGAGATGTAAGTCTTACGATGCAACTAGCAACAAATGAAGGAAACGCGCCACTGAATTTACCATTTGCACCAGTAGATTCAACAAACAAAAAATCAATAAATAGAATACAACCAGGACAAACAACAGAATTTAGATTCAACATAATAACATACCCAGATGCAGAATCCAAAATATACAAAGTACCAGTAACATTTACCTACTTTGATGATGCAGAACGACAATACCAAGATACAAATTTCATATCAATAAATGTCAACTCACAGCCAAACTTATATGCCATAATTGAAAGCATATCAGTAGACACAAAAATGAGAACGGGAGATGTAATATTTGATATAATAAACCAAGGCATATCAGACATAAAATTACTTACAGTGGAACTAGATGAAACAGAAAATATGAAGTTAATTTCATCAACAAATAAAGAATACCTTGGAAACTTAGAATCAGACGATTTTAAATCAGCAAGATACAAAATACGCATAGATGAACTAGCAGAGGATGTAACATTTAATCTAAAACTAACATTTAGAGATGCACTAAACAACGAATTTACAGAAACACTGCAAATTCAACATGAACTTCAAGAACCACAAACCAACGGCGGAAACTCAACAATAATAGTTGTACTAATTATAATATTTGCAATAATAGGTATAATAATATATAGAAGACGCGCAAAACGAAAAAAACTAATGCAAGAAGAAGATGACTAAAATTTTTTCTTTTTTTCTAAACCTTTTTTAAATATAAATAAAATAAATATTTAATTAAATAAAAACAAAAACGGACTAATAAAATGATGCAAGACTACCTCAAAATAGCCACAAAAAACTTAATGAAAAAAAAAGTTAGAAGCTGGCTAACACTAATAGGTATATTCATAGGAATAGCCACAGTAGTTAGTATCATAAGCCTAGGACAAGGACTTGAAGATGCAGTCGCACAACAATTCCAAGCAATAGGAGCAGAGAGAATAACAATATCAGCACAAGGAGCTGCAGGTGGACCTCCAGGAACAAATGTAGTTAATCCAATAACACAAAGAGATATAGAGATAATTAAACGCACAAGAGGAGTAGATATAGCCGCGGGACAACTCATAGAATCAACAACCTTGCAATTCGGGGATAAAACAAGAAATTCATTTGTAACAACACTCCCAAGAGATACAGCTGAGCGAAACTTTGTCATATCAACAAATAATTATGATATACAAACAGGGAGAATGATAAGACAAGATGAGCGAACAAAAGTAGTCCTCGGCGCAAATTTTTATGAGAGAACAATATTTGAACGAGAACTAAGACTTAGCGACGAAATAAAAATAAACGGACAGACATTTGAAATAGTGGGATTCCTAGAACGCGCAGGATCATTTCAAGTAGATGGAATAATAATACTCACAGAAGAGAGCGCAAGAACATTATTCAATAATGACAATGACTATGCAATAATAACAGTAATACCAACAAACATACAAGATATAAATTTAGTCACAGAGCGAATACGTGAAAATCTAAGAAAAGATAGAGGCGTACGTGAAGGACGCGAAGACTTTACAGTACAAACAAGTCAAGAAGCACTAGATTCAATAAATGACATACTATCAGTGGTCACCTACTTCCTACTCGGGATAGCAGCAATAAGCATACTAGTTGGCGGAATCGGCGTAATGAACACAATGTTCACATCAATACTCGAGAGAACACGCGAAATAGGCATAATGAAATCAATCGGCGCAAGAAACTCACACATACTCACAATATTCATATTTGAATCAGGTCTTCTAGGACTTGCAGGAGGAATAATAGGACTAATACTAGGAATGGGACTCGGCCTCATGGTACAAGGAATAGGTAGATTAGTTTTCGGCACAGAACTTATACAAGCAATATTCACACTTGATTTAATAATAGGCTCACTCTTATTTTCATTTTTAATAGGTGCAGTTGCAGGAATACTTCCTGCAATTAGAGCATCACAAATGAAAATAGTGGACGCACTCAGACAATAAAAGGAAAAAACAAAAATGATACTCGAATACTTCAAAATTGCAATAGGAAGCATAAAAAAAAGACAACTAAGAAGTTGGCTCACCCTAATAGGAATATTCATAGGAATAGCAGCAGTAGTAAGCTTAATTAGCATAGGACAAGGACTACAAGCAGTAATACAAGAAGAATTTGAAGCACTTGGCGCAAACAGAATAATAGTTCAACCAGCAGGAAGCTCATTTGGACTCGTAAATGCAGCAAACCCATTAACCAAAGATGATGTAGATGCAGTTACACGCGTATCAGGCGTAGATATTGCAGCATACTCATCATTTCAAGTAGCAAGAATGGAATGGGCAGATGATACACAAATAGGCTTCGTTGTAAGCATACCTCCAGGAGAACAAGGAGAATTAATAAAAGCAGTAATGGCAGTGGATGGCGTCGAACTCGGATCAGAACTTAGAGAAAATGAGAGAGGAGTATTTTTAGGATATGATTACGCATTTTCAAAAAGATACGATACAAATCTTATACCTGGCAGAAAAATCACAATAAACGGACAAGAATTTCAAATAACAGGTATAAGAGAGAGCATGGGTAATGAACAAGATAACACACAAGTAGTAATGAACGAGCGAGACTTTAATGAATTATTTGATGCAGGCGATGAGATAAGTATGATGGTAATAGAAGTATTGCCAGGCAGAGTGCCTGTAGAAATTGTGCCTGAAATAGAAGAAGCACTAAGACGCCATCGAGATTTAAAAGAAGGTCAAGAAGACTTTGAAGTAGAAACATTTGAAAACGTACTAAAATCATTTCTCACACTAATAAATGTTGTACAAGTAATAATAATAGGTATAGCATCAATAAGTTTATTTGTCGGCGCAGTAGGAATAACAAACACAATGTACACAGCGGTAATTGAGAGAACACGCGAAATAGGCATAATGAAAGCCATCGGCGCAAGAAACTCAGATATACAAAATATGTTTCTCATAGAATCAGGAATACTAGGATTTATAGGTGGGGCAATAGGCGTCACAGTCGGCATATCGATTGGAAAAATAATAGAAATAATAGTTGCAAACGCAATAGGTGCGGACTACCTAAAACCTTTATTTCCTGCGTGGCTCATAATTGGCGCACTTGCATTTGCATTCATTATTGGAAGCATATCAGGATACTTGCCTGCAAAACAAGCAGCAAAAATGAACCCAGTAGATGCACTTGCAACAGAATAACTCATCAAAAATAAAATAATATGCTAAAAAAACAACTAATTAAAAAAAGCTTAAAAAAACATAAACTTATGCCAAAAAACAACTAATTACGCCAAAACATTTATAAATAATCAATATAAAAATAAATACATGACACCCAAGAAAGATTACTCATCGATATTTAAGGCATACGACCTTAGAGGAATATATCAAAAAGAACTAGATGACGAGTTCGCATACCTTCTAGGAAGAGCATTTATAACATTTACAAAAGCTAAAACGGTCGCAGTAGGATACGATGGCAGACGAAGTTCACCCAAATTATTTGAAAATCTAAAAAAAGGCTTACTCGAATCAGGTGCAGACGTAATAGATCTAGGACTTATAAGTACACCAATGAGTTACTTCTCAGTAATAGAGGGAAAATATGATGCAGGAATTACAATAACTGCAAGTCACAATCCACCACAATGGAATGGATTTAAATTAATGCAAAAAAAAGCAGAACCTCTCTATTCAGAGAACGGCGCACAAGAAATACTAAGAATAATAGAATTAAGACAATTTATAAAATCAACAAAAAAAGGCAAAACCAAAAAGAAAAACTACGCAAAAGAATACGAAAAATTTCTCGCAGCACACAATAAAAAAACACAAAAAAAAGAATTAAAAATAGTGATAGACCAAAGCAACGGCTCAGGGAAATACGAAGTTGAAACACTAAAAAAACTATATCCAAAATCAAAAACAATAAATACAAAAATAACAACAAAACCAATCCACGAACCAAACCCACTATCACATGATGCGAGAAAACAACTTGTACAAGAGGTCAAAAAACAAAAAGCAGACCTCGGAATAATATTCGACGGAGACGCAGATAGAGTATGCTTTGTAAACAATAAAGGACAATTTATCAGACCTGATTTGATACTAACACTTCTCTCAAAAGAACTCAAAAGAGGCACAGTAATATATGATACAAGATCATCACAAGCAGTACATGACACATGCAAACTAAAAGGATTAAACCCTGTAATGTCAAAAGCAGGCAGAACATTCATATACTCAGCAATGCGAGATGAACTCGCAGAACTTGGAGGAGAAAACTCAGGACACTACTTCTTTAAAGAATCAAAATACTTAGACAATGCAGGCATATGCGCAATAAAAGTATTAAACATACTAAAAAACACTGAGGCTACACTCTCAGATCTTATAAAAGAATATAAAGACTACCATCACTCAGGCGAAATCAATTATAAAGTAAAAAACCCAAGCAAAGCATTCTTACTTGTTGAGCAAGCATATCTTGAACCAATAAAAACGCTATTCATAGACGGACTATCAATATACTATGAAGACTTCTGGTTTAGCCTTAGAAAAAGCAACACAGAAAATATAATAAGATTAAATGCAGAAGCAAAAACAAAAGAAATCCTCGAATTAAACTTGAAGAAAATACATAACATAATGAACCTTGCAAAATAATAAAAGTTAAATAGCAAAGCTCAATTACAAATAGTATGAAATCAACCAAAATAAGATCAATACTTCTATCAGTCGCATTACTTGCAGGATTCACTGTTCTAATAATGATAACACTTGCGCAACTAGCACAAAGATACGGCGCATTATACTCCTGTGGATGTGCATACACACTCCCTATAATAATAATATTGTTGTCGGGAACAGGAATTGTCGTTGGAGCAATTACATATTATTTCTTATCAAAATCATTTGACGAGCGAAAACGAGAATTTAACAAAAACAAAAAGGAAATATTAAAATTCCTTGAACTAGATGAACAAAAAATAATTACGGCAATACTTGCAACAAACGGCGAAATAACACAAGCACAACTTGCAAATAAAACAAACCTTGATAGAGTAAAAGTATTTAGAATAATAGAGCGACTTGAACAAAAAAAAATAATAAAAAAAGAAAAAATAGGCAAAACAAACAAAATAAAGCTAACTGAGGCAATAGAAAAAATATTCAAATAAACCAAAATTAAAAAACCACCTAAAAGAAATTTCTTAAATAAAGAACACCTAAATAGTAAAATACAAAAAAATTTTTTCCACCATAAAAATAAACGATTTCAATTAATGAAACAAGCATTTATATATTGTTGCAAATTATGTAATTAATATTAATAATGAAAAAATTTAATAAAAATATTAAAAAATTAAGAATTTAGAGGGATATAATGAATGCAAAAAAAAATATAGCGCAAAACATACTAAAAATGACAATTATACTCATATTACTATTCATAGTAACACCAAATATGACTAATGCTGAGCCAATAAACACACAAGATGATCAAATAATAATGCACTTTTTTTGGGATGCAAGTTGCCCTCACTGCACAGCACAAAAAACATATAACGAACAATTACAAAACAAATTCCCCGAACTTATAATAAAAAATTATCAACCATTCGTAAAATACGAAGACAGAGAAATATATTTTAATATGTCGCGAGAACTAGGTCTAGAACCAAGAGGCGTTCCAATGACTATAATAGGTGATGAAATATGGCAAGGATTCGCGCCACACCTCCATTTAGAGATGGAACAAAAAATAGAAACAATATTAAACAACACAAAACAAAACGAAATAAACACTAAAAATAATACAAACCAAACAGAAAATATGGTAGAAATACCCTTCTTTGGAATAATTGATTTAAACACAACGCCCATACTTGTAACAACAATAATAATCGCATTAATGGACGGATTCAACCCCTGCTCACTCTGGCTACTATTATTCTTACTAGGTGTAATGGTGCTTACAGGTTCAAGAAAAAAAATGATGATAGTGGGATTAACATTCTTATCAGTAACGGCCATAGTGTATGGGTTATTTATATCAGGATTATTCAGTATATTTTCGTATGTTCAACACAAAATAATAATAACATATTTAGTAGGAAGTATAGCTTTCATATTTGCAATAGTAAATATTAAAGACTATTTCTTTTACAAAAAAGGAATAAGCTTCACAATATCAAATAAACAAAAATCAGGATTATTTTCAAAAATGAGAAAAATCCTCCACCCTGAAAATTCAATATCTGAAATGGTAATTGCCACAATAATACTCTCACTAGGAGTTACGCTAGCTGAACTCCCTTGCACAGCAGGCCTTCCAATGATATGGTCAAACCTTATGGCCGCACAAGGAATAACAGGAACAAACTTCATAGTATTACTTGCAATATACCTTTTAATATATCTCGGAATAGAGATAATACTATTTATTTCAGCAATAATTGCTATGCAAAAATTTAATTTTACAGAAAACCATGGAAGAATCTTAAAATTAATAAGTGGGGTTATAATGCTTGTATTTGCATACGCATATGTATTTGCTTATAATTTAACAAATTCGCTAGGAGGAATTATAACATTAATAAGCTACGCGATATTACTCATATTGCTAATATTATTAATAACAAAAATAATAGTGCCTTATTATAAATTAAAAGCTGCCGCTGATAAAACTTCAAGTTCTAAAGAAAATTTGAACAGCGAAAAGAAATCTGATAAAAACATTAAAAAAACAGATGACAAAAGATTAAAACAAAAGTCAAAACAAAAACTTGAATTTAAATCAAAAGAAAAAAACAAAAACAAAAAACAAAAAAAGGTGAAATGAATGACTGATTATTTGAAAGATCTAAAATATGATTCAAAATACTTATGGCTAAAAATAAAAGGAGATGAAGCAACAGTAGGCATAATAAAACCCGCAGCGGACCTTGCAAACGAATTTGTATTTATACAACTACCAGAAAAAGGCCGAATAAAAAAAGGCGACAAGTTATTCTCAATAGAGGCGATGAAATGGTCAGGGGAAGTAGAATCTCCTATCACAGGACAAATAGTGGATGTAAACGACTCCTTATTTGACGAACCAGCAATAATAAACGCAGACCCGTATGGTGATGGATGGATAGCAAAAATAAAACTAACAAATAAAGACGAATTACAAGATTTACTCGACTCAAAACAGAGAGAGAAATTTAAAAATGAATAAAAATAAAACAATAATCATAATAGGCGGAAGCACAGCAGGAACAATATGCGCATATAATATTAGAAAAATAAATAAAGATGTCAAAATAACAATTATAGAAAAAACAAAAAACACACAATACTCACCTTGCGCAATGCCCTATGTACTTGAAGGAACCACAACAAAACAAAAAATAATTCTTTTAAATAAAAAAAACTACGAAGAAAACAACATAGAGCTAAAAAACAATACACAAGTAATGAACATAATACCAAAACAAAACAAAATAATAACAAACAAAGAAGAATTAACTTACGATTACCTTATACTTGCAACAGGAAGCACGCCAAAAAACCCAGGAATTAAACTAAACAATTCAAATTATTCTTTTTTTAAAACACTAAGCGACTTAGATAAAATAAAAAAATATGCAAAAAAAGCAAAACACATAACAATAATAGGTGCAGGGTTTATAGGAATTGAAACGGCATACGCACTACTTGAAAAAAACAAAAAAATAACAATAATAGAAGCACAAAACCAAATCTTGCCTGAACTGCTCGATAAAGACATGGCAGAGATCCTTGAAAAAGAATTAAACCACAAAAACATCAAAATAATAAAAGAAGAATACGTACAAGAAATAAACAAAGAAATAATAACAAACAAACAAAAAATAAAAACAGACTACACAATCATATCCGCAGGAATAATGCCTGAACTAAAACTTGCAAAAGATGCAGGAATAAAAACAGATAAAGGCATAATTACAAACAAACACCAACAAACCAATATAAAAAACATATATGCAGCAGGAGACTGCACACAAACAAACCATGAACTACAAAACACAAAAATAATATCAGGTCTTGCAAACACAGCCTCAAACCAAGCAAAAACCACAGCAAAACACATACTAGGACTAACTGTAGAAATGAAACCAACACTTACAACAAGCATAACAAAAATAAAAAACAAATACGTAGCAAACACAGGACTTACACAAACAAAAACAAAACAAACACAACAAGACAAAATCTTAAGCACGAAATACACATCAACAACAACAGCTAGTTATTATTCAAATAAACATAAAATTACAACAAAAATAATAATAAACAAGAAAGGACAAATACTGGGCGCGCAAATAATAAGCGATGAAAACCCCGCAGGATACATTAATTTAATAAATTTGGCAATTACTAATAAAATAAAAATACAAAAATTAGCACAACTAGAAACACCTTACAATCCAGCAAGCAATCCACTAAACGACCCAATAACTACAACGGCAAAAATACTTGTGAAAAAACTAGACTTCTTAAACAAAAAATAAAGGCTTTGTCCCGAATAGTAGTTTTTTGTATACTGCCGAGCAAACCACTCAAAATAAACATTGGTTTTTATGGACTCGGATTTAAAATCTAGTGAACATTGTTCGGTTTGCGCAGTATACACTTCATTGTTATTTGGGACAGAGTCAAAATAAAAAAATACTTAAATAGAGCAAAGTATAACAAAAATAAAAGAAGAAGAGGGGCTTTGCTTGCTAAAAATAATAAAAAAAACAGCAATATCAATATTAACAATACTACTACTTATTAGTCTAATTAATATAACTCAAGCAAATGACTTAAACTGCGAAATAAAACCAACAAATGAATGCGACCAAGAAAACACAATACTAAAACTAAAAAGCGAATACGGCATAGGACACAATAACTCCCACGCAGAACTTAGAGACTATGCAGACCCAGGATATCCACATAGTTTATGCTGCACAGCAGGAACACAAGAAATAAAAACAGACTGCGCAGATGAAAAAACAATAGAAATATTACGATTATTCAATCAAACAAATTCACACGTTCAATACGCTCAAAATTATACTCAAACAACAAATTACACTCATCAGGTATGCCTTGGAGGCACAAACAATATAACTTGCGAGACAATAAATGGTGCATGCCAAGAAAACTTTGAATGCATCGCAAGCATAGCGTCAAGCGAATACAACGAAGGATATAATAATTTAACAAACGCACACATGGCTGCATGCAATTACTACTCATTAAATATATGCTGTCAATTAGGCTTTGCACTAGACACGCCAACACTAATATATCCTGAAAATGAAGATGAATTTTTTGTTAATAGAACTCCAAACTTTAACTGGACAGACATAACAAACCCAATAGCAGGACCTATAATGTATGAATTTCAACTATCAAAAAACGAACAATTTACAACCCTAATTTATGATGAAGATATAACTACAAATAGCAACTACCAAATAACTGCGCCACTAAACTTTAGCCAATATTACTGGCGAGTTAGAGCATATAATACAGAAATATACAGCGAGTGGAGCAACACATCAAATTTCACACTAATAGAACAACTAATGATAGAACTTACAACCTCAACAATAAATTTTGGCACATTAAATTTAGAAGATATAAAAAACACAACTACAAACAACCCTCAACCATTCACATTCAAAAATATAGGAAATATAAATGCAAACTTAAATAATATAACTGCGACAAACCTATGGCAAAGCCCAAATGCAGGTCTAAACACACATTACTTCCAAATAAAAGCAAGAGCTACAGACTCATATGATGTATTAAATTCAATAACTAGTTGGACAAATATAAGCACCCAAATACAAAATTTAATAATGAATTTAAACTGGACAGGACAAAACGAAGCACAAACAGATATTGCAATAAGAGTGCCTTCACAAGAACCACCAGGCACAAAAGAAACTAATTTAACATTCACATGGGGTGTTGCCTCATGAAAAAAACAATTCTAATAATTGCAATGATGCTAATGTTGAGCGCAAATACACTAAGCTTAGGTGTTGCACCCGCAAGATTTGAGTTATATGAAGATGATACACAAGTTAAATTTAAAATATTTAACAATGAAAAAATAAATACAACAATAATGTTAAAAATTGAAGGAGAACAATTCATAGAATTGGATCAAAACCAAATACTGTTCACAGAAGATATGGCTGATAAAATAATTACTGCAAAAATAAAACAAAGAAATTACAATGAAACACAAAGAGCACAAATACTACTAGTAGAACAGAGAAAAGATAAAGAACAAATAAATCTAGATTTAGGACTTAATATTCCAATAAAACTTAACGTATATGTTGAAAATGCTAGCCTTGACGCGGATTTTACTGTGCCAAGACCACAAAGGAATGCAAAAGGGCCCTACACAATAAACATACAAAACAGAGGCTTAAAACCTGCAAATACACAAATAGCTTTAGAATTAATGAACCAAACAATAATGCAAAACATAACTGTGGCTGCCAAAAATAATCAAGAAATAATATTATTTTTTGACGAACAAACAAAAAAAGGCATGCATGATATAACTCTTAAGATAAATTATGATGAAAAACAAATAATACAAACAAAAAAAGTACAATCAGGTACACCTCAAATAAATATTGAAAAAATAAGCATAAACGATCTTAAAGACAACTTATTGGACTTAAACTTACAACTACAAAGTAATTGGCCAGAAAATATGGATAACGTTAAAATAATGATAAAAAAAGAAGAAGAATCATTTGAATCAAACATATTTAACGTAAAACCAAACGAGAAATTAACAAAACAAATGATAATAGATACGAAAGGAGATAAGGAATTTGAACTTAAAATACTAATAAATAATCAAGAACCACAAACACACATTATAAAAATTACACAAACAGGCCAAATATATATTAATGGTGAAATACAACAACAGAATCAACAACAAAATCAACTACTTACAATAATGATTCTAATACTTACGTTAATTACAATTATTACGTACATAATAAAAAATCAGATATTAAAAAAAAATAATTCAATGTAGTAATACACACTACTACTACAATTTAAAGAATTCTACAAACAATATACAACATAACTAAACTCATAATTTAGCGGAGATTGACTAAAAAATGAATCCAAGAAAAATACTAAAAGAAAAAGAAATAATGCTTTTAAGCCATATAAGATGTGATGCAAGAGTAAGCCTCACAAAACTTAGCAAACTAACAAAAATGCCAATAAGCACAATATTTGACAAAATAAAAGAATACGAAACAAAAAAAATAATAAAAAGAAACATAGCAATACTTGACTTCAATATGCTAGGGTATGATATACGAAACCAACTGCTAATAAGTGTTGTAAAAGAACAAAAACAAGAACTGCAAAGCTTCCTAATAAAACACCCAAGAGTAAACACAATACATAGAGTGAACAACGAATACGATTTCATAATAGAAACAATTTTTAAAAATACAAATGACATGGATGATTTCATGCAGAAATTAGACAAATTCAAAATAACAGACAAAAAAGAATTCTTGATTATGGAAGATATAAAAAAAGAAGAATTTCTGACAAACCAAAACTCATACTTTGAACAATTAACAAATTAAACAATCTTAAAAGAAATTAATTGAAAGAGATAGATGGTAAGTCCCTTCCTTAAAAGGTTAATTTGCGATTAACTTTTTAGCATTAGCTAAAAAAAGGATTCATCCATTCATAAATTAATAAATAATAGCAATAACTTTTCTATCAATTTGACTGCAACGAATTCTACCAGGGTCAGATGTAGGATTATTATCGCCTTTCAAAACAAAATAAACGCCATCAGAATCTTCATCAATATGAACAACGCGGTGAATAATGATGCCCTCAGTATAATGTGAACGATAAGAAACAATATCTCCAAGCGCGATATCATCGGGACAATTTGGAACAATTTGAAGAGCGTTAGAATCTTTATTAATTACAGGAAGCATACTTTTAGTATCTGCAAAACTTGCCCAAACAACATTCTCAGCATCTAAAATAACACGATCACGATAAACTAATATCTCTGATTCATCAAAAAAATTACTCGGAGATGAAATGGATCTATTATTTGAATTTTGCTGAGGTATTTCAATAGATGCGTTTCCAAGTAAATGTTTTTCACCAATTTTAAAGTTATTTGTGTCAATTAATGAAAAAACTGATTTGTCTAAAATAGGAAAATCATATTCAGAAGGTAAAGAATTCAAACTAGGCGCGGAGGATATAAGACTTACAAGAAATAAAGCAAAGCCCATGCCAAACAAAAACATGACAAAAGGCTTCGTCAAAGCATCCGCGAGTAATTTCAAATCAACCATATATAATCCTCAAAAACTGATTGTTGGGCACAAAAAACACAACAATAATTAATAATTACTAATGAGTAGTGTTTCTTTATTTATAAATATTTCTGTTTGTATTTACTAATTAGTGATTAAAAAATAGTTGTTTTGTAATTAGTCACATTAGCAATGCTAAAAAAACAAAGATAATTGCACACAATTAACAACCTAAAAAAGATATTAATACATAAACACAAATCACGACAAATAAAACTGTATCCACTAAAAAGTTACTCCATTAATTTAAATATGTGATTAAAAAACAAATACTTATGGAAACTTCTAACACTCACGAAATAATAGACGGAAACGCAGCAGCAGCAAAAATAGCATATGAATACAGCGAAGTCGCAGCAATATACCCAATAACGCCATCATCGCCAATGGGCGAACTCGCAGACCTATGGGCCTCAAATGGGAAAAAAAACTTATTCGGAAAACCACTAAAAATAGCAGAAATGCAATCAGAAGCAGGAGCTGCAGGTGCAATACACGGCTCACTTAGCGCAGGTGCACTCACAACAACATTCACAGCATCACAAGGCCTACTACTCATGATGCCAAATATGTTCAAAATAGCAGGCGAAATGTTACCAACTGTATTTCATGTCGCAGCAAGATCACTAGCATACCAATCATTATCAATATTCGGAGACCATTCAGACGTTATGGCTGTACGCGGAACAGGATTCGCACTAATTGCAGCATCAAATATACAAGAAGTACAAGACCTTGCAGCAATATCACACACATCAACAATAAACGCAAGCATACCCTTCTTAAATTTCTTTGACGGATTTAGAACATCACACGAACTACAAAAAATAAAAACAATACCAAAAGACACACTAAAAGAATTACTAAATGAAGAGGCAATAATAAAATTCAAACAAGCAGCACTAAACCCTGACAAGCCCTACGCAAAAGTCGGCGCACAAAACCCCGATGTATATTTCCAAGGAAGAGAAGTTGCAAACAAATACTACGACGCAGTCCCCGAAATAGTTATAACACAAATGACTAAATTCAAAGAAAAAACAGGCAGAGAATACGACCTCACAGAATACTACGGCGCTAAAGACGCAGAGAAAATAATAATAGCAATGGGCTCTGCCACCGAAACAATAAAAGAAACAATAGACTACTTAAATGCACAAGGTGAGCGCGTAGGACTACTCAAAATAATAATGTACAGACCATTTCCCGCAACACAAATACAAAACAAAATGCCAAACACAGTAAAAAAAATAGCAGTACTAGACAGAACAAAAGAGGCAGGATCAATAGGCGAGCCACTATACCTTGACGTCGTAGCCGCACTAAAAGATAAACCAATAAAAATTATAGGTGGAAGATACGGTCTATCATCAAAAGAATTCACGCCATCAATGATTCAAGCAGTATATGAATACTTAGACGATGGGACACATGACTTTACTGTAGGAATTAACGACGATGTAACAGGAAAATCAATAAAAGTCACAAAACAAATATACACAGAACCAAAAACAACAATAAACTGCAAATTTTGGGGCTACGGATCAGACGGCACAGTTAGTGCTAATAAGAACTCAATAAAAATCATCGGCGAGGCCACAGATAAACAAGTACAAGCATACTTCTCATACGACTCCAAAAAAAGCGGAGGAGTCACAGTATCACACCTAAGATTCGGAGATGATGCAATAAGATCACAATACCTCATCACAAGAGCAGACTTCATAGCACTACACAAACCCTCATACATAGGACAATACGACATCCTCGACGGTATAAAAGAAAACGGCACATTCCTAATAAACAGCCCCTGGACACCTGAAGAAGTATTTGAAAACCTAACAGAAGATATGCAAAACACAATAATTCAAAAAAACATAAAAGTATACACAATAAATGCAACAGAAATAGCACAAAAAACAGGACTTAGAAACAAAATAAACACAGTGATGCAAACAGCATTCTTCAAACTTGCAAACATAATACCAGTAGATGATGCAATAAAACTGATGAAAGAGCACATAGAAAAACAATTCAAAGCCAAAGGACCAGAAATAGTACAAATGAACCACCAATGCATAGATAATACCTTAAACGAAATATATGAAGTTAAAATACAAAAAACACAAAAAACACAAAAACACGCACAAATAAAAAAACTCATACCAGATACTGCGACAAAATTCGAAAAGAATGTAATTGAAAAAATAATGCGACAAAAAGGAGATGAAATACCAGTCTCAAACATGACACTAAACGGCAAAGTCCCAACAGGAACAACAAAAATAGAAAAAAGAGGCGTCGCCCTCGAAATACCAAGATGGAAACACGAAAAATGCATACAATGCGGACTCTGCTCATTTGTCTGCCCACACACAGCAATACGAATGAAACAAATAAAACCAGAAGACTTAACAAACGCACCAGAAAACTTCATCACAATAAAATCAAACACAAAAACACGAGAAGAACTACTATTTAGAGTACAAGTCTACCCAGAGGATTGTATAGGTTGCAAAGTATGCGTCGATGCATGCCCAGTAAAAGAGAAAGCGCTTGAAATGGTACCAATAGATAATATTCGAGCAGAAGAAAACAAAAACTTAGAACACTTCGAAAAATTACCATACATAACAGACGGCACAAAACCAGAGACAATAAAAGGATCACAATTCCTCGAACCATACTTCGAATTCTCAGGAGCATGCGGAGGATGCGGAGAGACGCCATACGTCAAACTCGCAACACAACTCTTCGGAGATAGAATGATAATAGCAAACGCAACAGGATGCTCATCAATATTCGGCGGAACATTCCCAACAATACCATATTCAAAAGATAAAAATGGCAGAGGACCTGCATGGGCAAACTCACTATTTGAAGATAACGCAGAATACGGGTACGGAATGAGACTCGCAGTAGATGAAAATAGGGAAACACTAAAACTATTACTTGAGCAAATACTTAAAACAGGAACAACACATGAACTACAAGAACAAATACAAAAAATACTCGAAAACTGGAACAAGACAGACATAGATGCAAAAACTACACGAGACAAAATACTAGAACTACTACCAGACGCACTATCAAAAGTATACGGCGAGAGCGAACCAATACTTAAAAAAATAAACGAACTCAAAGAATACATACTAGACAAAAGCTTATGGATATTTGGCGGTGACGGCTGGGCATACGACATAGGATTTGGCGGACTCGACCATGTACTCGCACAAGGACAAAACGTAAACGTACTAGTACTCGACACAGAAGTATACTCAAATACGGGCGGACAAGCATCAAAAGCAACCCCTAGAGGCGCCACCGCGAAATTCGCAATGGCAGGAAAACAAATGCCAAAAAAGAACCTAGGACTAATGCTAACATCATACGGCTACATATACGTCGCATCAGTAAACCTTGGCGCAAACAAAGCACAAGTAATAAAAGCACTAAAAGAAGCAGAAG
>JBKHAC010000004.1:0-58897 GCA_046543095.1 Candidatus Woesearchaeota archaeon | reverse complement strand
AAATTCTTCAAAGTAAACTCTGAAGGCAAAAGAATAAGAGAAGACGAAAACCCCGAAGGCGCAACATACGGCGCAGTACTAAACGTATTCGTAGATGACGGCTCAGATAACATACGAGTAGTCCTCTGGAAAAACCAAATACTAAATTTCTTAAACGTAAACGAAGAAGAACTACAATCATTCAGAGAAGACACACAAAGCTTCGAAGACTACAAAAACAAAATGCTAGGCGCAATGATGAAATTCATTGGACGAGTCACAAAAAACGAGATGTTCGGAAAACTAGAATTCGTAGCAAATGTTGTACTTACAGATGTAAAACCAGAAGATGAAATAAAAAAACAAGAAGAAAAACAAACAGAGACCAAACCAGAAGAAAAACAAGAAATAAAAGAAAAACAAGCTGAAACTAAACCTGAGAAAAAAGAAACTAAAAAAGAAGAAAACCAAGACGATGACGACTTACTCTCACTTGAAGATATAGAAGACCTAGAAGAAGATATATAATAATTAATTGAATCCAAAAAAAAACGCGGAGGGCGAAAACCCTTGTCTAAAACGTTAATCTTAGAGTGACATTTTAGTAAATCCCAAAAAGCAAAAATTCGGCTAAGCTAACTTTAGTGAATCAATCACAAGAAAGTATCCTTTGGATAAATATGATTTTTTTGATTGATACAAAAAAAATTTAATAAATTCTTCCACGCACAAGTTAAATGAGTCCTAGCTTAAATTACGAGCTGAACAAATCCTCGATTTTTTCGCGTCAAACAAAAAAATGTCGCCCAAAAAAATGTCGCCTTTAGGCTTTAGATGTTTTCCCTCGCTAATTTGCCAAAATTCTAGATGGATGAATCCTCGCTTTTTAGCGTTAGCTAAAAAGTTAACCGAAAAGTAACCCTTTAAGGATGGGATGTGCCTTCTAACTTTCTCAATTTTTAAGAACTAGAAAATTCTATATTTCTCATCATTATTCAAATCTTTATTAAATACAGACAAAATACGTTCTCTTCGCTCATAAATACGTCTTAAAAAACTATCTGTTACTTGCCCGTCATATGAAAGAAAAGCAACACCTATATTAGTGGATAAAAAAGAAATTAAACCATCACAGTTCTTACCAAATAAAACATCCAAATAAAAAGGAATCTTCTCCTCAGAAATCTTATTACCTCCACGCTTATAATCTGCTAATTTACAAACCTCATAAATTTCCTTAATCTTATATAGACTATCCTCATCCACATTAACAAAATCCTTAGTTTCAGGATAAAGCTTATTAAAAGTATCTATGTAATTAGACTCAACTCCGGCTAAATTAAGAGAATCATCCTTACTTGCACTACTAAAATAAAATTCACTCCCAACTTCTAAATTATGAGTTTTACCCACTTTTGATTTCTTAACAAAATCATCAGATGTATTACTTGCCCGCGTTTCAACTAACAAAGAAAGTTCCTCAATGTCAAGCTTAGAATAAAAAGACCTAACTTTCCAAGAATTAAACTGAGAAAAATAAGTCCTAACATCCTGAGAAAAATCAATTATGTTATGAATGAAAAAAGAATCACCAACCACTTTTTTAAAATTAGTTTTCATAAACAAGTCATCAAACTCCCACAAGTCAAACCAATTATTCTCAGAAATATTATAATTAACCACGCCCTGAAAAGAAACATCTAACGTTTGCTTAAATAACAACACATTAGAATTAAACAAATCTCTTTTAACATCATCAACTAAATATTGCTCAAGCGAATCCTTCATCAAAAATCTAATTTTATTATTTAAAACACGACCAAACGCACCTGAAGATTTAAAACGCTTCTCAAAAGAAGAAAGAACATCACTATACTCATCAAAATTATTATTCAAAAAATTAAACAAATCAGAACAAAAAAAATAATTAGCAGACTCATCAATTAAAATATTTCTCGATTTCAAATCATCCAAATTCAACATAATTAGATAAGAAAACTTAAAGAAATATAAAAACATTACTAAAAAATACTTACTAAAAAATAGATACAAAAAGCAAAGACTCAGAGGAGAATAAAACATAAAGTTTAAAAATAACAATTATTCTTTAAAAACTAATGCAAGACCCACTACTAAAAGTAGAAAAAATAGGAAAATCATTCGGGACAAAAAAAGTTCTAAGCAATGTAAATTTCGAAATAAAACCAGGTGAGATAATAGGTCTGATCGGCGCGAGCGGATCTGGCAAAACAACTCTTTTAAACATGATGATTGGATTCGTCTCACCAGACACAGGAGATGTCAAATACAAAGAATCAAGAGTAATAGCAGATAAACCAAGTTATAAATCAGTATTCAAACAACAAAGAAGATTCAAAAAAATATACGGCTTCGCCGCACAAATGCCGAGTTTCTATGAAAAACTAACAGTAAAAGAAAACCTATATTACTTCGGAGAATTATACAAACTATCAAAAGAAGTACTCCACTCAAATGTATACTCACTATTGAAACTAATAGATCTTGAAACATCATCAAACATACATGCAAAAAACCTATCAGGAGGAATGGAGAGACGACTCGATATAGCCTGCTCACTCATACACAACCCCCAAGTACTATTCATGGACGAACCAACATCCGACCTTGACCCAATACTCAGACGAAGCATATGGAGCTTAATTAAACAAATAAATTCAAGAGGCACAACAGTAGTAGTCTCAAGCCATCACCTAAATGAACTAGAAACATTATGCCACAGAATCGCACTCATAAAAGATGGAACTATGATTGATATAGACACTCCTGAAAACTTAAAATCAAAATACTTAAAACATCACGAAATAAGAATAGAGTCGAGCCCAGGAAATTATGAAGAATTATCTGCATCACTAAAACGCAAATTCTCAAAAGAAATAAAAAAAATAGAAATAAGAGGACCTGAATTGATATTACTCTGTCAAGATCACAAAAACATATTAGATCAAATAGTGAAACTAATAGAGAAAAACAAAGAAAAAATAATAGAATTAAAACTAATAAAACCAAGCCTGAACCAAGTGTTCTTAAACCTTGCAGGACAACAAAAAAATGAAACTAATTAGATGCCTTAAAAAAAATATGAAAATACTTGCACGATCAAAAGGTTCGGCATTAGTTGTATTACTCGCACCACTGATAATAGTATTCATAATAGGACTTGGCTTCATGGAAGATGTAGATCAAAAATTAAATATAGGTGTTCATACAAAAGAATCATCAACACTCGCAGATAGATATATTCAATCATTCAACACAACAGAACATAACATAATAATATATGACTCAGAGAAATTATGCGCAAGCTCAATAGAGGAAGGAATAACAGTTTTATGCGCAGTATTCTCGGAGGACTTTGAGATTAGAGACGGCGCGAAAAACGAACTCATATTCTATGTAGATGAATCAAGAATGAATCTCGTTGACAGACTAATATCTTCATTTTCGACATCACTAGGAACCGAATCATCAGAGATTAGCGAAGAACTTGCAAACCAATTAATAAATATAGTGGAAGTCGCAAATAAGAAAGCAGAAGAGAGCCTAGCAAACATAATAACAACAAGAGCCCAAATACAAACAGCAACAAACAACATCGACACTGCTAAAAAAGAAACAAACGCGATGGACACAACAAAAGAGACGATTAGCACATCAAATATACAAACAAAACTAAATACTGTAGAAACCGAATTTGACGATATAAAATCAAAAGCACAAACAGTTGTAAATGAGGCATTAGAAATAGAATTTAATGAGACCCAAACAGAACTTGAAAACGCGATAGATACACTAAACACAACAATATATAATTCAAAAGGAACTGAAAGAATAGATGAGCTGCAAACAGCACTTGCAACTCTTTCAGTAAGTATAACTAAAATCACAGACAGAATAGATAAAGCAGACAAATCAAAACAAGAAATAACAAATGACTTAAATCAACTACAAACCTCAATAAATACAATATCTCAAAATACAGATGAATTAAAAACAAAACAAGAAGAAATTCTTGCAGAAATACAATCATTTGAACTAAGATCCGCAAGAAGCATAACAAATCCAGTTACAACAAATGTGCAATCAGTATCATCAACAAACACAAGATTGACTTACTCATTTTCATATCTCCTAACACTTGCAATATTATTTATAGGTTTAATGCTTGCAAGCACACTAGTATATATGGAAAAAGACTCAAAAGCATTTTTCCGCAATTTCACAACACCAACAACCCAAAAATATTTCATGTACATAAATTATCTTACAGCACTAATAATAATAGCACTACAAACAATAATAATACTCGCTATTGCACATTATACTTTAAGTGTACCAATACTCACAAATCCAATAGTTACAATAATGATACTACTGCTTGGAATAACATTATTCATAAGCATGGGCTTACTTATAGGAACAGTATCATCAACATCAGAAGCAGTCACAATGAGCAACATAGTGATAGGCTCAGTATTCTTATTCTTATCAAACCTAATACTCCCTCTAGAAACACTATCTCCAATAGTTGCGAAAATAGCTTCATTCAACCCATATGTAATAGTGTCTGAGAGCCTCAGACGTGCCATGCTATTTGATGCAGGATTTGAACAAGTATATCCTGATATAATAATGCTTTCAGCATACATAGCAATAATAATGACTCTGATGATAATAATAAATCAACTCGGATTCAAACACTATATTGCATCAAGAAGACACAGAAAAAACCTACTCGTAACAGAACCTGAAAATCTAATACTTGAAATGGATGAAGAAGTTAAAGTAATAAAAAACATGCCTGAATTGCTAGCTGTACTTAAAAAAATGACTGACGAACAGTATCAAGATCTAATTAAGCGAGAAAACCCAATAAGATTATGGCTCAAAAATAATTTAAAAAAGAATATGCTCGCATACAGACTAAAAAACAAAAAACTCTCAAAAGTAATAGAATTACTGGAAAAATACCAACACAAAAAAGATAAAAAGATAAGAAAGACAAAAAAATAATAAATTTAATAATGTGACTCAATAATAATTTATTAAGATAAATTCATGAGCATAACCTAAACTCCATTTCTTTGCAAGAGAACTAGTAACTCCTCTTCGCATATAATAATTAAAAGAATCAAGCGCAATATCAAAAACAGTACTACTAGGAACATTATATGATTTAGATACAGCAACAAGATAATCAAAAGGCCTATTCTCATCTAACGAATGATTCAAAAGATCCTTAAATTTATCAATCTCTTCTAAAATAAAATTATCCAAACTTGAAGATTTTGTAATAGTCTGCGACAAAATTTTTTTGTAATGCAAAGAGCATCGCTTTGATCCTCGCTTTATAAACCGAGTCTAGTGTTAACGAGTGCGAACCTAAGGCTCTTTTAGGCATTACAAATTTTTTATGTCGCCAACTATAAATGCCATAATTTATTGAAGAAAATTCAAGAGATATAAAAAATTAATTGATAAATATTCACAAACAAAAGTTTTGGGTGATAATACAATTCCCACTTAATATGTGTGGCACTGAGCATATTAATTTCATCATTCAATTCATATTGCTCATTTAACCAGTACTAACTTTTTATATCCTAATTAAAATCAGATGTTTTGCCTTATTGATCTAAGAAACTTGACGCAATAAAATAATGGGTGTCAATTATACTTTTGTACAAAGCATCATCGTGGGATTTATCACACTTATTTCTATAAAAATTATAAGAATCAAGACTTCTATCAATAACAACAGTTTTATCTAAGTTATATTTATCAGCAATTAATTCAAGATAAGAAAAGGGTTTATTTAATTTTAAATCAGTATCTAAAATAGATTTATACAAATCAAGTTCTCTATGAACTTTTATGTCCGTTATTGCATTATCTATATTCATTTTGAATTAATAAAAAATAATCATTTATATAATTTACTATTATTTAGTAGTATTTATTTATTTTGAATGGCGGGATTGTTTGAAGAATTTGACTTTTTAAAGAATTTAAATTATTGTATTTCTCATCTTATTTAAACTTAACTCAATTTCAAGACCTTAAAAATTATTAAAAATTCTAAAATCATGATTTTTACACACATCAAACCCGACACAATCAACAAAACAAAAACTCACAAAAAAATCAAACAACTACTCAAAAATTATTTGAAATTTATCTTTAAAACTTGAAAATATTTTTTTACTCACGCAATAAATCCTGCATACCCTCATACTTCGCTCATTTTTCTTATAAACAAATCCTCAGCAAAATATGAACTTTCCTAAAACGCCAAAAACAACTTGACTGAAATACATTTTCTGAAAAATATAAATAAAAAAAACAAAAAAAATTAATCAACCTCAAATCATTATCGCAGTTGTTTTCTCATCTTTTTCTTCATCAAAATCAGTCACCAACACCTCAGTTGTTAAAATCATAGAAGAAATTGATGCAGAGTTTTGCAATGAATTTCGAACAACTTTCGTCGGATCAATAACGCCCGCCTTAAATAAATCTTCATAACAATCTTTCTTTGCGTTATACCCAACCTTCAAATCTTTTTCCTGCTTTAATCTTGAAAGCACTTCAGCGCCTTCTTTTCCCGCGTTTTTAGCAATTTGTCTTATCGGTTCTTCAAGAGCTCTTTTAACTATTCCAACTCCTATTTTTTGATCGTTTTCAAGATTTAATTTTTCAAGACTCGTAGTTGCTCTGTAAAGAGTTACACCCCCACCAGGAATTACTCCTTCTTCAACTGCTGCCTTAGTGGCATTGAGCGCATCATCAATTCTCATCTTTTTCTCTTTAAGCTCAGTTTCCGTTACAGCACCAACCTTAATGACTGCGACCCCTCCTCCAAGCTTTGCAAGTCTTTTTTTCAAATCAATTTTTTTAAAATCCGCCTCTGCCAATTTAACTTGAGATTCAATTAACACCTTTCTCGCTTCAAGATGCTTTTTCTCTCCCTTGCCTTCTACAATAATAGTCTTTTCATTATCCACTTTAATCTTTCTAGCACTTCCAAGCCAATCAGCAGTGAAATTCTCAAGCTTCATACCTTTATCTTCTGAGATGACCTTAGCTCCCGTCAAAACCGCTATATCTTCAAGCATATCTTTTTGTTCATCTCCAAAACCAGGCGCTTTAACAGCACAAACTTTAATCGATCCTCTAATTAAATTTAGTATGATTGCAGCTTGAGCATCTCCTTCAATATCTTCTGCAATAATAAATAAAGACTTCCCCTCTTGAGCAACTTTTTCAAGAACAGGCACTAATTGTTTCATTGAAGAGAGTTTCTTATCAGTGATTAAAATGTAAGGTTCTTCTTGTTCACAAATCATTTTCTCATTATCTGTTACCATATATGGCGATAGAAACCCTCTATCAAATTGCATACCTTCAACAACTTCAAGTTCTGTTTCCATGCTTTTCCCATCTTCAACAGTAATAACTCCATTATTACCAACTTTTTCCATTGCATCAGCGATAAGCTTACCAATTATTTCATCATTATTTGCAGAAATAGTCGCCACTTGCTGTATTTTTTCTCTATCACTAACATCCACTCTTTGCTCTTTTAAGAATTTGACAACAGTTTCAGTTGCTTTTTCAATTCCTTTCTTCACTTCAATAGGATTTGCACCTGAAGTAATATTTTTCAACCCCTCATTAACCATGATCTGCGTTAATAGCGTCGCAGTAGTTGTTCCATCCCCTGCATTATCTTGAGTTTTAGAAGCCACTTCTTTAATTAATTTCGCACCCATATTTTCAAATTTATCTTTAAGCGAAATTTCCTTTGCAATAGTTACTCCATCATTAGTTACTAAAGGATGCGAAGATTTATCAAGAATAACATTCCTTCCTTTAGGACCAAGAGTCACCTTTACAGTATTTGCAACTTTATCAACACCTCTAATGAGTGCTTGTCTTGCATTCTCATTAAACATAATTTGTTTCGCGTCAACCATTTTCCCACACCTCACTCAATTTTAGCAAGCACATCTTTAAAATCAACAAAAATATGCTTATCACCATTTATTTCAATCTCTTCTGAACTATACCCTCCATAAAGAACTTTATCTCCTTCTTTTAATGGAAGATCTTTACCATCTTTATATTGTCCAACTGCAATAATAACTCCTTCTTTTCTTTCTTCTTTAGCAGAGTCAGGTATGTAAATACCGCCGGCAGTTTTTTCTTCTTTTTTGTGCTGTTTGATAAGCACTCGCTCACCCATCGGTTTTATATTCATAGTTTATACCTCCATTTATTTTTTCCAGATGTACAATTCCTATTAAAATGACATCTGCTCTCAGACATCAACTTCTTCAAACATCTTGAATTCAAAATTAAATAATTGCTTATTATGCAATTTTTATGTAAAATTTCTTGCACACTAACATTTTTTTACTCACGCACATTGATCACCTCTTTGAAATTGATTCATTGAATTTGAAAAAAAGAAACCCGATATTGATTTTTGAAGATTTGAATCTAACAATACTTTGAATTCTAATTTCTCCAATAAATCATATACTGCTTGATATTCATCAATCCCATGACCAGTAACAGTCAAAGTATTGCTCTTGCTCTTCATTTTCACATTAGCAACACATTTAATGATTTTTCTTCTAACAGGCTGATAAGTAAAATAAATAGAGATATTTTTAAGTGAACTGAGAAGTCTTTGTTCTTCCAAGAACTCCTTAATGGTTTGTTCAACCCAAACATAATCAATAGCAGGAACTTCTGTTTTTATTTCCATATTTATTGGAGAATACGATCTTTGAATTATTTGCTTTACACTTCGTGATTGCATTAATTGAGTCATATAAAACCACCTCGTAATTTTATGATTTCATATATTTCAAAAAAAGCATAAAAGCAGAAATAAATTCTGCTTCGCTAAAATTCTTTACAAAGATTGGAAAGTTTCAATTTTAAACCTTTAAATCAAGATTTAAATTTTTACCTCCGATCTGATAATGTTGTCCTAATCCATTTATTTGATTTCTAAAAGTTTCTTTTTCTTCTCTTCAACTTTTAGTTTCGGAACAGTTATTTTTAAAACGCCATCTTTGTATTCTGCATTTGCTTTGTCAGGGTCCACACTATTTGGTAGTGCAAAGCTTCTGTAGAATCCTGCGAAGCTTCGCTCAAGTCTAAACATTCCTTTTTTCTTATCTTCTTGCTTGACTTCGTTTTTCTTTTCTGCTTTAATTTCAATAGCTTCTTCAGTAATATTTACTTTGATGTCTTTTTTATCAACACCAGGCATATCTACCTCTGCAACAACTTCTTTGTCTGTTTCATAAATATCAGATACAGGCGCTTTATAATTACTTGATATTAATTCTTTGTTTTTACCTGATCTGTCTTCTAATAAAAAATTATCTCCTATTAGTGGTTCGATGTCAAAAAAATTACTAAACACAGAATCCATTTGTTCTTGCATTCTTCTCATTTCATCCCAAATCGAATATCTTCTTCGCATAGTAATGCACCTCCATTTTTTTTGAGCCACCTCAATTCTTTGTTGATTTAAGCTCAACAAATAGTAAAAACTAACTTTTATTTAAATTTTTCCATTTTTAATCTAATAAATTACGTTTTAATTAAATGATTTCATTATTTTAGCGAAACATTTAAATATAACTTATGAACTAACATAATTGTGCCTCAACAAATCATACTTAGAAATTTGCAAAAACCAAAAAAAATAGACGTAATCGATGATATAGAATGGTTAGGAAATAGCTTTGGCTTTAGCGCAGGAAGAGACACAGAAAAAATAACATCTCAAATTTTAAAAAATGTACTTCAAGAAGTAGCATCTGAAGGATTTACTTCAACAGAAAATATATCCCAAGACCTTGACTTATCCATACAAAGAGTGAATTATCATTTAAGAACTTTCATAGATGCAGGATTTTTACTTAGAGAAAAAAGACTTATCTTTGTCAGACAAGGAAGCGTGAGGTCAGCTATTGAAGAAATGAGACGAGATGTAAATAGAATATTTGACAACCTATCAAAAATAGGAGAAGAAATAGATGAAGCACTCGGATTTAAAAACCGATAAATAGTCTTAGGCAAAAGCTTTAGTAATGTTGTGAGATACAATTAATAAGACACATACAACATTGAGTCTATTGAGAGCACATTCAAATTCCTATATCTCACTTGACATAACTAATTCTTTACGCCACAGACCAAAAACCCATTATTTTTATAAATAAAACTAAACTTGCTTAGCATTTTCTCTAAGACTCAGGAGGTGCGTATTGATGAATAATGAAATAAAAAATTTAAATGAAAAAGCAGAAAAATATTCAGAAAAATTACAAAAAGTCCATTCTGAAATAAGCAAAGTAATAGTAGGCCAAGACAACATCATAGAAAAAATGCTCATAGCCTTAATTTCTAACGGACACGTTCTCATTGAAGGCGTACCAGGACTTGCAAAAACCTTAATGATAAAAACACTATCTGAATGCCTTGATAGTGGCTTTGCACGACTGCAATTTACACCAGACCTTCTTCCCGCAGATATAACTGGAACAAAAATTTACGATCATAAAAATGGAACTTTCAAAACAGTTCAAGGACCTATATTTACAAATTTCATCCTAGCAGATGAAATAAATAGAGCTCCCCCAAAAGTCCAATCAGCCCTCCTTGAAGCAATGCAAGAAAAACAAGTAAGCATTCAAGGAGACACAATAAAATTACCAAAACCATTCATGGTACTTGCAACACAAAACCCCATAGAAAGCGAAGGAACCTATAAATTACCAGAAGCACAAGTAGACCGTTTCATGTTTAAAATATTAATAGGCTACCCTGATATATACGGAGAAGAAGAAATAATTGAACGATTTACAGAAGGCATTAAAATAAACATAATAAAAAAATTAACCACTAAAGAAATACTTGAAATGCAAGAATTCAACCAAAAAATATATGCTGATAACAAAATAAAAAAATATGTCGCAGAAATCGTAGATGCAACAAGACACCCTGAAAAATACGAACTTGATATAAACGGAAGCATCGAATACGGAGCGTCTCCAAGAGCATCACTTTGGTTAATATTAGCTGCTAAAGCTCATGCAATGATGAAAGGGAGAGGATATGTAAAACCTGAAGATGTAAAAACAATCGCCTATGACGTCCTAAGACATAGAATTCTCTTAACATATGAAGCTGAAGCAGAACAAAAAACAAGTGATGAAATAATAACTAAAATACTAAACAAAATAAAAATTCCTTAAAAAAAAGAGGTCTTTTAGAATGCAACAAATGAAAGAAGTAATTGCTCAAATAAAAAAAATAGAACTTAAAACCAAACATTTAGTCGACGGATTAATAGCAGGCAACTACCACTCCATTTTTAAAGGACAAGGAATAGAATTTTCTGAAATTAGAGATTACCGACCCGGAGATGATATACGCGCAATTGACTGGAAAGTAACAGCAAGATTCAACCACCCATTCATCAAAGAATTTATTGAAGAAAGAGATTTAAGAGTTTTTTTCGCATTTGATTTCTCAGCCTCAGGAAACTTTGGAAATCTCATTGAAAAAAGAAAAAAAGCAATTGAATTAACCGCAACATTAATGTTCTCCGCATTAAGAAATAATGATAATGTTGGTTTATTCATATTCACAAACAGCGTTGAAAAATACATTCCTGAAAGAAAAGGAAGAAGACACATCCTAAAAATCATCAGCAAATTAATCACACACAAACCACAATCAAAAGAAACCAATCTAAAAAAATCTTTAACCTATATAGCTAATATAATTAAAAAAAGAAGCATATTATTTGTAATATCTGATTTTTACTCGGACGATTTCACACAACCACTAACCGCCCTAAAAAACAAACACGACGTTATAGCAATAAAAATAGCAGATACAAGAGAAACAGAACTCCCAGATATAGGACTTATACAATTAGAAGATGAAGAAACAGACGAACAAATACTTATTGACACATCAGATAAAGAATTCAGAGAAAATTATTCAAAAATAATCAAAACACAAAACAATAAATTAAACACTCTTTTTAAGAAACATAAAATAGACACAGTAGAAATAACAACTAATCAAGCATACGAAATCCCTCTACGCAAATTCTTTAAAACAAGACAAAAAAAGGTGATAGCATAATGACAGGATTTGAATCTCCATGGATTTTATTATTCCTAATTTCCATACCTATAATATATTATGTATACAAATTAATTATTGATAAAAAGAAAAAAGATGCCATAAAATTTAGCAATATAGGATTCATCAAATCAGCTCTTGGAGATAAAAAGAAATCAAAAAGAAATGATGTGTTATTTTATGTTGCACTTTTAGTTTTAATATTTATGATTATCGGATTTGCCAATCCTCACATACCATTAAAACAAGCAAAAGAAGGCGTTAATGTTGTTTTAGTAATGGATATTTCTGGAAGCATGCAAGCAACTGATTATCAACCTACAAGACTTGAAGCCGCAAAAAAATCAGCTGAAATACTACTAGACTCCCTAAAACAAAAAGATCATACCGGAATTATAACTTTTGAATCAGGAGCAACAACTGCAGCATACCTTAGTCCTTATAAAGAAAAAGTTATAGAAAAACTTAGAAGCATAGCTCCAAGAGAAGGAAAAACAGCAATAGGCGATGGATTATCTCTTGGAATTGATATGGCAACATCTATTCCTAACAAAAAAAAAGTAGTAATCCTGCTCTCAGACGGCGTAAGCAACGCGGGAGTGATAAGTCCCGCAGAAGGAATAGCATTCGCCAAAGCAAATAATATTCAAGTATATACCATTGGAATGGGTTCGGAAGATCAAGTAGTTTTAGGTTATGACTGGTTTGGACGACCTCAATATGCAGAACTTGATGAAGAAACACTAAAAACAATTGCAAAGGAAACAGGAGGAAATTATTTTAAATCAGTAGACGAAAAAACACTTAATGAAATATACAAAAACATCAGCCAAGATATTGAAAGAGAAAAAGAAGAAACCAACATAAAAGACTGGTTCTTCATCGCATCATTAATTACATTCTTAATATATCTATACTTGCGTTATGGAGGGAGGAGGATAATACAATGAACTTTTTCCAAAATTTCAAACATAAATCAAAAATTCACACAATGAGTCAAAAAATAATATTCAGCCTACTAATTTTTATACTCGCAATACCTTTAGTTTCTGCTAAAGATATAATTTTATCTCTAGAACAATCCGAATATTATTTTAAAACAGGAGAAAATGCAATAATAAATTTACAATCAGAAAATAATTACAAAGAACAAATAAACGGGATGTTAAGCTACACCATAACCCAATCAATAAACCAAGGTAATTTTCAATATTCAAGCACAAACATGAAATCAACTTCTTTTTCAATAAACCAAGGAAAAACACAAACTCCCATTAATTTTGGAACATCAGACACGCCAATAGTATTAGATATAGACTTACAATTTTCTTATACAAAAAACAAATCAAAATCTGTAAATTTAAACAATATTAAAATACATTTTATAAACAAAGATTCACAAAAAAACAACCAACAAAATCAAATAAGTAGTTCATCACAAGAAACTTCACAAGAAACTAAACAACAAAACAATCCATTCACTCAACAACAACAAAGAATGCAACAAATGACAAATCAAATCTTTGGACAGGAGCAACAACAACCACAAAGAACAGAACAAAGACTGCAAAACAACCAATTATCTCAAGACAGCTCTGCTCTAAAACAACAAATGCAAAATCAATTCCAAGAACAACAACAAATGAAAGAAGAATTTCAAAAAGAATTAGCACAAAATCAAGAATTCCAAAAAGAGCATCAAGAACTACTAAATCAAGGATATAATCTGACTAATGCAAAGTTTAATCCAAGTTCTAATAACACAGGAGATTTTGAGTTAGAATATCAAAACCAAAAAAATGAACAAGCAACACTCTTAGGTCAAATGAATAATAGCAAGATACAAAACATTCAGAAAAACACAGCTGAATCAAGACAACAAATACTGAACGAACTACAAGAAAATAAACAATTTCAAAAATACCACCAACAACTACAAGATCAAGGTTATTCTCAACAAAATACACAATTTTACCAAGAACAAAATAAAACAAATGTGCAACTAAACTATTTTAATGAAAATAATGAAACTGCAAGCATAATGGCTGAAATTATGAACAATACAATTCAAAATGTTGAACTTAAAAACGGAAAAAAAGAAAAGAAAAACTACTGGCAACTCCTAATAATTATATCATTAATAACAATACTAAGCTATTTCGCATACAAAAAAATTCACAAAAAATCAAAACCTGAAAAATCAAACGCTGAAAAGAAAACAGAAAAACCATTTGATTACAAAAAAGAAAGCTTACTATTACTTCAAAAATCAAAGAAACTATTCGAAAAAGAAGAATACAAAGACGCATACGGCGCAGCAGGACAAGCACTAAGATTATATTTAAGCTATGAAAACAAACTCAATAAAGAAATAACAAATGACGAAATCATAGACTACCTAAAAAAACACAAAAAAAATTACAAAGAAGCAAAAGAATGCTTCGATTTATGTTCATTAGTAGAATTCGCGAAATATGAAGCAAATAAAAAAGATTTCAATAAAATAATCAAAATAATAGAAAAACACATTTTATGAAATAAAAAAAAATCTAAATTACAACTCTGTCCTAAATAACAACGAATTGTATACTACGCAAACCAAACAATGTTTACCCGAGTTTAAATCCGAGTCTATAAAAACCAATGCTTATTTTGAGTGGTTTGCTAGACACCATACAAAAAACAACTATTCGGGACAAAGCTTAAATTACTAAAAAGAAACCAAAAAACACCAAAATAAGAAAAAATAAGTAGTTAATCATTATCAACACGAGGCGCCAAAATAAACATTAAAGAAAGCTTATCAGGCTCAGCAAACTCCAAAGTCAAAGGATAATCATTACTAAACTTCAAAGTCGCATTAGACACAAGCTTCCCACCCTGAATCATCTTCTTCAAATACTCAATACTATACTTACTTTTATGCTCGCCCTCAACAACAATTTTTATAGAATCATCCTTCTCAATTACAACATCAGCATTCTTCAAATCACCAGCAGCAAGAATAGTTAAAGCATTCGAATCAACCTTAAACGTAACACTCTCACTTACAATATCCATATCCTCAATAGCCTCACTTAAAACAGAACTAGGCAAATTAACAGACGCCAACGCATTAAGCTGAGGAATTTTCTGAGGCTTATCATCAATATCAATTAAAGGCAAATAAAAAGTTCTAGTATTCTTCTCTTTTAAAATAATCTTGAGCTTATTATCAGTCTTCTCCAACGTCAAAACATCATTAGGCTTCGCCCTACGAAGAACTTGCTTAAAACTTGCAAGATTCATAGCAAGAGTAGTCTCCTCTTCAACTTTATACTCAGCAAAAGAATTACTAGGCATCCTAAATACAATCATGGCAACATTCGCAGGATCCATAGCAACAATTTCAACAAAATCTTTACCAACACGGAACTTCGTCTCAGAAACAAGCTCTGAGATAACAGATATACTCTCTTTCAACAATTTAGGCTCAGCTAATGTAAGTTTCATAAATAACCACCTTCAATAAAATTAAAAAAGAATTATGCTTTATATACTTTTTCTTTAAATTAACGAAAAAACACGAATCAAAAGCCAGTGTTACTATTATAAAATAAAAATAAAAACGATAATTTTAAAAAAAGAGAACTCTCACTAAGATGAATAATGGAATATTAATCTATTATGACTGATTAAAAAAATAAAATAAATAACTTAAAAGTTAGAGGGTGAATTTCATGAAAGAAGACGAATATATAGATCTTGATAAAATAAACGTATCTCCAAACGGAAAAGACGTACCAGGACTTCCTAAAGAAGAAAAAAACATACAAGAGAGCACAATCGCAGAAAAAAAACAAATACCTGCAGAGAAAAAAATATCACAAAACACAAAAGTAACCAAAAAAACAACAAAGGCAACTAAAACACAAACAGCAAAAAAGACAACTAAAACAAAAAAAGTAAACACAAACATTAAAAAAACAAAACCAAAAAAACAAAATTCAAATAAAATAATATATTTACTAATAGGATTAATACTCCTTGCAATAGCAATAATACTAATAGTGAGATTAACAATGCCAGAGGAAGAAATAACAGAACAGAGAGTATCAGTCCTAATAAATGGCGAGGCACTACATCAAGATGAAATACAAACAAGAGCACAATGGCTCAGACTAATAAATGGAATGCCAATAACAGATGAACAAGCAATAGATTTATCAACAGATATAGAGCTATTATACAGAGAAGCAAAAAAACAAAATATAAGTGTAACAGAAGATGAAATAGATGAAATATTCAACCAAATGGCACTTAGCGGAGGACTCACACAAACAGAATTAACTGAATTCTTTGAAGATTTAGAACTTAACACAAAAATACTCAGAACAATAATAAAAAAAGAAATGATAGCAGGTAAATTAATAGAACAAGAAACAAACACAGAATTAACAGAAGCAGAGCTAAGAGATTACTACGAAAAAAATCCTCAATTATTTGTCCACGATGAACTTGCAAGAATTAGACACATACAAATAAACTTCGAAAACAAAACAGAGGAAGAAACACTCGCAAAAGCACAAGAAATAAAAGATATGATACATGACAACCAAACAAATTTCTGCGAACTCGTCCAAGAACACACCAACGACTTAAACACAATCCAAACATGCGGAGAATACATATTTGAAAAACAAAACCAATACGAAGATAATTTAACAAATAAAAGCTTTGAATTAAACGAAAATGAAACCGCGATAGTAAAAACAACATTCGGATACCACGTACTACTAAAAAAAGAAAAAATAAATGCAGGAATAAGCTCATTTGAAGATGTTCAAGAAATAGTCGAAGCACAACTTGAAAAACAAAAATCAGAAGAACAATACATTATATTACTAGAACAACTCAGAGCAAACGCAACAATAGAAAAATACACAGAACAACAAACACAAGACGAACCAATAATAGGTCAAAAAATTAACAACACAATACAAGAAATAGATAATAAAACCCAAAACACCACACAAAAATTAACAGATAAAATAGAAAATATAACTGAGGATGCAGAAGATATAATTGAAGAAATAGACGAAGACATAAAAGAAACAATCGAAAACACCACAAATATAACAGAAAACGCACTTGAAGACACACAAGAATTAACAGAAAATGAAACAACTAATATTCAAGAAGAACAAACACAAGAAAATACAGAAATAACATACACAGAACCAATAATCCTAGAAGACGAAGATACAAAAGCACTAAGACTTGCAAAATGCCTCTCAGATATGAATGCAAAAGTATACACAGTATTCTGGAGCCCGCACAGCCAAGACCAAAAAGAAATATTCGGAGAATACGCCGAACACCTAAAAATAATAGAATGCGACCCTGAAGGTATAAACCCAAAAATAACCGAATGCAAAAACACACTAAACAAAGAATTCCCAACATGGCCAACATGGCAAATTAACGGAAAACTACACGAAGGCTACCAAAACCTAAACAACCTCGCAAAAATATCAGGATGCGAATACTAAAACTTTTTTCTTTTTTTCTTAAACTCTTTCTTTTTTTATGTTATAAGACGCATATCAGAGAGTAATTTATCCACATAATTCGCAAAGATTAAACAATTATTAAAAATATTTTATTAAATTTTCTACAATTATTCTTAAAACAATTTCTGAGCTCCAAAAAAATATACAAAAAAATAGTACTTGCATAGCAAAGACACGCAAAGAGCATTATTTCACGTATTAAAACCAAATCCACCACTATACTTGCACCTATGAACAAAGAACTCTTATGTGCTAATTACACCTCCATAAAAAATAAATATCTTTAAAAAACAAACAATATTACAGAGTGCAAAGCCAAGATTCAACCTAAAAATCCTAGTTTAATAAGATTAATAAACTAAGAAATATAGCGACCCAAGCTTTAAGTGAGCACATATGACATATTTAAAAAAAATAATTACAAAAAAATACACCAAATTCTTCTTTATAGGCGCTACAGGTGTATTGATAAATTTAATAGTTACAGGATTATTACAATTAATATTAAAACCTCAAAACTTTTATATAGCATCAATAATAGGAACAGCCACAAATTTAATATATAATTTTTACATGCACACCAAAATAACATTTAAAACAAAAAACAAACACAAACAAAGACTGGCAATATTTACAATATATACACTAACCATATCAGCAATCCAAGAAACAATAATCAAAAACATAACACCCCTCATAGGAATAAACTACTTAATTATAATAAAAGCAACAATAATATTAACATTTTCAATAATAACTTATATATTATATAATAACATTATATTTAACGAGAAACAAAAAAATAAGTAATAAATATTTAGGCTCTGTCCCAAATAACAATAAATTGTATACTGCGCAAACCGAACAATGTTCACCAGATTTCAAATCCGAGTCTATAAAAACCAATGTTTAGTTTGAGTGGTTTGCTAGGCAGTATACAAAAAACAACTATTTGGGACAGAGCCAATATTTAAAAAAAAATAAATATTTAAAAAAACAAGGTATACTCAAAAAATGCTAACTAAGAAATCAAGAAAATTAATATTTGTAGAAACAACAATACTAATATTAATAATATATGCAATAATTATGAGCACAACATACATAATGGATATTTGGCGAATAAATTCACTAGATTTAAAGATACAAACACAAAATATAAGATATGAATCATACGCAGCATCAAAGAGCTTCTACCATTCAATGGGACTAGAAAACTGCGAATTTAGCAGAGAATTAATAACTGAAGACTATAAGAAATTAAGAGAACTAGGAATAGACATAAACTCATATAAAAATAGAATGCTAAAAATTAATGAAAAAAATCACGAAATAAAAAAAAGAGAATATTTAATAGCCCAAGCAGAAAATCTAAACAAATTACAAATACATAATGAAAACTGCGAACAAAAAATATACTTTGTACTATATTTCATAGATGGAGAAATCACAGGATTTAACGAACAAGCACTAATTTTACAACAATTTTTACTAAATCACAAAGATGAAATAATAACTTATACAATAGATATAAATTTCAAAGAAGAATTCATAGTAAATGCATTAATGACTCGTTATAATATAACAAAACACAACACAATAATATTAGGAAATTATTCAAATAGCGAAGAAGGACAAACATCACTTGCAAAACTCACATCAGAATTTAACAAAATGAGGAACAACTAAATGATAGAACTAATTGTCAAAACAATAATACTCATAAGTTTATTCATAATAACGTTTTATGTAATAACACTCATCAAATCAGAATACAAACCAAAAAATATCAAGGAATACCCAGAAGTTACAATATTAATACCAGCATATAATGAAGAACAAGGCATACAAAGAACAATTGAGAGCGCAAAAAACTTAGATTATCCGGGGAAAGTACACATAATAATAATAGATGACGCATCAAAGGATAAAACCGCCGAAATCGCTAAAAAATATCTAATTGAAGATACAATAAAATTAATACAACTCCCAAAAAATCAAGGCAAAGCAAACGCTATGAACTACGCACTAAAACAAGTAAAAACCGAATACTTCGCAGTACTAGATGCTGATAGCGTAGTAGATAAAAAAAGCTTAAAAAAATTAATGACACACTTCTATATGGACCGAGGAGAACCTGTAGGTGCAGTGATGAGCAAATTAAAACCAGAAAATGAAGATACAAATGTATATGAACGAATACAAGTAATAGAATATTTAATAGTGGGATTGATGAGAGCACTATCGGCAAGCCTCAGATTTCTACACATAGCACCAGGAGTGCTAAGCGCATATAAAACATATATAATTAAAAAAATAGGCGGATTTGATACAAAAAACCTAACTGAAGACTTCGAGTTAGGCGTAAGATTAAAAAAAAACGGCTATTTAATAGACTACGCACATGAAAGTCTAGCATATACAAAAACACCAAATACTCTAAACCAAATAATAAACCAAAGAATCAGATGGTTTAGAGGATTTTTCAGAACACACATCAAACATAAAGACATACATTTTAACAAAAAACACGGACTATTCGGATTATACGAATTCCCAATAACAGTATTTGGGCTAATGATGCTATTTATAGGCATTACAATACTCTCATACAATATATACAAAGCAATAACTCAATTTTTATTCAAACTAATCTACACACCCGATGTAATAGTCTGGTTCGAAATTAAACCAATACAAGACTATTTATTAACAACAGATATAACAATAATTATGCCAATATTATTGCTTTTAATAATAACACTATTCATGGTGAGAACAACAATAAAATTTTACGAATCAAATTTCTTCACAAAAAATTTACCAAAAAAAATAATTGCACTATTTTTATATATAATGATATATAACTACATTTACGTATATATAATACCAAAGAGCATATATTTAGAGCTAAAAGGAAAAAAATATGATTGGGGAACAAAAAAATGACTAATAAAGTATTCAATAAAAATAAAAAAAGATACAAACTAACACTTCTTTTAATATTAATCGCATTCATACTAGGCACACTACTAGGATATATAACAACTAGAACAACACAAACAGAATTAGAATTAGAACTTGAAAACTTAAACCTAGACCTTAGAAGCTTTAGAGAATATTTATTATTTGCCGAAGCTTTCGAAATAAATAGTTGCGACGAAACATTTATAGAACAATTAAACAACAAAATGTATGATAGCGGAATAACTCTCGATGAAATGGAACAAGAAGACCAATTAGACACACCAAAATACGAATTACTAAAACAAAAACACAATATAAACCAAGTAATATTCTACTCAAAACTAAAACAATACAGAGAAAACTGCAATTATGAAAAGGATGTAATTTTATTCTTTTTTGACGGAAAAAAACCAGAAGATGCAAAAAAACAAGGATTAATACTCGAAAAAATACTAGAAACAGAAAATGTGGCAATACTGCCAATGGACTACGGATACACAAACCATATATACTACTTCTATGAATACTACAAAATACAAAACTTACCTGCACTAATTATAAACTACGATTTAAAATTAGAAGGGATATCTAATGAAGAAAAAATAAGAGCTGTTTTAAATTAAACACTTGCATGAAGAAGATAGAACAAAAAAATGAACTCAAAAAAAACATCTTACTTATTAAAAATAAAAAAATTCACCAAAACCAATATTTTATTTTTAATTCTATTACTAATATCAACAAGCTATTTCATAATAGAAAACCAAACAACAACTAGCTGGGATTTGTCAGTATATGTGCTAAATGCAAAAGAAATATTCCAAGACAGCTATTACAGCGAAATAGGAAGACCCCCACTAATCTCTATAATAATAGGAATAATAAGTCTAATCACAGGATTAAAAATAGCTGAATTAATATTCATAATATCAACTTCAATATTATACGCGTACGCAATATACAAATTCGCAAAGAAATTAAAATACGAACCATTCGTTTTATACGCCTTAGGCCTAAATGCATATGTACTAACACAAGGATTATCAGTAGGAACAGAACTTTTAGCATTAACACTTTTAATAATAACAACAACACAAATACTAAAAAATAAAGAGACATCAGGAATATACTTAGGCCTAATGAGTCTTACAAGATATACTACAATTGCAATGGCACCTTTGTTAATATTTCATTATAATATAAAAAAAATAATAAAAAGCATAATATTGTATTCTATAATAATTCTAACTTGGTTAATTTATAATCTAATAGAATATGGAAATCTATTTCAAAGCATAGCGAATCAATACGCACTAAACATACTTGCAAGAGAACAAACACAACCAATACAAATACAACACTTCCTAGAAACCATAAACATTTTATTACCTTTAATATTGATAGGGATTTTCATAACAATAAATCAAATAATAAAAAAAATAAGATTAAAACAACTAAAAAAATACCTAAAAGAAAATAAACAAGAACTAATAATGATTACCATATTAATACTAGTCATACAAGCATATATAACAACACCCCATAAATATTCAAGATACCTTTTTCTAATGACATTTCCAACAATATACTACAGCTACATAGGACTAAATAAATTATCAGACTTAATAAAAACAAAATCAAAAATAACAAACAAAGCCAAAACAAAATTAAAAACAATCTTAATAATAAGTATGTTTATAATTAGCTTAGGGTATTCAATATATGATTTAACAAATAGAGAAACACAAACCCAATACGAACAAACAAAGAAACAACTAGAACAATTAAACTTAACACATTGCCAACTTGCCTCAAACAACTGGCCTCAATTAAATTATATAAATGTTGCAACAAAACCTTCACCAAGACAACAACAATTAAACCAAACAATTAACGAAGGAACAATAATTGCATTATACAAAAAAACAAACGAACCAGAATATACACAAAACAGAACAATAATGAACCATCTACCAATAATTTATGAAAATGAAAATATAATTATACTAGGCAATCAAAATTGCACACAAAAAACAAAATACACAAATAGCTATTTAATAGAACTACAAACTCATATTCAAAATACAAAAAATATATCAATAAATACAAATCCTTGTTTTATTTTATTTGAAAAATATGGATTTGCAGAAAAAACTTGCAACCTCCTAAATCTTCAAGGATTTAAATTAGACCAAAATAGAGAGACATGGTGATGAAAAAACATGGAAACACTAACAATAATAATACCCACATATAATGAACAAAAAACAATAAAAAAAATATTAAAAAAAGTAGAACAAACAAAAATACCACTAAACAAAGAAATAATAATAATAGATGATGCATCAAAAGATGATACCATAAAAAAAATAGAAGAATTCAAAAAAAACACAACACTTAATATAAAAATAAAAAAACATAACGAAAATAAAGGAAAAGGAGCAGCAATAAAAAAAGGAATAAAACAAGCAACAGGAAAATACATAATAATACAAGACGCAGACCTAGAATATGACCCAAATGATTATAACAAATTATTAAAACCTCTAATTACGGGAAATGCAAATGTTGTTTACGGATCAAGATTCTTACAAATAAACAAAAACAAACAACCATTCAAATTCCACACCTTAGGCAACAAAATACTAACAAATTTCTCAAATATGATGACAGGACTAAAATTAACAGATATGGAAACTTGCTATAAATTATTTGAAACAAAAATAATAAAAAAAATCAAATTAGAAGAAAGCCGCTTTGGAATAGAACCCGAAATAACAGCAAAAATTGCGAGAATAAAAAACATAAAAATACAAGAAATACCAATAAAATACGAAGGACGAACAAAAATAGACGGAAAAAAAATAAACTGGAAAGACGGATTTAGAGCAATATATGTAATAATAAAATACAAAATAAAAAAATAAATCCTAAAAATAAATTCAACTAAAAAACAATAACGACACAAAAAATACAACATTACACATATTTTTTACAAAGCTCAATAACTGCTTCAAAATGATTAGTCTGCGGAAACAAATCAACTAAAAAAACTGATTTAACCTCATACTCTTTAAATTTAGAAAGCTCACGCTGAAGCTGACGCGCATTACACGAAACATAAATAATACTATCTGCACCAAGAGCACGCAAACGCTCAATAGCCTTCGGAGTCATACCACTACGAGGAGGATCAGTAATAACTTTTAAAGGCTTCAATAAATTAAGACGATTAATCTGCTGAGCATCAAGAACAAAGCCATCAAGGTTAGTTATATTGTTTAATTCAGCATTTTTCTTAGCAGCAATGATTGCAGGCTCAACGCACTCAACTACTGTAACTTTACGAAACAAATCACTTAAGCAAACACCAAAAGTCCCAACACCGCCATACAAATCAAGCAAATTACAATTATTCCTCTGACGCTCCAAAATGCCTCGCACAACACTCACAAGAGCGCGAGCCATCTCGGTGTTATTTTGAAAAAAAGCCTGTGAGTGAAACCTTAACTTTCTGCCAAGAATTTCTTCATCAAGAAATTCAGAGCCTTTCAAAACCTCAAAATTAGTCGTCACACTAACATCGCTCTGCTTATGATTATAACCCACAAGAACATTCTCAGCACTAGTCACTTCCGCAAATTTCTCAACAAGCACCCTGCCGCGAGATTTATCAGGAGAATCATCATTTAAAATAATAGTGATAGAACTCGTATTAGATGGAGTGCGAATTACAGCATAACGAAAAAGACCAACCTGAGATTTCAAATCAAAAAAATCAGCCTTATACGGTAAAAAGAAATCCCGAACTTCTCTGAGTAATAAATTCAATTTCTCATTAGAAATAGGACACACATCGATATCAACCACGCTATGCCACACACCCTTTTTTCGAAAACCAATTTTATTATTTGAAAAAACAAAATCCATACGATTACGATAATTAAAATCATCACCAGAAATTACACTTATTTCATCCTCCGGAAAATTAGTAAAAATTGCAAGATTCTTACGCTTATTTTCAAGCTGAACACTATACGGAACGTGCTGATTAGAACAACCACCACACACGCCGAAGTATTTACATCTAGGTTCCATAACAATGGAAGAATAAACACTCGTTTAAAAAAGTAACTTTAAAATAAACAAATAATTAAAATTAAAACAAATAGTTTCAAATAAAAAATAAATAAAAAAATAAACTAATTATTCAAATATTGTTCAAAGTCACATTTTATCTGGGTTTTAATAACAACTAAGTGACAAAAACAAACATATTTTCTCGTCAATAAAAACATTTAAATAATATCTGGATTTCATAGTAGTAACAAAAACAAAATTATGATTTTTTAATAATTTTTAATATGTTAAGATAACTTTTAATTCAGGGGGAATATTTAGAATGGGGAAATTTACAGAAAAATTTACAGAAGAACAAGAAGAAGCAATACTATCGCTATACGTATCAAAACCATTCTCAGACATATTCTTCGTATATGACACAATCCCTCCAGAACAATTCGCAACACTTGCAGCAGCATACAGCAGAACACACGAACCATTTCAAAAAAGATTACTATTAAGCATAGAATCAGAAGACTTGCCACTTCCAAAAATGGACTCAATACCACAAGATATAACGGGAATAGATGTTGAACAATTAAAAAAGGCATATTCTGACTTCACAGAAAACTGGAGATTACCTACAGAAAAAAATAAACAATTTATACAAAAATGGGCACAAAGCTACGGACATAATTCAATAAAAGAACTTGGAAATGTACGATTTGTATGTGAAAATATACCTGACTTATCAGGAAAATTAATAACAGGGCACCCCCTTGCACACCCACAAGTAAAATCATCAAGATATATAGATTGGAAAAACGTTCTTGCAAAATCAGAAGATAACTTAGATTTAAAAAACTCAAAACACGCAGAGGAAATATTTACCTCATTAAAAAAAATAATAAATAGCTATCAAGAAATAACACACAAACTAGAAACATTCACAGGAAACCATCCACTAAATCAAGAATTCTTAAGCCACATGCTAAATAACGATACAAGTAAAACAAAAGAACAAATAATAAATGCATACGATGCCAATGCACGAAAATCGATGCTTGATTATTCAAGATACTTACTAACACCTTCCATGCTCACATCAGTAGGGGTATCAATGGAAGTTAGAGCACTAGAGGAAGTTGTAACAGACTTCTTATCGAGTCCACTAAAACAAGATAGAGAAATAGGAAAAACAATAATTGAAGAAGCACAAAAAGTAGTACCTGTATTAATGGGTGAGAAATCACATGCAAAAATAAACGAATACCAATTAGCACTTAGAGATTACTTTGATGAAGCATTACCGAAACTATTCGAATTTGAAAAAAACAGAAAATTTGAGGTAACACCAAGAACAAACTTTGTTGAAAATGTTGAAAGCTTTACTGACGTATTCATAGCATCATCAATGGCGTGGCACTACGGAAACGGATCATTTGAACAATATCATGATGAATTAACAAAAAATCCAAAAAAAGCACAAGAAATAATACATCAAACATTCAAAAACAGAGGAAAATTCGACCCATTCCCAAAACCAACACTAATAGATACGCCAATATTTGAAACACTAATAGATTACGGTGCAGATAGAGACAATCACAGACACAGACGAGGAGCATGGCTTAGACAAACACTCACAACAGAACATGGATTTGAAATGCCACAAATGATAAAAACAGCAGGCCTTGAAAAAGAATATAACCAAATATTAAATGAGATTTCAACAACATTCAATAATATACATGCAGATAACAAATATGTGGCACAACTAATCGTTCCATTCGCATTTAAATGCAGACGACTAATAAACTGGTCAGCAGGACAAGACGGATACTACATAGAACTTAGAAGCAAAAGCCCAGGGCATGACTCATATAGAGAAATTGCGTGGGATGTTGCAGACAAAGTAAAAGAAAAAGCACCAACATTCGGACAATACTTAAAAGTCGACAAACAAACATATCCTCAACACTTAATAAAAAACGCAAGAACTTGGTATGACCAAGAGAAAAGAAAATAAAAAAGCATAATACGTTAATTAAATTTAACTATTATAAAAATTATTTATTTTTTATTTAATTATTTTTTTATAAAAAAAGGTGGGTAAACATTAAGGGTGAAAAAATAAATGAGACTAGAACCAATAAATAAAATACCATTTTCAGAGTTAGAACAAAAAATAAGAAAAGTACCACTAATGCAAAAAGATGAAAATGACAAAGACATATTTGTCTATGAAAACGCAAATATATCATTTAGAGAACTTTCTCCATTTGAAGTTAACCCAACAACATTTTATTTAATTGAAAAAAATTTAAAATTCCAACATGAACTAAGAGAACACTTAATGAAAAATTTTGGAATAGATTCTCTGCACTTAGATGCAGCATATGAACTAAAAAATGAAAACGACGAAATCTGGACAATCACACCACCAATAATAGAAATAACGCCTAGAACAGTGAAATACATAACACATAAATCAGAAATAAAATACGATGATGAAGTTAGAATACAAATACCAATAATAAACGATGGCGCACACAGAGTATATACAGCATTAGAGCAAAACGAAACATTTACAGGTGTATTCATATCAAATCCAAACAAACACTTCCCATTTTACGCACACCCAAATTCATGGACAGATGTTAACGTAGTACAAGACACTCCTGCAACAAAAGAAGAAAAAAAATTCTATTCAAAAGAAAACTGCTACGCACTATACAGAAACTTCGGAATACTCGGATGCGGAGCACCTAGAGGAACAGGTAAATGACTAACAATCTCATAATGATAGATGGGATAAGCGGATCTGGAAAAGATAACAGAATAGAAGATTTAAAAAACTACGCAGAAAAAAACTTAGGATTAGATGTGATAACTTTTCAAGAACCACACTACTTTAGAGATGAAATCTTAAAAATAAAAAATATGCCCCAAAGAAATCCTGAAAAAGAATTAGAGTTATTCATTAAAAGCAGAAAAAAAGGATTAAAAGACTACGAACATTTACTAAATGAACAAAATACATTAATAATAGGAAATAGAGGATTCATATCAACAGAAGTATACCAATCACTACAAGGAATACCAATAAAAAAAATAAGAGAACTAAACTCTTTTTACCCAACACCAGGACTTGCAATGATACTTTTATGCGACCCAGAAATAGCACTTCAAAGAATAAATAAAAGAAATGAAGAAGAAGGAAAACAACTAAATTTAGACGAACAACTAGAAAAAATAACTAAACTCAGAGACAAATACTTAGAAATTTCAAAAGACCTGCCATACTCGCGAATAATAAACACGAATGGACGACCTGAAGCGATAAACCTAGTTATGCAATCTCACTTAAACAATTACCTAGGAATAGAAATGAATAAAGCAATATTCCTCGATAAAGACGGAACAATAGCAGACAACTCAAAATACCCTGAAATAATACCTACAGACAAGCTATATGAAGAGTCATTTAAAGCACTATCTGATTTTCAAAAAAAAGGCTACAAATTATTCATAATATCATCACAACCTTGGGTTGCTCGAGGAAGAATGACACTAAATGAAGTTGAAGACGTATTCAAATCAGTCGCCGCACAATACAAAGATAAAGGAATAACAATTCAAGACTGGGGATACTGCGAACACAGACGAGATGAAAACTGCCCAGATAAAAAACCACAAACAAGACTATTTGAAAAAATAATACAAAAATACAACATAGATACAACAAAAAGCTACATGATAGGCGACATGGATTCAGACATACTCGCAGGACAAAACATAGGACTTAAAACAATAAGAATAAAATCAAACTTCCCAAATAAAACCACGCCTGATTACAAAATAAAAAGAATAGATTATGCAACAAATATAATAAAATAAAAAATAATAAAACTAAAACTTAACTCTATCAAAATTCTTCAAAATAAGAACTTTATCATCCTCATAACCTAAACTCATGCAAAACTCTTTTTGAGCCAAAAGCATATCAATCTCACCATGCGTCGGAATAATAAATTCAGGCCTGAGCAAATCAATTAACACTTTATGCTCCGCACTATGCGCATGACCAGATACATGAAGCTCTTTTAAAACCTCAACTTTAAGCTGACGCAAACCACGCTCAAGCGACCGCACATTCTCCTCATTCTCACCAGAGGGAATAACCTTCGATGAAAAAACCACGAGATCATCCTCTTTGAACGAAAATAATTTACCAAAAACCAAACGAGAGAGCACAGCTTTAGGCTCACCTTGATGACCAGTCACAATAAAAAACTTATCAACAGTTCTTTTAGTGTTTTTAAAATACTCCTCAACACCAGAACCATACTTCACGAACTCAACACCTTCAAGCAAATCAGCAACACCAGCACTCCTTGCAGCCTCAACATATTTCAATAAAGAACGACCAATTAAAACAGGCTGACGCTTCATTGAACGCGCAAGCTCAACTAAAGTTTTAACACGAGCAATATGACTTGAAAACGTCGTTACCAAAATATTCTTACCACTATAAGATTTACGAAGCAAAGCATCATGAAGCAAATGACGCGCCAAATCCTCAGAACCAGATGTGCCAGGAACACCAGCATAAAGAGAATCAATAATTAAAACTTTACAATCACGAACTTTTTCAAAAGGAACTTTATCAAAAACATCCCCTAAAGTAGGCGTTGTATCTATCTTAAAATCATTAGCATAAACAACACTACCCGAAGGAGTCCGAACAACAATAACAAAAGCCTGAGGAATACTATGAGTAATACTCAAAAACTCAATTTCAATATTTTTAGAAACTCTAAAAGGGGCATTAGCACTATGCGACTTTAACAAATTTAAAGCATCAACCTTTTTATCATCAAGCAAACTCTTCAAAACCTCGATAGTGAACTTAGAACTATGAACCTCAACACCAAGCTTCCTAATAAAATAAGGAACGCCTCCAACATGATCTAAATGACCATGACTAATACAAACAGCATTAATAGATTTCAAATCAAATTTAGACAAAGACAAAACATCAGGTACGCTACCAGACAATACGACTTCATCGAAACTTGGCTTAAATCTCGGATTTGGATTATCTTCATTTAACTTAATAAAATTATCAAGCTCAAGACCCAAATCAAGTAAAACACCTTCAGATTTCCATTTAACAAGAACACAATTACGACCAACTTCTCCAAAACCGCCAACAGGAATAATTTCAAGCATTTTTTTCAGAACACCAAAAAACTTTATAAATATTTATAAATATCTTAAAATAAAGTTTGTAATTAAAACCTGCAAACAAATAAGGGGGGTGGTATTATGTTAGGAGAAAGCTTATTAGGATTAATTGCGCTAATATGCGCAGTATGGGTAATATATGATGTTTGGGCAAACCAAAAACAAATAACTCAAGGACGAAAAATACTCTGGACAGTCGTCGCAATATTTTTTAGCATAATAACAGCGATAATATACTATTTCGTCGAAAAAAAATAATTACTCTTTTTTCTTTTTTCTTATAATTAATAAAAAGCACTAAAAAAAATTTAATAAAAAAACTAAATTCTCAATTAACACAAAGTTAATAAACTTGCAAGGTGATTGCAAATTAATGATGACTTTAACAAAAAAACAAAAAGAAATAATATTAGAAATACACAATTTTGTCAAAAACGAATCAATAGGCTTTGCCGAAGACGACGTCTTTGAAAATCACATATTAGGTGTTAAAAACCACGCTGTTAAATTAGCAAAAATATATAATGCAAATCTTTTCGTCGTTATAATTTCAGCTTATTTGCACGATATTTATTATATACAAACAAAAAACCACGACATACACGAAATTGAAGGCGCGAAGTTCTCTAAAAAATTATTATCAAAATACAACTTGCCAGAAGAAGAAATTAATTTAATTTATGAATGCATGCTAAATCACCGCGGAAGCAAAAAACAAAAAAGAAACAGCATCGAAGAAAAAATAATATCTTGCGCAGACGCGATGGACCATATAAGCAGATTCCCACACATGTTTTATAGAAAATGCAAAACTATGACTTATGAAGATGCAATGCTTTGGATGAGGGACAAAATTACTCGAGGCTGGAATAAAATAGAACTAGCTGAAGCGAAACCATTCGTGGAGAAAAAATATGCTGCTGCAAAAATAATCTTTAATATTAATAATTAAAAAAAGCAATCAAATAAGTTTGTTGAGTGATTGATTAATCAAATAATATAATTATCAAACGAAGAATCATACGTAAAAAAACCATCTTTTTTCAAAATTCTACTAAGTTGAGGAAGCAAATCATTAAAAATCTTAATTCTCTCGTTATCACAAACAGACAATTTATAAGAATTAAAAAAAGAATCAGCTATAACTAAATCAAATGACGAATTTTTAAAAATAGATAAAGATTCAGGATTTTTCAAATCTAATTTATAATGTTCAAATGGCTCATCAGACAATTCGCCAATATCAATGCCTGTAACTCTCGCACCATCAAGCGTTAGAGCCCTCGCAAGCCAAGGCTCAAAATTCCTTGTAGATGAATAATCTATGCTGCCGCAACCAAGCTCTAAAATGTGCTTATCTTTAGGCTCAAGTAAAGAATAAACTTTATTGAACATAGGCAAACTTAAATGAGATACTCCATAAATGTCTTCTAATAATTTATTTAAAGGTCTATATTTTTTTAATATTACATCTCCTACTAAAGGTTCTTTTTTTGTTAAAGGGTCTATGCGCATAAAATTTAGAAACATAAAAAAACTATATAAACCTTTCTCTTTTTCGCCACTCATTAGTGAGTATATTTATTTACAAAAAAATATAAAGAAAACAACGTTTCAACAAATTAGTGATTTAATTGATACAATACGAATACATAAAAACAAAACAAGAATTAGACGCGATGTGCAAAATACTTGAAGAAGAAAAAACAATCGCGATAGATATCGAATGTGAAAATAATCTCCACCACTATGGATCATACATATCAATAATACAAATATCAACAAAAAACAAAAACTACGTAGTGGATGTAATAGAGCTTAAAGAAATAATGCCACTTAAAAAAATATTAGAAAATAATAACATACAAAAAATATTTCACGACGTAAGCTTCGACCTTCGAATACTGAACTTCGAATTTCAAATAAAACCAAAAAACCTATTCGACACACAAATAGCAGCACTGCTTATAGGTGAGCGAAACGTCGGACTTGGTTCACTACTTGAAAAATTCTTCAACGTCAAAAAAGAATCAAAATTCCAAATGGCAGATTGGACAGTGCGTCCAATAAATCCTGAGATGATGAGTTATGCAGTAAAAGATACAGCTTATTTAATACAACTAAAAGACTTAATTGAGACTGAAATAAAAAAACTCGGACGAGAAGAGTGGCTCAAAGAAGAACTTGAACATTTAGATGAAAAAGATTATGAATACAGGGAACTAGTATTCGAAGATATGAAAGGCATCACAAAACTCACAGCTAAAGAAAAAATATTTGCACAAAAAATATACGATGCAAGAGAAATAATAGCAAAAAGAACAAATAAACCAATACATAGAATAATGCCAAATAGAAGAATAATAGAACTTGCACAAAACCCGCCTCAAGAACATGATGGTTGGAAGAAAATAAAAGGAGTACACCCAGCACTCAAAGCAAAACTTGAAACAATATACTACCAATCAAAAAAAATAACACCTATGCAAACAAATACAATTAAAAAAGATTTAAAAAAATACACAGAAAAACAAAAAGAAGAACTACAAGAATTAGAAAATATACGAGTAAAACTAGGCGAAAAATTTAATATAGAACCATACTTAATAATGACAAAAGACCAAGTACACGATATTGTCCGAAACAAAAATTATGAGTCTCTTAGGAACTGGCAAAAAAAATTAATATTTCAAGAAACAAAATTATTTCAAGAAAATGAATGAAATAAAAAAAATAATAGAACTTGCAAAAAGAAAACTTCTAATAGATAAAAAAAGCGATTGGTCAAAAGGTAGTACGACATATTTTAACGAACTAAAAAAAGAAATACAAGAAACCGAAGATGAAAACAAAACAAACAACCACGTAAAACTCGAAGATGAACTAGGAGATATATTGTGGGATTATCTTAATGTATTGGTTAATTTAGAAAATGAGGAAAAAATAAAAATTGAGCGAGTATTTGAGAGGTCAGAGAAAAAATACACTGAAAGAATTAACGGAATAGAAAATAAAACTCTGTGGGCTGAGATAAAGAAAAAACAAAAACAAGAAATACAAAAAGAAATACAAGATAACATAAGCACAGTACATAAAAGATCAGACCAAGAAAAGGAACACTACACATGGCGCGATATAATTAATTATGTGGATCAAATACTGTCAAAACTAAATAAATATGAAAACATATTTGGCATCCCTAGAGGTGGAATCATAATAGCAACAATTCTATCCTATAAATTAAACAAACCATTACTTTTAAATGAAAAAGAAATAACAAAACAAACACTAATAGTAGATGATATATGTGATAGTGGCCAAACACTTAGCAAATACTCGGATAATGACTCATACACGATATTTTACAAAAAAGACTCAAAAACAAAACCGACACACCACTCGAAGATAATAGGTCAAAAAACATGGATTGTTTTTCCCTGGGACGAATGAAAAAAATATGATAAATTATAAATTAGGAGTGGAAGAAATCCTTGATTTTTTGAGTCTAGCAAAAAAATGTCTTCTTAGGCTGAGGAAGTTTCTTGCTAATTCTCTAAATTTAAAATGATAGACTCTTTACTTTTTATCATTAGACAAAAAGTTAAATAAAAATTAATATTTTATTGGAGCTGCACCCTCAAATTTTTCCAATGATTTGCTAAATTATTTGAGAGTACTTTAATAAATATCTGAAAATTTTAAGCTATCAAAGATTTTTATTTTTAGCCAGATCGTAATAATTTTAAAGCTATCCAGTTAAGGTCAGGGCTTGTCTACTTAAGAAAAATTTTACAATTTAATAAAAATACTTTTTGTTATATTCTAAAGCTAAAGCATTCTCTAAAATATCCAAACAACGCTCATTAACCTTATTTATCAAAACATTTTCTTCAGAAACACTGTTTTTATATTTGTTTTTTAAATTAAGCTTAAGGTTATTGAGATCTTTCTTGCTAATAATTTTATTTACAACATCTAATTGGACTTTAATGATTTGATTAGCCGAAGAAGTAATATTAGCTTTGTATTCAAATAAATTATCGCCTATTTTTTCAAGCTTTTTAGAAATATCTTTCATAAAAAATAGATCTTCCCAGCCAGAAATATCATTTTCTTCTCTAAGTTGTTTATTATTATAACAAGAAAAAATAATTCGCTTAGATAGGTGATATAATTTGTCTACATTCTTTTCAGATTCTTCTAAAGTTTGATAATCTTTTTTTTCTAAAGCATCCACCATGACTTTTAGGATGAAAACAATTCTTCTATGTATATCTTTTATTTTTATATCTATTTCTTTAAATAAAAAAACTATTTCTATGCTGGTTTTAGTTTCATTAACTATTTCGTAGCCTTCCAGAAAAGTTATAATCTTTCTTATTTTAGATACTTGTTCATAAGAAAATTCTTTAGATATTAAAGTAAAATAATTTATATTTTTTATGTAACAAAACATTACAAATTCAGAGATATTTTCTATTTTATCTATGTCAAATTTAAAACTATTTTTCTTTGGCGTGTGAATAGGTTTTATTATTAAATCATCATTCTTTGTTCTCTCAATAAACAAAATATTTTTTTCTTTTAAATTATGCTGTCTGACCCAGTCTTTTGGAAGAGAAACAGAATAAGATTTATTTCCGATGAGTTGTATTTTTCTGGAAATCATAATCTAAAAAATAAAGCAAAGTATATAAATATTTGTAAAAGTATATACTTTATATGGCAAAAGTATATATTATTTGTGTGATTTATTTAAATTATGACTTTTAAAAAAATAATGCCTTACATATTAACAAGTTTAATGCCTCATGGTGCGTTTTCAAATACAACAACGATACATCAAGAAATACAAAATGATAAAGAAAAGCAAAATTACACTATAGTGATAGATAAAGAACAATTTAATCTACAAGAAAACGCAAAAATAACACATATAAATGAACTTGATACAATGACATATTATACTAATCACATAGGTATGGCTTATTTTAAAGCACAACCCGAAGATAGAATAATAATACAACCAACATCCAAATCAGAACAATTCGAAAACTTAGAAAAAAAATTAGGAAACCAAACATTCCAAGTATTAAGTGTAAAAACTAAAAATTAAAAAAATATTGATAAAAAATATAAAAATTAAGCTAATTTCTTTTTTAAAATAGGCAAAATATCATTCAAATTATCAGAATCAACAATGTGTGATGCAAGTTCTTTTAACGGATTATAAGAACAATTAAAAGCAATACTTATCGAAGCCTCCTTGAAAGCCTCAACATCATTTTTACTGTCGCCTACATAAATTAAGTCCGCTGAATTAATATTTAATTTTTTACGAAGATCTCGAATAATTCTTGCTTTAGCACCACTGCCTGCACCAACAGGCCAATCAAATTTGCCTGACACTTTACCATCTTCAAAAATTAAAGAATTAGCAAATAAAAAATCAACACCGAAATCGCGTTGAACCCTGCGCGCGACATCAATACTCGATGCGCTAATAATCGCAGACAAACAATTATTTTCTTTTAAAAAACTAAAAATTTCTTGCACACCTTCTAAATATTCATAACTTTCAACAAGCTCCAAATATTTGTTCTCAGGCATATTACACCAAAGTTTAACTACAACTTCCTCAACAAGCTTATCATAATCAGAATACAAATATTTCTCAGTTAAACGCACACCCTCATCAAACGTACCATATATCTTATGAAGCTCAAGCCAAAAATTACGCTTACGAAAAATTACGCCATCCATATCAAAACAAACAAGTTTCTTATTCATCATAATTCTCTAAACCTATCAGAACTTATAAATTTTTATATGTGTACTGGACAAATGTAATAATTTAATTAAAAAAACAAAAACAACAATGAGTTAAAATAAGTACTTGGGTAGTTATCCATAATACTTGAAATTGCTATTAACAAACTTTTTTTTTATTCGAGCAAGTCTATTTTCAGCAATAAATCGAACACTTAAATCATAACAAGGTCTATTCAAACTAGAAACCTCAAAAAGAGCACCTGAGGTGGGCGTGTTTAAATTTAAAGCTTTATTATATGTTTCAATGGCGAGATCGATGTCTTTTTTTTCAAGGATGCTCCCTGTAACAAGATAAAATTCAACAAATTTATTTTTATGAACTGCTTGTTCTAATTTCGGCAATTCCATTTTAGAATAATTCTTAATCATCGATTTAATGCCTTGTCTTGCTTCGTAATTATTAAAAACATCAAAGCGGATACTTGATTTGTTTTCAATTAAAGTCTCTAATTTTTCCATGTGGCACACCATACGATTAATACAAATATAAAAAATAACTAGAATTATATAAAACTATTTAGAATAAGTTAAAACTTTATCCTCTAATTTAATGGACAACTCATCTTTTCTAAAATTAAGACCATAAAAATCTCTCGGATCCACATGAAAATTAGATCTTAAGCTAGAGCCAACGCTAGTTAAATCAAATCTTAAAATATAGTTATTGTCTACGCCAGATTTTAATTTAACATAAGACCAAGTTTTATTCACAATGAAATCTTTCAAATAAAAAGGTTCTTTGCTCTGTTTTAAAATTAAATCAAAATCTTGATTTATTAAAGAATTAGTGTCAGAATTAATCTTGCCAGAATTACAATCAAGTAGTGTTACAATAAAATTGTTCGGCTTAGAATATGATATGTCCAATTCAGAAAAGGTTTCATATGTGTTTAACAAATCTTCTTTAGCTTTTATCTCTAAATCTTGTCTATTTGAAAAAGTAAGTTTACTCATAATTAAATCACCAATAGCCAAAAAGAAACAAAATATAAAAAACTTATCATATCTAAATAAATAAAAACAAGTTTTTGTATGACTAAAAAGTAGTAAAATTTATATATGTTTGTTGATTTACGAAACAAATAACTTAAATAAAATAAATGATAAAAAACAAACTTGGGTTTTAAACATATGAAAATGACAGATGAAAATTATTTTGAGGATGAGATGGACTTAAAATTAGAATTTGCAAAATTTCTAGAAAAACAAAAATATGCTAAAGCATTAACTTTTGCACAAACACACAATTTAACCATAAAACCCAATAAATATATAAAAAATCAAGAAGATCTCGCAGAAAAAGCAGCATCTGAACTAAAGCGAAAAGGCGAATACGAGGAAGCATATAACATACTAATTAATTACGCTCCAAATGCAAAGAACATAAAAGAACATGCCAAAGACTGCGCACATGAAGTACTTTTAAATCTAATCCAAGCATACGAATATGCAAACGACCCTCAAGAAACACATTAGATGAAATAACTCAATATGCGAGCAATTTAGAATATTTACAACAAAAACACTTCAAACAAGAAAAACTGTTCGAAAAAACAGAATTAAACTCAACACTTGATTCTCTAAGATTTACAGCATTCATCCAAAATTATTTCATAGAAATACTCGAACAAGAAAAACAAATAGAAGAATTAATCTGCGCTGAACAGTATGAATTAATACCTGAAAAACATGAAAAAATACAAGAAATAAACGAATTCTACCAAGGATTCATATTTACAGGCTACAACAAAGATTTTTAAATAAAGAAATATAAATTGATAATATGACGAATATATTAAGACAAGAATTCAAACAAGAATTTGAAAAAATAAAAAAAGAATTAAAATTTAAAGCAACACTAGAAGAACTTGATGAAATATTCTATTATACAGACTACATTCTTCACGTAAATTATATGAGTCCACAACTATCAAGAACACTATGCGGAAGAATGGTTGAAACATACAGCTCATGGATAAATTTTATGCACTCAATTATAATGCCAAATCCCTCATCAATGATAAATGTCGAGGAGAGTAAAATATTTACAGAAAAAGAAAAAAATGAAATGATGCAAATGATGAAACAATTTATGGCACATGTATCAAAAAATAGCGTTATTGGACTTACAAAAAACAAAATCGAAGAAGGACAATTTTTTGACGACTCACTAAAGTTATGGCAACAAAATAAAACAAGACTTATAGAATTTAAAGAAAAAATAAACAAACACTGGGAAATAGAATCTAAACGCGAAAAACAACAATATGAACTAACCACAATATAAATAAAAATATAAAGGAAAACACTTTACAATTACTAAAATGACGCCGCAAGAAAAAAAAGAACTAATAATAAGAGACTTACAAGAAGTAGTTGGCGAAGAAAAAATCCTCGAAATACTCGCCGGGCGAAACCTCAAAATATACTGGGGTACAGCACCAACAGGAAAACCACACGCAGGATATTTCGTCCCTATGTTCAAAATAGCAGACCTTCTCAAAGCAGAATGTGAGGTTACAATATTATTTGCAAATATGCATGCATACTTAGATAATATGAAAACATCTTGGGACTTACTTGAAAAAAGAACAGAATTCTACGAATTATTAATAAGAGAAATGCTAAAAATAGTAGGCGCGCCACTTAATAAATTAAAATTTATCAGGGGAACAGACTTCCAACTACAAGAAAAATACACTCTTGACATGTATAAATTATCAGCACTAACTACTACGAGAGACACACAAAGAGCTGGCGCTGACGTCGTCAAACAAACAGACAACCCAAAAATGTCAGGACTACTATACCCAATACTCCAAGCACTAGATGAAGAATACCTTGAAGTTGACGCGCAATTTGGCGGAGTCGACCAAAGAAAAATATTCATGCTCGCACGAGAATTCTTGCCAAAAATAGGATACAACAAAAGAATACACTTAATGAACCCACTTGTACCAGGTCTAGGTGAGAGCGGAAAAATGAGTAGCAGTGAACCAAATTCGAAAATAGATTTTGAGGATACAGACAAACAAATAAGAAAAAAAATAAACAAAGCATACTCAGTAGACGGCGTTATTGAAGGAAATGGGCTACTTGCATTAACTAAATATGTCTTATTCAAATTCCTCGAACAAGAAAAAAGACCATTCGAGATAAACAGGCCTGATGAGTACGGCGGAAAAATAACCTATGAAAAATACAACGATGTCGAACGCGATTTTGCAGAAAAGAAACTATCTTCGATAGATCTCAAACAAGGCATCGCAGATGAAATGATAAAACTCATCGCGCCAATAAGATCAGTACTTGAAGAAAACCAAGAATTAATCAACGCGGCATACTCTGAAAAATGAATGTCCTAATTTCTTTATTTTTATTGTCAAGTTACTTGATGATAATAGGTTTATTATCAATATTTTCTAAAAACAAAAAACTAAAAAACATTTTTCCAATAAATACAATAAATACAATAAATACAATGATTGTGTTAAGATTCAACTTAAAAAAACGATGAACATCTAAAAATATCGCCTAGAATAACGACCATTATGGTGAGCATTTTTATTATGTGTGCCATATTTATTTATTATTTAAACCAAAATAATTTAAACCAAAATAATTTAACAAATCAATATATTCATATATTGGTGCCGTTAATCTTGCTAATTATACTAGTCTTATTTCCACTAGTTATTGCTCAAATTTACAAGAAAAAATAAGAACATAATGAATTAAAAAACACGTAGAAATTTTATTTCAAATAATAATTTCTGTTAGTATTAACAGATTCATCAAAAACAAAAGGTAAACCTGGGTTTATTTTAATCCCTTGAACAACGTTATAAAACGGAACAAAAGGTTCTACTTGCAAAGGATTATGACTATCAATCAAATACCAAGAATCTTTAACTTTTGTAACATTAAATGAATGCTGACCTACCTTGCCTGAGCCTACAGCACTTAAACTTCCATTAACAATCATATTTTCCTCGATACCAACAACATTATCTAAAAGCAAATAAGTCATAATACTTTTTTCAAGACACTCTCCGATACATTTATTAATTGCTTCGCTAAAAGGAACTGTTCTCTTGTCTTTAAATAAATTTTTAACTTCAAGCATACCTCCTGAAAATGCTTTGTAAACTTTTTCAAAATCTAATTTACTGCCTTTTACTTGAAGTGTATTTACAAATGAGGAAGAATCAAGTGTATAACTGAGACCATGACCTTTTCTAATTACATCACCGATTGACAAATTTTTAATTACATCGAACTGTCCAAGCTTTTCTTTAGCAAAATCATAATCTTTTACTAAAATAGAATCTAAATTAATGACATTACTCATAGTATTGGTTAATCGAAATTCATTTAAAAACTTTTCTTTTTTTACTATTATTCGGTGATTATTAAATTTGATTGATGTTGTGGGTTTTATTCACTGTAACTGTCTACCCATAATATCAGATAAATATTTAACAAACAACTCGCCTTGCCTATCAACAGATAATTTGTCGCGAGCATCAACCATTCGCGTATACATAAGCTCTCTATTTAATTCAGGTCTTTTTTGCAAATAATCAGCAAGCTCAAATGCGCGCTTTAAACCATGCCAAATACTATCGTGATCAGAGTTAAACAAAACGCCATTACCGTGAGTACTATAATCACCTTTAAAACCTGCAACAGAATAATTAATTAACTTATCGATTATGCCCCCAGTTGCAGTAAATGCAGGAATTGCTCCGTGCATTAGAGCAAGAGCATCATTTAAACCACACATCTCAATATAACTAGTACCAACAGCAACATCAGCGCCAGCATTACCTAAAAGCTCAAGTTCTAATGTGAAAGGACTCAAAGAAATAGAGCCGTTAGAATTCATAGTTTGCCCGCCAACAGCACGATATGCACTAAGAACATCAATATCCTCAACAGGATTACTAATATATGCAAATTGCATATTAATTCCTTGCTCTTTTAAATTATTTTGAAGATGAGGTATTATTTCAGTTAAAATGTGGCACTGCTTTTGATAAAAATCAAAACGCCCACTATAAACAGCAAGCAACGCATTAGGATCCTCATTTAACCCAACAAGCCTTTGAAATGCCGACTTATTTTTTAACTTAGCTTCTAATATGTTGCTATCGGGACCAAACGAATTAATCAAAGATAACGTCTTTTTATCAGCATTCTTGAAATACAAATCAGGATGCTTCAAACTCTCAGCAAACTCAGGATACCTATCACGCGGAAGACCATTCAAAAAAGCATAAACCTTACCAAAAGACGCTTGAATATCTATCTCGCGAGCAAAATCCTCAGGAACCCTATTGGGAAAATACCTTTCCTTAACTTCACGAAGCCACTGCTCAGACACCATGAAAACACCATCAGCATTTTTAATACCAGTTAGAAGCGACGCGATTTTACCATTCGAATAAAATAAGTGATTTTGCTTAGTTTCTTCAGGCAAATCCTTGAAGTCTTCGATGTTTAAAAGCACATCGTGAATGTTGTGTGAATACTGAACATTTTTTAGTATTCGGGGATCTTTTAGTTTTTTTAGACTTAACTTTATTTGTTTAAACTCCGCGCTACTAACACCACCAAAAATTTGATCATGATAGACATCTATGATCGACCTATTTTCATTCAATAACTTAGGAAAAACATATTTCATTTTGTAGTTTTGAGCCTCAGATGCCAAAAACTCGTTAGGAACTTTATCATAAGGATTTTTAATCGACTCGAATGCAAAACTGCGAACAAGATAAATTTTATCTTCATGAACATTCATATCCGCAGCAATTTTTTGACGATACTCGTCTCTTGCACGCACATCATAATTTTGAGTTAAATCAAGAGTTAAAATACGAGAATCAAAACCTTGCTCAGCCAAATAATTTGCTATAGAAGATGCAACAATAGCCATCCCGCCAAAAGTATTAATAGGAACTGCGCCCTGATGCGCAATACTCGGAGAAATTCTCGCAAACTCAGGACTTTCATTTAAAATAATGTCTTTCTTGCGTCTTTTTAAAATTTCAAATTTAATTGTATTTTTATTTAAAACATTCTCCAAATCATCAACTTTCCTCGTAAAAAAATAAGTAGCATCAATTGCATTACCATAAGGATTACTGCGAATATCAGGCGAATCATCATCACCTCTCAAAAACCTGAAATTAGCATAAGATGTCAAAACATCTCGTCTATGTTTATCTTCTCTGCTCAAAGCAGAAGCAGGAAACTCGAATAAGTGCTCAATTTGCTTAAATAATTCGAACTCAGTTTTAGTCGTAATTAAATCATTAGTGATGTGCTTAGCATTTTTCCAATCACCATTACTTAAAGCTTGATTTCTTGAAATATTAATTTCATCCAAACCAGAAATTTCCTGTTTAGAATAAATGTTGCGCGCAAGATTGAAATCTAAATAACCTTTACTTGACTCAACTAAGTTAGACCAAAAATCATTAAAAGAAGAATTGCCAACGCGACCTATGGCATAACTCAAAACAATAGGATCTACGCCTTCGCGAAGAATTGAAAGATAATTAACGGGATCTTTAACCATGCCTCTTGAAAACAAATGACTAAACTCAACATTACGTTTCAAAATCAAAAAACCATTATCATCTCCATTTAAATTATATGCTGACTTTTTAAAAGAATCATCTCTAATATCTGAGAGCATAACACTAAAATTATTTTGCCTTAATTGATTTGCAATGAAATTATTAAAAGGACGCTTTGTGTGCTTGTAGGAGGTTGGCGTAATATCAAATTCTTGTTTTAATAAATCTCTATGTTTAGATACTTGCCTATTAAATTCAGAGGGGTTTTTAAAAAACTCAGCGACAGAATCATAGTAAGTTTCACCTAAAAGCTCTAATTGATTTGAACCATTACCTTGAACTACAACATCTTTTAAACTATTCAACAAATTAGGCGAATATTCTTTGGCTTGCTCAATAAAAGTCCCAGACATACCTAAATTAAATTTAAAACTAGATTCTTTTGAAAGCAAATTCCCCAAAAAATCGAGGGTTGGCTCATAAAACTTTTTACTTGAATCTAAAAATTGTTTTTTATTTTTACTATCCCATAAAAACGAAGTTCTGTCGGGACTCAACCTCAATGGTTGATGTAAATTAAAATTTATTATTGTTTTTTTCATTTTATTTTAATAGGTAATGAATAAGAGTTTATAAAAATTATCTGATTTAACTACTAAATAGGAAAAATTATTCGCACGCTTAGTTAAATAAGCAAATATGATTATTATTGATAATGGCAATCAATAAGGTATTTAAATAAAAAAATATTTCTAAAAATAAAAACAAGCTAAAAAAACAAATTAGGAGATTTAAAAAAATGAAAAAAATAATTCTAACGATAACAATACTTGCACTGGCAGTACTTGCAGGATGCACACAAACACAAAGAGATGAAGAACAATTAACAATACTTGCATCAACATTCCCGCTGTATGAATTCGCACGAGAAATCGCGCCACAAGAAGATGTACAAATGCTAATCCTGCCAGGAGTTGATGTACACCATTATGATTTGAGACCTAGCGATTTAATAAAATTAGATCAAGCAGACCTCATAATATTCACAGGAGAGGAAATGGAGCCATGGCTTGATTCAGTTCTAAAATTAGACGGAAAACACAAAGATAACACTATTCAAGCAACAAAACACACACAACTAATCAAAACAGAACATGGACACAGCCACGACCATGAACACGATGAAGAACTAGAAAATCTAATAGATGAAATAGATTATATGATTCATGAATGGGAAGAGGGAGTTATTACAGCAGAAGATGCAATTGATGCAATAGAAGGTTTAATACTCGGCTACTTAGAACATGGACATGAAGATGAACCTGATGAAGAACATAATGAAGAACATAATGAAGAACATGATGAAGAACATGATGAAGAACATGATGAAGAACACGAACACGAATTAGACTACTTAATAGAAAAAATAGATCATATTATTCATGAAAGAGGCGATGGAGATATAACTGCTGAGAACGCATTAGAAGAGACAGAAGGTTTAATACATGGCTACTTAGAACATGGCCATGATGATGAAGATGATCACGCACACGACTCAGAATACGACCCACACGTATGGCTCAATTTTGAAAACAGCATAGAAATAGTGAATGCGATAGCCTTGAAACTCTCAAACATGAAACCAGAAAATGCAGAGGAATACAGACAAAATGCAGACGCATACATCGCGAAACTAAGAGAGTTAGATCAAAACTACAAACAAGCATTAAAAACATGTGAAATTAGAGAATTCATAACAAACCATGACTCATTTAGATACATCGCACAAAAATATGACTTAAAACAAATACCAATAAGAGGACTTAGCGCAGAACAAGAACCAAGCCCAAGAACAATTGCAAACATAATAAATGAAGCAAGAGAACATAATATTAGACACGTATTCTTCGAAGAACTTGCAAGTCCAAGAGTATCAAATGCAATCGCGAACGAAATCGGAGCAGAAACACTAATGCTAACACCTGCAGAAAACATCCCCGCAAGAGATTTCGGACAAAAAACATTCATAGAAATAATGAATGAAAATCTTGAAAACCTTAAAATAGGACTTCGATGCAATTAAAACAAAAAATACTTTTTTTATCTTTTTATTCAATTTTTTCACTCATATAGAAAAACATTTAATACACAAAAGATAACACTTCATTAAAAAACTAACAAAAAAATAAAATGAGAAAACAAGAAAACCTAATAGAAGTAAAAAACCTAAACTTTAACTACGGCGAGACAATAGTACTTCAAAATATAAACTTCGAAGTTAAAAGAGGCGACTTCCTCGGACTTATAGGACCAAACGGCTCAGGAAAAACAACACTTCTAAGAACAATACTTGGATTAAACAAAACACAAAAAGGAAAAATAACAATTCTAGGACGCGACATAACACAATTTAAAGAATGGCAAAAAATAGGATACGTATCACAAAAAGCAACAAATATAGACCAAACATTTCCAGCAACAGTAGATGAAATAATATCAACTGCTACAACAAAAAAAATAACAAATCAACAAATACAAGAAGTCCTCAAAATAGTAAAAATGCAACAATACACAAAACAAAAAATAGGAGAACTCTCAGGAGGCGAGCAACAACGCGTTTTTATTGCACGCGCACTACTCAAAAAACCTGAACTCCTAATACTAGACGAACCAACAACAGGAATAGACAAAGAGAGTAAAGACAACTTCTACGAATTATTAAACAAACTAAACAAAAAAGGAATAACAATAATACTAGTATCGCACGACACAGGAATAATCACGAAATACGTAAACAAAGTCGCATGCATAAACAAAACATTACATTTCCACGGAACACACAAAGAATTCTGCGCACACGAAGAAGGACAAACACTAGAAAAATATCACCTAATAAACCACGAACATTAAAATGATAGAACTACTACAATACGAATTCATGCAAAATGCCCTAATTACAGGCACACTAATTGCAATGATATGCGGACTACTCGGCGTATTCCTCGTACTTAGACGATACGCACTAATAGGAGATGGCCTAGCACACCTATCATTCGGCGGAGTCGCAGCAGGACTCATATTCGGAATAAAACCAGTACTCGCAGCCGCAATATTCTCAGCACTAGGCGCATTTGGAATACTAAAACTCGTCGAAAAAGCAAAAATACACGGAGATGCCGCAATAGGGATACTGAGCCAAACAAGCCTAGGCCTTGGAATATTCATAATAAGCATCACGCAAGGCGTAAATGTAGATATTATGAGCTACTTATTTGGAAGCATACTCGCAATCACAAAAACAGAAACAATAACAGCAATAATCCTTGCAATAACAACAATACTATTTGTTACAATAAATTACAAAGCACTACTAGCAATGACATTCGATGAGGATGCCGCAAGAATTGCAGGAATAAAAACAAAAACACTAAACATCGCACTAATGATGCTCACAGCGATAGTAATCGCACTATCTATGAGAATCACAGGCTTGCTTTTAATATCAGCACTATTAATCATACCACCAGTCACCGCGACAAAAATAGCAAAAAGCTTCAAACAAACACTAATGCTATCAATGATAATAAGCACAATCTCAGTAATTACAGGAATAATACTATCATATTACATAGATGCTGCAACATCAGGAACAATAATACTTACAACATTTGCAATATTCGCAATAACACTAATTGTAAAAAAAATCAAAGAAATACTGAAATAAACAAAAAAAGAACAAAAAAAGTCAAAAAACAACACAAAACCTCTCTAAAAACAAAACCTTTAAATATTAATAACAACTCTAAGAGAGTATTATACTTATATGAATGAGGGTGTTATAATGGCTGATGATGAAAAAAAATATTCAAAGCAACTAATAGGAAAAACAGTAGTATCAAAAACAGGTAAAAGATTTGGAGAAGTCGGAGATCTAGTATTTGAAACAAGCTCAGGAGAATTAATACACATAGTACTAATAAATCCAACACCATACGCAAAAAAACTAGAACTTGAAAAAAACAAAGAAGGCGACGCACTAATCCCATTCTCAGCAGTAATCGCTATTGGTGATTTCATGGTAGTTGCAGAAGAAGACATCATATAAAGTCTTCAAACCTTTTTTTTAATTTAATTAATAATTAATAAAAAAATTCTTTGATTCAAAGTTTAATTGCTAGCTTAATGAATAAATCAGTTCTAGAAAAAATATAAATGTATATTTCAAACATAAATTATTAGATTATGTGACTAAAGGAAAATTATTACTTTGCCAAGCAACAATTCCACCACTAAGATCATAAACTTCACTAAATCCAAGATTCTTCATAATATTCAAAGTCTGACCAGTCCTAGAACCTGTCCTACAATAAATAAGATAAGTTTTAGATTTATCAAGTAAATCTAATTCTTCTTTGAAAGTAGAAGAATAAAAATCAAGATTCATTGCACCATTAATGTGTCCTGAATTAAATTCATCAGGTGTTCTGATATCAATTAAAACAACATCTTTAGAATTTAACATAGAATTAAACTCTGACGTACTGGCACTTCTAATTATGGGCTTGATATCTGATCTAGTATCGGGCTCTACATTCTTATTAGTGCAGAGGATACAAGCAGTAGTGGAATTCATAACTATGACAAAACTTACAATTAAAATCACGCCAAGAAAAATGAATGCTTGCTTCATAAATTACAAGTGAGATGCTATTGTTTAAATAATTTGTTGAATTGACGCATAAATCTACTTTATTTTGATAAACTGTTAATACAAATCAAAAAAAAAACAATTAGTTTTCACTAAATAGTAACAAAAACCGAAACATTTATAAATGTTTAAGATAACATAAATTCATGGATATGTATTTTGAAAAATATGCTGCGAATAAACAAGATATAACTATGCCTTCGAAATTAAAAAACATATTAAGTTCAGCAGGTTTAGGTGTGTACTTCAAACCATTTTCTTCATCAAGAAAAGATTGTGTGGAGCTTAGTTATAATGGGGTGCTGGGACGAGGCATAGTAAATCTCACAGAGAAAATATTAAGATATACGCATGACGTTTCAAAAGTTAATACAGAAGAATTATTAATTTCTAAAAATGATCAAGAAGTACAAAAAATAATAAAATATATGCAAACTCAATATTTCGAAGATATTCCAAAAGAAACAAAAATAGAACGAAAACTTATGCTTAGCGGAGCTACAATGCCTATAAAAATAAATTTTATACATGATGCTTTAATAACTCGATCAACATATGTAAAAAAACCAGACACAAATAGGCTTATAGGATTAGCATTATATAATTTAATACAAAATGATACGCGAATAAATTTCGCATATAATGAAAAAATATTTGTTGAACAAGAAATAAAAGGAAATAATTTACTTGAAGAATATGATGAATTATTATTAGAACTCCCTGAATATAGGGATGGACTGGGACGTGCTGCAGCGAGATCAGAATTCTTGGGGCTTTATGAAGACGTGGTAGCAGAGAGAAACAGAATAGTCGATAATCAATATAAAACTGTTTTATTTGACTTTGATGCAATTTTTGAACCATTACAAAAAGGTCAAAGAGGAAATCACTTGTTGATGCATTATGCAGACAAACAGAAAATAGATGCAACTATTGTTAGAGCATACAGGGATGAAAAAAGAAACATAGCAAAAAATATAGCACAATATAAAGATATAATAATACCTTTTGCAGAACAAGCAAACAAACTAAAAGATACAGAATATGGCACAATAAAACAAAAAATACAAGAATTCTCAGGACACACATGCCTGAAAGATTATATAATAAATCAAGCAAGAAAATTCTCACAATGAGTTAATAAGAAAGACATAATAATAAACAAAAATCACCCATAACAAAATGACAATATACTACAACAAAGAACAAGTTCTAGAGTTTATAGAAAACAAACAATGGAAAAAAGTAAAAGACGCACTAGTAGATTGGAAAGTACAAGACATAGCAGAACTTATGAATGAAATAGATGAACCACAAATAGTACTCGTATTTAGAACACTCCAAAGAAATAAATCAACGGATGTATTCTCATACCTCGAACCAGAATATCAAGAAACCTTACTTAAAGCATTCACAAAACAAGAAACACAACACATACTATCAGGACTAGACTCCGATGATAGAATAACATTATTTGAAGAACTACCGGGAGTAATCACGCGGAAACTATTCAAACTACTAACTCCTGAAGATCTAAAAGAGACAAGATATCTACTCGGATACCCTGAGGAGAGTGTTGGGCGATTAATAACTTCAAATTATGTAACTGTCTACAAAGATATGACAATAGAGGAAGCACTTGATAGAATAAGACAAAAAGGAACAGACACAGAAACACTAAACAGAGTATATGTAATAGATAAAAACAAAAAATTACTCGACAGCATAAAACTCAGACAAATAGTCATCGCAAAACGAGATAAAAAAATACAAGACTTAATGACATACAACCCAATTAGCTTAAGCGCATACGACGACCAAGAAAAAGCAGTAGACATACTCAAAAAATATGACGTGCTAGCAATACCAGTAGTTGACTCAGAAGGAATAATAATAGGAGCAGTCACAGCAGACGACATAATTGATATAGCAGAAGAAGAAATTACAGAAGATATACAAAAAATAGCATCCGTAGAACCACTAAAAACAAGCTACAAAAATGTCAGTATATTCACATTATACAAAAAAAGAATAATCTGGCTAAGCCTCCTAGTATTTGTAAGCTTAATATCATCAGGCGTAATCGCATTCTTTGAAGAAACACTAAACGCAGCAATAGCACTCGCATTTTTCATACCACTCCTAATAGGAAGCGGAGGAAACATAGGCTCACAATCAGCAACACTTATGATAAGAGCCCTTGCAACAGAGGATGTAAAAATGAACGAATGGTTCAAAGTATTCATAAAAGAAATACTAATGGGACTTTTAATAGGCATAACTCTAGGAATACTAGCACTAACAATAGGAATATTTAGAGTAGGCTATGAAATAGGAATAATAGTGGGACTTTCAATGATGGTGATAATATTATTCGCAAACATAATAGGTGCTCTACTCCCATTCATACTCTCAAAACTAAAAATAGACCCCGCAGTTGCAAGCTCACCATTAATTACAACAATAGTAGATGCATTCGGACTCATAATATACTTCATAATAGCAAAATTGACTCTGAATATAATTTGAAAAAATTAAAAGGCAAGTCCCAGCCCCTAAAATGTTAACCTTCAATTGAAAAAGTTAGAGAACACCTACCTGCCCTAAAGGGTTAATCGTTGTAATTTTTTAGCTAACGCTAAAAGCAATGATTCTCTCGCTCGTAATTTAAACAATAACTGCTAAAATTTACTCAAAACAGGCCTTAAATTAATAGCAAATACTTGAAGCTTACCACAAGGAGATGAGTGCCAATACTTATCTTTAACGCGCTTTGGAACATAACCTTTATGTTCATAAATCTTAACTAAACGAGAATAATCATATCTCTTCTCCTCAGCAATAAGATCAAAAGCAGCACTATAATTATTCGCAAAAGAAGTATTTTTAAAACCAATTGCTTCAATATAAGAATACAAATTAATAATTTTATCTTCTAAAAAAGAAATCTTAACATCATATTCATAAACCATTCACGAAAGAATAACTATGACTTTTTTAAAATATACTATTTTAAAATAGTTAATTGCATAAAAAGTCGATGATGCCTAAGTGAGCCACACCACTAAAACACTTATAAGTATACACTCAATTGAATATATTATTCTTCAAGCATATGTGACTACAGCATTATTAAAACAGTTTATCACAAACTAAAAAATAAAAAAATTAAAAACTAACACTAATAACGTCCCTATCAATCTTTTTCTTCAAATCAGTAACCTTTTTCCGAAGAACATCATCAAGCGTCGCATGCTGAATTTGCTGAAGTAAATCAATAATTTGCCTAATTAACCTAACAATGTCTCCCTCAAGAATATTAGTAAGCTCCATAACATCAACAAAATCAGCACCATCGAGCCAATTCATCAAAAACTGCTCAAGCTTTTGCACAGGTTTTTTCTTCAAATACAAAAAAACATCTCTATCATCACGAAACAAATCAAAAACCCTATCAGTAACCTTCTTATGCTTCGACTTAAATTTAGTATTACGCCGCTCCTCAAAAGAAATCGCGCCCGCAAGCAACATAATCTCACGCTCACCAAGCTCACTTGTTTTAGATGAACAAAACATATTAGTGATTGCAAGCTCATCATTATAAATACGACTTGCAAACAAACCTTTCTCAGATAATTCAAAAGAACCATCTGATTTGTAAATAAAACCCTTACTCAAAAGCCTACCTTTCTTCTTCTCAAAACTCGCAACAATCCTGCTCGCACCAGTCTTACCAACTTGCTGATAAGAATAAAAACTCTTCTTCAAAAGCAAAGCCTGCTCCTCAGGCGTATGACTCCTTAGCAAATTCAAAACAGTATTAAAAGAAACCTTAAATTGAGATTTCAAAGGCTCCTTATCATCACTAGTTATAATCTTAATTTTAGGAATATCGGCAACCCTACGCTCAATCACACTCACAGCAAGACCTTCTTTATCAATACCCCTACGACCAGCACGACCTGCAAGCTGAAAATACTCTTTACTATTCAAATAACGGAAACTAATACCATCAAATTTCTCAAGAGAATCAAAAATAACAGCTTTTGCAGGCATATTAATCCCGACAGCGAAAGTCTCAGTCGCAAATAAAACTTTAACAAGTCCTTTTGAAAAAAGATCCTCAACAAGTTCTTTTAAAGCACTAAGAAGACCAGCATGATGAAAACCAATACCTCGACTAAGACACTCACGAAGAAGCTTAGTCGTCTTCAAATCTCGAATACTAGAATCAGCATTAGATAAATGCTCACGAATAATTTTCCCCGCATCAGCACCCTCAGATGAAGATAAATAATTCTTAAAACGCTTCAAAGAATCACTTTTCTGCTCAGTCAACGCGCGAGAAAAACAAAAATAAATACACGGAAGCATACCTTTACTCTGAATATCACGAAGCAAATCAATATGCGATCTTTTTTTGATAGTCATACGTTCCTCACGAGCACGACGCTTATCTTTCATAGATTTATAATATTTAGGATATCTATCAAGATCTTTCCACTCACCAATTTGTTTAAGCGACGCAAAACCATGCTCAGTATCATAAAATTCATGCTTTAAAGGCACAGCCCTCTTCTTCTCAGTCACAACGTCAACATCATGCTCTTTAACATGATTAATCCAATTAGCAAACTGACGCGCATTAGGAATGGTCGCACTAAGACACAAAAAACGAACATGCGCCTTACTAAAAATAATACTCTCCTCCCAAACAGTGCCACGCTCAATATCACCTAAGAAATGAATTTCATCAAAAACAACATACGCAACATCATCAACAAAAGGATCGTTACTGAGAAGCATATTACGATAAATCTCAGTAGTCATGATAAGCAATGGCGCCTCATGATTAATAGTCACATCACCAGTTAAAATACCAACACTATCAGCACCATAAGCACGCTTAAAATCATTATACTTCTGATTAGAGAGAGCCTTAATCGGCGCAGTATAAACAATCTTCTTATCACGCTTTAAATATTTATCAATAACATAATCAGCAATAAGCGTCTTACCAGTGCCTGTTGCTGCACTCACAACAACAGAATTATTCTTCTCAATACTCTCAATCGCCTCAATTTGAAAACGATCAAGCACAAAATCCTTAAATTTAATCTCATCCATAATTAATCAATGAATATGATGAACAAACGAATATAAAAAACCTTGCATTTAAAGAACACACATAGCGCAACGACCAAAAAGTCTTATTTCATGTTTGAAAACGAGTCTAGTTTATTCAATTAAGTTTTAATTAAAATATCGGGCTCAAATCTTAAATAAAACGCTGTTAACCCATACACTTAATATGTATGAATTCACAAAAATAAAATATTTAAAGAAACGAAAAAACTAAACAAATATGGAAAAAATCAAACAATTAAAAAAATTATTAAAAAAATACGACGCAAATCAAATAGTTATCCAAGCAAAAGACCCGAACTTTTACTGGTTAATACAGCGAAACATTACTGGCGCAATACTAATAATAACACAAAAAGATACAACTTTGATTGCAAAACCCTTAGAACACATACCCTCGAATTTACAAAACCAAATAAAAGTAATAAAAATAAAAAAAACATCAGAGATAAAAAAGATCGCAAAAGATAAAATACGAGGAAAAACACTTCTAAATTACACAGAAACAACACTAAAAGATCTTCACGATTTAAATATAAAAAAAACACAAAATATAACAAAAGAACTCGCAGAGCTCAGACAAACAAAAACACTTGATGAAATAAAAAAAATAAAAATAGCCTGTAACCATACAGTTAAATGCTGGAAGGATATAATAAAAAAACTTGAGATCAAAGAACTTAAATCAGAAAAACAAATAGAAACACACATACAAAAATACGCACTCGAAAACAACTTAGATTTAGCATTTAGTCCCGTAGTCGCATCAGGAAACAATGCGAGTGTGCCACACCACAAACCCGAAAAAAAATTAAAGAAAGGCTTCCTAGTAATAGATATGGGATTTACATATGAAGGATATAAATCAGACATGACTAGAACAATATATTTAGGAAAAATAACAAAAGAAGAAAAACAAATCTACGAAGAACTACTAAATATACAAAAAGAAATGATAAAACGTGCAAAACCCGGAAAATCCGCACAAAAACTACAAGAAGAAACACAAACTCTAATGGGAAAAAATAAAGAATTATTTATACATGGACTCGGACACGGAGTTGGAGTATATATACACGAAAAACCAAGCATACTAGAACAATCAGAAGACAAAATAGGACAAAACAATGTACTCACAATAGAACCCGGATACTACACAAAAAAATACGGCATCAGAATAGAAGACACAATTCTTATAGGACAAAAAAATCAAATACTTACTGAAAAAGCCACAAAAAAACTAAAAATAATCAAATAAATTCGACATAAACTCGAGTCTATTGTTCTCGTATTTATGAAATAGACAGTACGAATTTTCTATGTCTCCCATCAGTTAATACGAACTTTTTTAAATAATGTGATGTCACTCTATTAAAATGGAAACGCGAACCCATATCATTTCAAAACTTGAACAAGAAATTAATAAGGCTGAAAAATCCAAATTCGGAAGAACAATGGATGACGTCGTTTCTTTAGGAATCGGATTCATTCCTGGAGTAATTACAGGAATAATTGGTAAAGAAAATCAAATTATGGCTGGAACCATACTTGGAACTTTGGCATATAATAAGCTCTCAAAAACTAATATGTACGGATATCTTAAAAATTCAGCAATGGTCGCAACAGGTTTTGGTAGCGGATATACCTTAGGCTCAATTATAAAATATAATTTGGGCTAAATTCTATTAGTTTAAATTACGAGCGGAAGAATCCTCGCTTTTTAGCGTTAGCTAAAAAGTTAACCGAAGGTTAACTCTTTAGGGCGAGGAAGCGCACTCTAACTTTTTCAAAATATTCGATAAAACAACCCTAATATTTAAATAAGCCAAATATTTTCTAAGTTATAATGGGAGCAGAATCAAAAAAACAAGAAAAACAAGACACAAAATACATCGAAGAGATGAATGATCTTGAAAACGAAAACAAAATATTACGAGAGACAGTATTCCAACTAAAAATGGAAGTAGATAGATATAGATCTCCTGCACTCATGATAGCAGAAATAGTTGATTTGGTAGAAAATACTGCGATTATAAAAGTTCCAAACGGAAACAAATTCTTAGTAAATGTATCTAGTACAGTCCAAGACCTAAATACAGGTGATCAAGTCACTGTCGAACAAAAAAACCTGACAGTCGTTGACAAAATAAAATCAGATAAAAAAGTTGAAGTAGAACAATTTGTAATAATAGATCATCCACAAACATCATGGAAAGACATAGGGGGACTTGACAAACAAGAAAATGAACTCAAAGAAGTAATAGAACTTCCACTAACAAAACCTGAACTATTCAAAAAAGTAGGAATCACACCACCAAAAGGAGTACTCTTACACGGACCACCAGGAACAGGAAAAACAATGCTTGCAAAAGCAGTAGCTGCATCAACAAATAGCACATTCATAGAAATAGTAGGCTCTGAACTTGTACAAAAATTTATAGGAGAAGGCGCAAAACTTGTAAAAGACATATTCAAAATAGCAAGAGAGAGAGCGCCAGCTATAATATTCATAGATGAAATAGATGCAATAGCATCAAAAAGAATAGAAATAGGAACCTCAGGCGAGAGAGAAGTACAGAGAACATTCATGCAATTCCTAGCAGAAATAGACGGATTCAAACCACTAGACAACGTTAAAATAATAGGCTGCACAAACAGAAAAGACATACTCGACCCCGCAATACTTCGTCCAGGAAGACTTGACAGACTCGTAGAAGTGCCAGTTCCAGGCATTGAAGGACTTAAAGAAATATTTAAAATACACACAAAAAATATGACGCTTGATAAAAAAATAAACACGGATCAAATACTTAAAAAAATGGAAGGATTCTCAGGAGCTGACATAAAATCAGTGTGCACAGAGGCAGGATACTTTGCTATTAGACAAAACAAAACAAAAATAACGCAAAAAGAGTTAGAACAAGCAATAGCAAAAGTCAAAGGCGAAGACGAAAACAAATCAGAAGCATACAAATATATGTTTGGCTAAAGTATTTAAGAAGAATAATTTTTTATTTCTTCCAAGATATTATTACGAAATGAATAATAATCATCAATTGATACAAAAGCTACAGGATGAACTATAAGATTTAAATCAAAAAACATTTGCTTATTGTGCTTATTCAAATCAATATCAACCCACTTACCATCCTCTCTTTTATCAACAAAACTTCTTATATAGTCAAATAAAGACTCATCAACAGAATAAATCCCTTGTTTAATTAAAGGAAACTTAAAAAAATTTCTTGAACTAGTTGTAACAGAGCAAGATGCAAGAACATTAATTTTTTCATTAAACTTTGCAAAACCTACAAGCTCATCATTATAAATAAGTCTTGCACCATTTCTAAAATTCTCACTTTCAGGTCTTAGCGTTTGAACAAAATTCTTTATAGTCTCTCCACAAGTCCTATTTTTAATTGAACCAGAAAATAAAATATCTGAAGATGACAAAATATCTTTATTTGTCGTATTAATGACATTCGAACCTAATATTTGCTTATAGTCATCGCACAAACGCTCTAAATTAAATGTGCCTGATTGCGCTAAATGCGTATAAATACTTTTTTGACGATCCAAACTCATAAATAATTCTCCCATTCATATAAAGAAATAAAAAACAATATATAAATTTAACTACTAATGAATAATAAATTTAAAAATATTTATAAATTAAGACTTTATTCTAATATTATGAAGCTCAAAGATATTATAGCAATACAAGAAGAAACACAAAAAGGAAAAAATAGATCAAAAAAACTCGCAGTATACAACTCAATACTTGATGCACAAAATACTCTGGGCCACACCCTTTTCAACTATATGTCACAGCATATTCAATTAAATAAACAATTTTTATGGGCTGACTTCGGTGCAGGAAACCAAATAGCATTAAGAGAAGCAAAGTACGCATTAGGTAAAAATTTAAAAACATACGCAGTAGATGTACTTGAAAGAGATTCAGATGAAAAAATATTAACCGACTTAAAACTACAATCAAGAACCAAATGGATAAGTGATGATTTAGACAAAATTCAAGATAAACTTGCACTTGTTAAATTATTTGAACAAGAATATGCACCAGAAGAATACATTGAAGACATAATGAAAGTAAAACTTAATCAAAAAATGGATCTTATCACAGCAGTTTGGGTGTTTAGGTACGTCTCTGATGCAATGGCAACAGTTGATAATGTAATAAAAAATCTAAAAAAAGGAGGAAAACTAATATTTACTTTGGATGAGCATAAATATTTCAACAAAACAAATATTAATTATTTAAAAGAAAAACATAATCTAAAACTATACTCAAATCAAAAAATAGGAGTGTATGAAAAAACATAAAATACTTAGAAGAAATATATAATAAATATAAGATGCTCAGCAGTTACTTCCGTTCATCATATTGAGTTCAGCGGGTGTTCACCTCATCATTGCAAATTTAAGAAAAGAATAACTTAATATAAACTTTTTTCTTTCCATATAACTAAAATGAACAAAAAATGCACTAAATGCACAAATGATGCAATCTGGACAGATTACACAAACAAAAACATGTGCAAAACACACTTTCTAGAACAAATAGAGAGACGAATAAGAAAACACCTTAGAGTAAACAAACTAATAAATATAAAAAAAGAATACTATTTAATAGAAGATGAAAATAAAAAATACAAAATAACAAAATACTTCCTCAAAAAAATATTTGAAGACAGAATAAAAATAACTAAAAATAAAAACGCCCCGCAAATAATATCAAAAACAATGGATGACGATGCACAAAATCTGCTTGACTATTTCCTACAAACAAACATTTATGCAAGTGATGAAATAAACTTACTAAGCGTAATTGCAGATGAAGAAGCAAAAACAATAGCGAAAATACTCAAATTTGATATTAAAATAACACCAAAAAAACACTTAGAGCTCACAAAAAAAGATCCACAATTATTGTTCTCGATGCAAAAATCAAAAAAATTCATAGATTCTAGAAAAAACAATTCTTGAAAAAATAAAAAAAATAAAAAAAATAATCTAAACTAAGAACTTACTTTTTCTTAGCTTTTTTAGTAGTTTTTTTTGCTGCTTTTTTAGGAGCTGCTTTTTTTGCTGCTTTTTTAGGAGCTGCTTTTTTTGCTACTTTCTTAGTTTTTTTTACAACTTTTTTTGCTGCCTTTTTAACTACTTTTTTTGCTGCTTTTTTAGGAGCTGCTTTTTTAGTAGTTTTTTTAGGGGCTGCTTTTTTAGCTGCTTTCTTTACTGTTTTCTTTTTAGCTGCCATTAATATACACCTCGAATATTTTTATTGAATTAATTATTTAAATACTTTTTGTTTTTTTTCCGGTTTTTTCACAAATACTTTTTTTAATAAAATAAAATAAATCTTCTTATGCAAACAAATAAAAAATTAATATGCTTAAGTTTATTTATTGTACTTACAATAATATATTTAGATATATTTGTCTACACAAATCAAGAAAAAATCCTCGAAGAAACAGGCCTAATAGAAACATATTTTTGCAAAATACAAGACTGCGAACACGAACTCATAAAAATAACAAATAACTCAAAAACACTCTTTTGTGCATTTTATGACCTAACAAACGAAAAAATAATTCAACACCTAAAAAAAGAAAATGCGAAAATAATAACACACAATAATAAAGAATTCGAAAAAATAAACACAAAAGGACTAATGCACCACAAGTTTTGCGTAATAAATAACACATATATAATAACGGGGAGCTATAATCCAACACAAATAAATAACCATCATGAAAACATAATAATAATAGAATCTCCGACGATAGCAAACAATTATTTACAAGAATATAACGAAATAATAAAATTAAATAAACAAAAACAAACCAAAAAAACAAAAACAAAAACAACAAAAATAATATTTAATAATTACTCACTTGAAAATTATTTCTGCCCACAAGATGAATGCAAAAAACAAATATTACAAAAAATAAATAATGCAAACCAAACAATAAAATTTATGCTATTCACATTCACCGATCAAGATATAGCTCACGCAATAATACAAAAACACAACGAAGGCATAAAAGTAAAAGGCATAATAGAAAACTTTCAAAACAAAAAATACTGGCAAGTACCATTATTTGAAAAAAACAACATAACAATAAAAATACATTCACAAAAAAATTTACAACACAACAAAATAATAATCATAGATGATTTAGTTATAACAGGAAGCTATAACCCAACAAACGCAGCAAACACAATAAATGATGAAAATATACTAATAATAAAACAAAAAGAAATAGTTAAGGAATACAAAAATTATTTTGATGAAGTCTTCGAATCACTAGAGTGAATATTCTCAAAACTTTTACTAGTCTTACTTGACCAAAAACTAGGCAAAGAAACATCCAAGAAACCAACAAATTTATCTGAAACAACTAACGAGGAACCCTTGAGATCTTGAAACTCCTTAAATAAATCCTCGTGCTCATCATAAAGCTTCGCTATGATTTTACGCTCAAAACTCTTTTGAAGCAAAGAATGCCTCTTTAAAATCAAAACATCTGCTTGACGCAAAGTATTAACTTCGAGGTTAGATGAATTTT
>JBKHAC010000001.1:0-122019 GCA_046543095.1 Candidatus Woesearchaeota archaeon | reverse complement strand
TAACAAAATGAATATAGAAATAATAGGAAAAATAATAACACTAGGTTATGCAGTGTTAATTGGTGCAATAATACTAAATATAATTGCAAACACACTAAACATTTCAACATGGTATGACTTAATAACCAATATGACAAATAAAGGAATAGTAAAAGCAATAACTAAACAAAAAATAATCTCAACAATATTCCAATTCATAATATACCCAACAATACTCGGCGTGATTGCATATTATGCATTAATTTTCTTAAAATTAAAATAAATAAATATGTTGATAATAATGGAGATAGTAATAATAATTTTAAGAACGCTCAATTTAAGAAAAAAAGACACAATAATAAAATTCTAAAAAATAAATTCAAAAATAGTTTTAAAAATAATTCTAAAAAATAATTGCTCAAAATTATAAAAAATAGTATAAAAAAATAATAAAAAACACACATATGATTAACATGATTTAATCAGAAACATTTATATACAACATACAGTTAAATAAAATAATAAAAAAAGGGTTACAAAAAAGAGGTGTATTAATTTGAATAAGAATAACGTATTAGTTTTATGGTTCGATCAACTAGGAATAGAAGATGTGCCATTCGTCGGAGGAAAAAACGCATCACTAGGAGAAATGTATAGATTACTAGTTCCAAAAGGCGTAAAAATACCAAACGGATTCGCATTAACAGCTCATGCATACAGAAAATTCTTAGACGCAAATCATTTACCGGAAAAAATAAAAGAAGTACTCTCAGATTTAGATACACATAACATGGATAACTTGTATGAGCGAGGCCACAGAGTACGCGAAATGATTAGAAACGCGGAGTTCCCCGAAGACTTAAAAGAAACAATCAGAGAAGGCTATAGAAATATGTGCATACAATACGGAGAGAACACAGACGTCGCAGTTAGAAGCAGCGCAACCGCAGAAGATTTACCTGATGCAAGCTTTGCAGGCCAACAAGAAACATACCTCAACATCAAAGGAGAAGGCATGCTAATGGATGCATGTAAAAAATGTTTCGCATCACTATTCACAAATAGAGCAATAAGCTACAGACAAGACAAAAACTTCGACCACTTCAATATCGCACTCAGCATAGGCGTACAAAAAATGGTCAGATCAGACCTCGCAACATCAGGCGTAATGTTCTCAATAGATACAGAAACAGGATTTAAAGACGCAACACTAATTACAGCGGCATACGGCCTCGGCGAAAACGTAGTACAAGGCGCAGTAAACCCAGACGAATTCTACGTATTCAAACCAAAACTAAGAGAAGGATATAAACCAATAATAACCAAAAAAGTAGGATCAAAACACATCAGAATGGTATATGATATGCAAGGAAATAACACTGTAAAAAATATACCTGTACCTGAGGAAGAACAAAAAATTCTCTGCATTAGCGATGAAGATGTACTGACACTTGCAAAATGGGCGCAAATAATAGAAGACCACTACTCACAGAAAGCAGGATACTTCAAACCAATGGATATGGAATGGGCAAAAGACGGAAAAACAGGCGAATTATTCATAGTACAAGCAAGACCTGAAACAGTACAAAGCAGAAAAGACACAAATATCCTAGAAACATACGTCCTAAAAGAAAAAGGAGAAAAACTAGTAACAGGAAGAAGCGTCGGCGCAAGAATAGGAAAAGGAAAATCGAACGTAATTAAAGATGTAAAAGATATAAGACAATTCAAAAAAGGAGAAGTACTCGTAACAGATATGACCGACCCAGACTGGGAACCAATAATGAAAATAGCATCAGCAATAGTCACAAACAGAGGCGGACGAACCTGCCACGCAGCAATCATCTCAAGAGAACTTGGAATACCTTGCCTCGTCGGCTCAGGAAATGCAACAGACAAACTAAAAACAGGCGACGACGTAACAGTAGATTGCTCATCAGGAGATGAAGGCTACGTATACAAAGGATTACTAAATTTCGAAATAGAAAAACTAGACCTCGGCGCAGTAAAAAAACCAAAAACAAAAGTAATGATGAACGTTGGAGACCCAAGTCAAGCATTCGATTTAAGCTTCATACCAAATGAAGGCGTAGGACTTGCACGAGAAGAATTCATAATAAATAACAGTATCGTTGCACACCCACTCGCATTAATGAACTTTGACAATTTAAAAAATAAAGATGCCAAAGAAAAAATAGCGGAACTAACCTACGGATACGACGATAAAAAAGAATTCTTCGTGGATAAACTCGCACAAGGAATAGGAACAATCGCAGCAGCATTCTACCCAAAAGATGTAATAGTGAGACTTTCAGATTTCAAATCAAATGAATATGCGAACCTACTTGGAGGACGAGAATTCGAACCAGAAGAAGACAACCCAATGATAGGCTGGAGAGGCGCATCACGCTATTACGACCCAAAATACAAACCAGCATTCGACCTTGAATGCAAAGCATTCCACAAAGTAATAAACGAATTCGGCCTAAACAACGTAATTATAATGGTACCAATATGCAGAACCATAGAAGAAGGAAAAAAAGTACTAAAAATCCTCGCAGAAAACGGCCTAAAACAAGGACACAACGGACTTAAAGTATACGCAATGTGCGAAATTCCATCCAACGTAATCCTCGCAGAAGAATTCCTAGATATATTCGACGGATACAGCATCGGAAGCAACGATTTAACACAAATGACACTCGGAGTAGATAGAGATTCAGAATTAGTCAGCCACGTATATGACGAGAGAAACGAAGCAGTAAAAAAATTCCTCAGAAGCGTAATAAAAGTTGCAAACGACAAAGGAAAATACATAGGAATATGCGGACAAGCACCAAGCGACTTCCCAGACTTCGCAGAATTCCTCGTCGAAGAAGGAATACAAAGCATAAGCTTAAACCCTGACACAGTTGTTAAAACAAGAATAACAATAGCAGAAAAAGAAGAACAACTAGGCAGATAAAAAAAAATTATTTTTTCTTTTTTCTTTTTAATAAACAACTATATTTAATATGCGCGACAAGGAGGAAAAAATAAGTGAACCAAAACCAAAACCCTCAACAACCAAATACAAACAACTTCCCCCACGCACAAAATACTTGGGCAAAACCCCAAACAGACGAAGTATCAAAAAGCCTATCAGAAATAGCATCAAGCATAAGAATACTAGAAGATAGATACATGAACCTCAGACGAAAATCACAGATAACCGATCAAAACCTAATAGAACTACAAAAAGAATATTTCAAAGAAAAAAAACACATGAACCAAGAATTACTAGAAACAAAAATAAAATTACAAGAACTAATAGAAGATCTAAAAATAATGCACACAGAACTAAAAGACACAGCCAAACAAAAAGATATAACAGTTCTCAATTCATACCTTGACATGTGGGAACCAATACAATTTGTCACACGAGCAGAAATAGAAAAATTAATCAAAGATAAATCAATATAAACAAAAAAAATAAACAAAAGAATAAAAAGATACGAAATCTTTTTAAAAACAAAAAACAATAAACAATTTACGCGTACAAAAAAAATAAAAAAAGAGGAAAACACATGAACAAAGAATTTTGTACACTAAGCAAATTAACAAAATACATAGATAACAACAAACAAAAAGGACTAAAAAATAACGAAATAATAAACCAACTAATAAAAAAAGGATGTCCATTTCAAACAATATTTAATGCAATGGACAAAATAATAAATAAACCAAAAAGGTGCAAATAAATGAACCAATTCGACGATAACCCCTTCCAAAAACTACAAGATAAAAACCTTAATATAACAAGAAATAATGCTCCACAAGGAACATCAGGACAAGAAGAATTAATAGAGGCAATAATAGAAGAAAAATGGGAAATGCTACTAAAAGACCTCACAAAACTCGCAGAATGGAAAAATAACACAACACAAAAAGTAATCACAATGGAGCAACAAATGCAAGACATGAGACGAGAATTTGACAAAGTACACTCACTTATAATATCAAAAATAGACGACTACGACAAAAACATGACAAACGTCGGCGCAGAAGTCCGAGCAATGGAAAAAGTATTCACCAAAGTACTACCTTTATTCACAGAAAACGTCGCAGAACTCTCAAAAATAACAAAAGAACTCAAAAAACAACCAACAGAAAACTTTAAAACTAAACAATAATTCTCAAATAAAACATAAAATACGCGAAGGTAGTATAGTGGTTAGTATTCGGCCTTGCCAAGGCTGGGACACGGGTTCAAATCCCGTCCTTCGCATTTCTTTTGAAATGCTATGAACAGTGTTTGAACATGCTCAAAAACTTAGTTGTTTTTGGCACCTCTCGGCTAGGCTCGAGGAATCCCGTCCTTCGCATCCACCAGTACTAATCGATAAATCTCCTGTTCCTCTTTGAGTTACCCTCGTGGAAGTGCTAAGGGTTTCCCTTCAGTCAAGCCCTTTATATTTGTGTTTTTCTTTGAAGTCATTTAAATAAACAATCATTCTTTAAATTAACTGAAGACTCAGTTAACACGTAACTATTATGAGATACAAAACCTTATTCAGTCTTTTATGTTATATAAAGTATATTCGCGAAAAGGTTTAACTAGGAAATATACACAAAATAACTAGTTAAGACAACACCAATTCTTCATAAAACTTATAAATTAAAACTAATTATTATATTCATCATGGACATATTCAAAGATTATGAAAAACTTAAAACCAACACAGAATACAAAAAATTTCAAAGAGATGAACCAGACTATTATTTAGTGCACATACTTATACCAGATGATAATTCTTCACTAGAATTCGGATTTTTCAGCCCGAAAAAAAATAAAATAATAGTGTTTAAAACAAATCCCTACCAAAAAATGCCCGAAGACGACGCATTCAAAGAAGGAAAAACAATAACTGAACTTGATATAAACAATATAAAAATAAACTTCAAAGATGCAATGAATAAAGCACAAGAAATATTAAAAAAAGATCACTCAGCAGAGCTAGTAAAAAAGAAAATAATACTACTCCAACATATACAAGAAGATGTATGGAACTTAACATTTATATGCACAAGCCTAAACATAATAAATATAAGAATAAACGCAAAAACAGGTACTGTGATAAGAAATCACAAAGACTCACTACTCAACATGGCAGGCATGGCAAAATAAAAAAAAACATAACAAACCACAAACGATTAAAAAAATAAGCAACATTAAAATAAATTATACCTAATTATAATCTACCATTCCTAATATATTCATTTATCTCATCATCACTTAATTCAATAGTGTCCTTTTTAGATGAAAACGAATTCTTTTTAATAGGTCTAGTAAATTTCTTTGAAAATTTTAACCTCTTCCTAATTAAGTAATAACCATAAACAAGTCCAATAAACTAACCACCTAAATGTGCGATATGAGCAATACCTGAAGATGGATTAAACAAACCAAATACATCAATTAAAGCAAAAATAATACCTGCCGTCCTCAAAGACATAGGCACAACAAAGAAAAACAAAACTTGCAAATCAGGCAAAAGCATAATAGCAAGACCCAAAACAGACATAATCGCGCCACTGGCACCAAGAGCAGGTGACTGAGAAAAAATAGAATAAAGCCCCCCTGCAAAAATACCTGCAACCAAATAAGACAAAACAAACCTTTTAGACCCAATTCTCTGCTCAATTAAACCACCAAAAATAAGCAAAGCATACATATTAAAAATTAAATGAGCAGGGCCACCATGTAAAAACATAGAAGTTATAAGAGTCCACGGCCTACTCAAAACATCCCCTGGAACAATATAAAATAAACGAGTAAAAGAATCACCAAGCAAAAACTGAAAAAGATACACAACTACATTCAAACCCAAAATAATCAAATAAGCATTACTATTAAATTTACCCCTCATAAAATTAAAGAAAACAAAAAGCCTATTTAAAAATTACTCAAACTTTAAAATAATAATTTAAAATAATAAGATAACAAAAAAAATATGAAATAAAAATAAAAACACAAAGAAATATGAAATAAAAACAAAAGGTTTATAAACTTTTAAAGGTCTGTATTCTCTATGTCAGATACAGTACTCGGCAATGCCATGGAATTTTTAATGGAACTTGGAGTTTTTGAAGTAATACTCCCATTTCTCCTCGTATTCACAATGGTCTTCGCATTCTTAGAAAAAACCAAAGTATACGGAACAGAAACATATATGGGTAGTGATGGAAAAACTAAACACGAAGTCACACGAAAAAACCTAAACAGCATGACTGCATTCGTCATAGCATTCTTCGTTGTAGCATCAGCACAACTTGTCTCACTAATAAGCGAAGTAACATCAAATGTGGTGCTACTAATAGTACTCGTATTCTCATTTACACTCACAATAGGCGCATTCCATAAACAAGAGAAAGAAGGATTCTTCCTCAACAAAACATGGTCTATGATTTTCCAAGTAATAGTATTCGTAGGAATTGCAATAATATTTTTAAACGCACTCGGCTGGCTCGATATAATGTATGATTACTTAGCAAACAACTGGTCAGGCGAAATAGTCGCAACAGTCATGATGCTCGCAGTATTCATAGGCTTCATATGGTACATAGTAAGAGACCCATCACAACCAAAAACAGAAAAGAAAAAAGAATAATTCACAATTAAAAAAAACAAAAATAAAAAAATCAGTTAAAAAAATAAAAAGGTGATCATAAATGTATTTGGATTTTAGAGGATTAATGTTTAATTTACAATCAGCAGGAGTTCTAGATGTACTTTTACCATTCATACTAGTATTCACACTCGTATTCGCAGTACTACAAAAAACCAAGATACTAGGTGAAGATGAAAATAAAAAACCAAGAAAAAACTTCAACGTAATACTCGCACTTGTAATGGCACTAGGCGTCGTAATACCGCACATCACAGGAGCATACTACTACGGAGGAATCGACCCAGTAGAAGTAATAAATAGAGCATTACCAAACATATCGCTACTCGTAATAGGAATAGTCATGGTATTGCTTGTTGTAGGCGTATTCGGAAACCCACTTGATACAAGTAAAAGCTTCATCGGAAGCGGATTTATAATATTTTCAATTCTAGCAGTAATAGGAATCTTCGCAGTAGCAGCAGGATGGATAAATAGACACTACATGCCACGATGGCTATATTTTCTATATGATCCACAATTCCAAGCACTAGTCGTCACAATACTAGTATTCGGACTAATAATACATTTCATAACAAAAGAAGACAAACCAAAAGATCCAAAAGGCGGACTAAAAGGATTCATGGAAGAATTCAACAAAATGACAGGAGGAAAATAAATACAAAAAATGGCGACATTCCTTGATTTAGGACTCCTAGGCGCAGTAAGCTCCTTGTTTATGATAATACTAGTATTTGTAATAATGTATGGCTTCTTATCATGGACAAAACCATTCGGAGACAAGAATCAAGGACTCTACGCACTCATAGCATTCGCATTCGCAATAATAAGCATGACAAGCAGAGGATTTATAACACTAATAACAGTAATCACGCCCTGGTTTTTCACACTCATATTCGTTGGATTTTTCATATTATTCGTACTAATGATGTTCGGACTTAAAGAAAAAGACCTCGTCGCAGGAAAAACACAAGAACTAAGAACATGGGTTATAATACTCACAGTCGTAATACTCTTATTCGGACTCGGCGCAGCATTCGGCCAAACAACACTGGAAGCAGGAACAGGCGAAGAAGGCGAAGACACATTAATGCTTGAAGATGAACCCTCAACAGGAGAACCAGGACAAATATACTACGGAGATGACTTCGACCAAACAACTACAACAACAAAAACAACAACTACAGCCACAGAGAGCTTCGGAGATAACGTGCTAAAAACATTATTCCACCCAAAAGTACTCGGAATGCTAGTAATACTACTCGTAGGAGCATTCGCAATGTTCCTCCTCACCAAAGGAAATTTATAATAATTATTCTATACACGTAATTTAAATAAAAAAAAGCTATCAAACAAAATTTAATGATAAAAAAAATATTTTAATGCAATTAAAAATAAATAATAACTAAAAAAAAACTAATCAAAACAATAATTCAAAGAACTTAAGTTATTATTTTATTATCTTAAAATTACTATTTAAATAAAAATATAATCAAATATGATAAATTAAATTATTCTTAAATTACGAGTGGAAGAAATTCTCAATTTTTTTGAGTTAAGCAAAAAAATGTAGCCTTTAGGCTTCAGATGTTTTTCCTCGCTAATTTGCTAAAGTTAGAGTGGAAGAATCCTCGCTTTTTAGCGTTAGCTAAAAAGTTAACCGAAGGTTAACCCTTTAGGGCGGGGAAGTGCCCTCTAACTTTTTCAAATAATACTCAGATAACCAATAAGTAAAAAATTATTCAAATTTTAAACCACAACTAAACTCTTCATTTAGACTCATTAAAATCTAACAAGCATTCAGAAACCAAACTTTTATTAAACCCTTCATTAACCAAACTATTCAAAATAAAATTATCAGAATTATTACTTGCCTTTAATAAAACAATTCTCCTATTAATTTTATTATAAGTATTTATATAACCAATTGCAAAAACCAATTTATATAAAGAAAAAATAAAAGATAAACACGCAGCAATAAAAAAAATCTGACTAATAATCATAAAAACCACCTAATTAAAACGATCAAGACAATCTTGATTTAAATCTTCATCAATAATATCTTTGCAAAAATCAACATTATTCATAGCAACAGCTAAAGAAAACATTGATTCATCTACCAAATCTTGCTCAGACCTATTATCTGCAACAGGCTCAACATAATCTCCTGAAACAGAATCTAAACACTCAGCTCTCTGAGCATCATCAACTATATTATCACAATAAAACGGATTATCCATAGAAATAGCAATTGAAAGTGACGCATCATCCATAATTTTCTGCTCCTCTTGCTTAACAACATCTATTTGCTGAGATGCTGATAAATTATCAAAAGGTACATCTTCCTCAACAATAGTTGAAGGAGCTTCCTGCGAGGTAATAAACCACAAAACAAGAAAAACAATAAACAAACCAAAACCTAAATAAAAACCATGCAAATTTTCTCTAACTTTTTTCTTAACTTTTTTAACCATGACTCGCCACCTTTTTAATTAATATAATTACACATTTAATAAAATAACAAAATAATTGTTCAAATAACCTGATATGAACAACATTTTAAATGCTAAATAATAATAAGACTTTAAAAAAGTTTCTCATAAAAGAGTAACTACTAAAAAATGGTCAGATGTGTTTAGTGTTTCTAATTAGAAAGTTATTTAAATAATAAAAAACAGCGTATATGCATGGTATCAAAAAATAAATCATCTCTTCAAAAAATTATGCTCGGACTAACAATAATGATGTGCTTCTCAATTATATTCATGGACACAGCCCAAGGAGAAATCATAGAGGAGGCTAAATCTACAGGATATAGCGCACCAGCATATATAAACTTTCTAATATCACACAACACATCATACCCAGCAGTAATGTCATCAGATAATTTCATAATAACATCAGGACACAATTTATCTTTAACAACAGGACAAATAAAAATGAATGGCGATACAGTCATAGACTCATTACGCAACTGGCAAGGCGCAGTAATAACAGCAGACAAAGGTGGTACAGGAATAAATATAAATGATTGCCAAGACGGAGAGACACTAGTTAAAAAAACAGGTGAAGATATTTGGGAATGTCAAGACATAGCATCTACAATAAATGGAAGCAAATGGGAAGAAACAGGTGATGATATTTATAGATCAACAGGCAATGTCGGAATAGGAACAAATAATCCTCAAGCAAATTTTCATGTGCGCTCAGCAAATGCTACTTCATCTAGTAATTTATGGGTTTCAGATGGTAGTAATAGAAGAATAGTTATTCAAAGCCCAACAAGATTAGATGTTGCTACTCCTATTCCAGGAAGGATATTCACTTCAACAAATTCATTAATTTTAAGTTCTGAAGGTGCACATAATCATGTAGTTATAAATGAGACTGGAAATGTTGGTGTTGGAAATATGCCTGTTTCAGGAAAATTATATGTTCATGGAGATTTAGTTTTAAGAGAAGGTGTTGGTTTGGATAGAGGTATAAGAGTTCAAGGTGACGGTCCAGTAATTCTTCGAGGAGGAATAAATGTATTAGGGGCTGATGCAAATATTTCAGGAAGAGTTCGCGCGACACAAGGTTTTTGTATAGGTTCTGATTGTATCACTGAATGGGCTGCTGAAAGTATTACTTCTAAAAAGCTATGTTTTGTAACGCTTGCAACAAGAACTGAAGCTAATTCAAATATTAGAAATTTTTTATCTTTAGGAGGGGTTACATTTGATGCGCCTGCTGATTGGTCAGGCAATGATTGTAAAGATTACGCTATTGAGCTAACTGGGGGTGGAATTCAGGAGAGTAAAGGATCTTATGCTATGGGTTGCTTATTTAATGATGGCTCCGAATCTAGAACATCATTTATCAGATTCCAAGAAGGACCTTCTAATCCTTCGCCAGATTGTGGGTGGTCTACAGCGTCTTGTTTAGGTACGAATTATATTGTGTATGGTAGTTGCTCTATGAATTCAGCGACTTATACTGCTAATAATGATTTATGTGCAGCAAAGACTTATGATGAGTGTGTAGCTGCACCTTTCTGTGTAGGTTGTGATGAAGGAGGGTATCTTAACACAGCGTGGTGTAGTGATGCTAATAGTGAACTTGATTGTTTAACTAGGGCGGATCCGGGTGAGGGTGCAAGTCAACCTGTGTGTAATGCAGAGTATAATACTCTTGCCTGCGCTCAGCACTTAACAGAAGTTAGTTGTAATTCTATATCGGGAGTCGCTGAATATTGTGGTTCATGTCCTCAAACTGTTGATTGTAATTGGGGCTAATTTTTTTATTTTTTTGCTATATATATTATATTTGCGATAGTGCCTGTTTTAAAACACAGTTTTAAAACCTAGTAGGACTGTCGTTCGGTTCTATATATGGCGCACAAAAATCAAACAACTATTTAAAAAATTTAATCAAACTTGTTTGATTTGTCTTAACCAATTTTTTATGAATTCATCTTTGAATTCATAGAACTTTTTTTCTTTAATTTTTTCTTTTGCTCTCTGCATGAGTTCTTGCAAGAAGTACTGGTTATGAATACTCTTAAGCCTGTGCGCTGAAGGTTCACCTATCTTTGTTAAATGATGCAAATACGCATTTGTGTACGTCATGCAAGTATGACACTTGCAACCTTCCTCGATCGGCGTGAAATCCTCAGCGTAACGTCCTTTATCAATATATATTTTACCGCTCCACGTGAAAATAGATGAATGACGCGCGTTCTGAGTTGGGTAAATACTATCAAAACAATCAATGCCTCGACCAATCATTTCTAAAAGATCAACAGGACTACCAAGACCCATCACGTACTTAATCTTATCCTTGCTAAGATAAGGCAAACTACTATCAACTGCCAAATACATATCCTCCTTAGGCTCACCAATAGCTACGCCACCAATAGCAAAACCATCAAAATCAAACCTACTCAAAAACTCAGCGCTTTTGCGTCTGAGATCAGGATAAAAATTACCTTGCACAATACCAAATAAGAACTGACGATTATCATCTCCTTTATTATGCTCAGATCTTAATTTTTTATGATACTCAAGACTCGCTATACCCCACAGGTGAGTGTTCTCCATCGCGAGCTCAGCCTCCTCAAAAGACACACCAAAACCACTCATATCATCAAGCATCATAGCGACATCACTATCAATTAACCACTGAATATTCATGATAGTCTCAGGAGTTAAAATCACGCGCTTATTATCATAAGGACTACGAAAATGCAACCCCTTCTTGCTCTTACGCTCAAAAAAAGAACTACTAGACTGAAAACCACCACAATCAGTGAACACCACGCCCTTATAATTCATAAACTTATGAATACCACCAGCCTTGCTGATGATATCAATACCAGGACGTAAAGAGAGAATCAAACTATTACAAATCATAGCCCTCGCACTCAAGTCTTCTCCGAGATTAGAATAATCATCAGTCGTGATGTGCTTACCAGTAGCCTTAGTTACAACAGGCATAAAAAAAGGAGTTTCAACTACGCCTGATTTCGTCTTAAACAACCCTACGCGGGCATCACCCTCGCTATATTTAATTTCAAAACTCATCTTTTGAGGAAATAGCTAAAACTTTATAAATATAATATACTTTCAAAAAATATGATAAAAAAAACAACGACACAAAGAACCTTAGCAAAGATTAGTTGTAAAACTCTTGAATTTTCAAATAATATAAATAATAATTCTAATAACAATTTTTAAAAACTAAAAAAACCATTCAGTTTAACATTTTAAAAACAAAAAAATAAACTAATAAATAATAAACTCGGAGGATAAATAAAATGAAATACTTAACAATAAAAGATGCAATGACACAAAGCGAAGGAGACGTCAAAATAAGAGGATGGGTGCACCGCGAAAGAGGTTCAAACAAACTAAAATTCCTCGTGATACGAGACTCAAGTGCTAGAATACAATGCGTAATTGAGCGAGAATCAATAGGTGATGAAAAATTTGAAGAAGCCAAAAAAATACAAATAGAAACATCAATAGAAATTACAGGAACAATAAAAAAAGACGAACGAGCACCAACAGGATACGAAATCACAGTAAAAAACTTTGACATCATAGGTGCGAGTGATACGTTCCCCATAACAAAAGATCAAAGCCCCGAATTCCTCGCAGAAATAAGACACCTATCAATTCGAACGCAAAAACAAACAGCAATACTCAAAATAAGAAGCGCATACATACAAGCAAGAGACGAATTTTTCCGAAAAAAAGAATTCTACAGATTCGACACACCCATCTTGCAACCAAGCCAATGCGAAGGAGGAAGCACACTATTTGAAGTAAAATTCTACGACAAAACAACATACCTCGCACAAACATGGCAACTATACGCCGAGGCAGGAATATTCTCACTTGAAAAAATATACAACTTCGGACCAACATTTAGAGCAGAAAAAAGCAAAACATCAAGACACCTATCAGAATTCTGGATGGCTGAAATGGAAGCTGCATGGTTCAAACTCGAAGATGCATCAGAATTTGCAAAACAAGAACTCAAATACTGCATAAAACAAACAGCAGAAAGATGCAGAGACGAATTCAAATTACTAGAACAAGACCCTGATGCACTAATCGCGATGACAGAAAAAGAATGGCCGACCATAAAATACAGAGAAGCATTAAAAACAATAAAAGAAAAAGATAATATAAACGTAGACTTTGGAAAAGATCTCAGAACAGAGGAAGAGCGAGCGCTAATGATGCACTACGACACACCAGTCGTAGTCACACACTACCCAGTTGAGGCTATGGCATTCTACAAACCACGCGACCCAAACTACCCAGATGAAGCACTATGCTTTGACATGCTATCGCCTGCTGGAACAGAAATAGTCGGCGGAAGCGAGAGAAGCCTAGATATAGATGATATGAATGCTCGACTTGCAAAAGACGGCGAAGACACCAAGAACTACGAATGGTACTTTGATACAAGAAAATACGGAAGCATCCCGCACTCAGGATACGGAGTTGGAACAGAACGCGTAATAGCCTGGATATGCGGACTTGAAAACATAAAAGACGCAATACCTTTCCCAAGAACAATGCTCCGCTGGACACCATAAACCTTTTTTTTTATTAATTTTAATTATTATTCATAAAACAAATTAATATAGTTTAACATTCTTAATGCCTTATTAATACATTAACTTAAATTAATTGAACAACGCAGTTATAGAGAATTATTTAACGAAATATTTAAATAATAATAATTTTATTAAATAAATAATATTGAGTTTACACAAGGTGTTATGATTGAAAAAAAAATCGCTTATTTTTACTAGTTTATTATTGATATTACTCGTTTCAGTTCTAGTTCAAGCCACACCCCCTCCTCCTCCTAATGTGCCTGAGAACAATCCTGAAGGAACAATCTGGGAAGATTTTAATGATGAGGGAGACGAAGAAAATCAAGAAGATGAGATTGAAGATACTGATGAGCCTCAGAATAATCCTATAGCTCCTTCAAGGCCTTCATCTTCAAAACCAATAACACAACAAACAAATTCAGAAGAGAATCAAGAAAATACATCAGAGCATGAAACTGATAAACAAAATAATGCCGACGCAGATAATAAAAAAAATGACGAACAGGAAAATGATGAAACTCTCAACACTCAAAACAATAACCAATTATTAGATTTAAATCAACAAACACTAGAAGAAACACGTAATGAATCACCTTCAAATATACAACAAAAATCATTCATTAAAGAAAATCAAAGCATATTCTTAGGTGTCTTAATTTTAATGATCACAATACTAATTACTTTAGTAGTATCATATAATAAAATAAAACACACAAAAACTCAAAAACCCGCTCTAATTAATAAAACAATTACTAATCGACCAGATGCTGAACTGAAAGCAATAGAGTATATAAAAAAAATGAAAGAACACAAGTACACTGATGATATGATAAAACAAAACTTATTAAAAGTTGGATGGGCCAAAGAAAAAGTAAATAACTTATTCTTAGAAATTAATTCTCAAAGTCAATAATGATGCTAAATTAAATAGTTCCATATATAATTTAGGTCTTTTCCAGAATAATACAAATATGTATATTGCGCAAACCAATCGAAACTGAATTATATGCTGAACCGAGTCTATCAAATCCCCTGTTTAATTTGAGTGGTTTACTCAGCAGTATGCAAAATACATACATTCTGGTCAAGACCATAATTTAACAAGATATATAAAAAAAATAAGATTACCAAATAATATGAAATTCGTACACGTAGCTGATGCGCACATAGGAAGCTTTAGAGATGAAAAACTAAAAACTTTGAGCATAGACGCATTAACAGAATCTATAAATTTCACAATAGATAGTAATGCTGATTTTTATATAATCGCAGGAGACCTATTTAACACAGCACTACCAGCAATAGAACATGTAAAAGAAGTAGTAAAACAACTAAAAAGATTAAAAAATGAAAATATACCAGTATATTTTATTGCAGGAAGCCACGACTACTCCCCCTCAGGCAAAACCATGCTAGATGTAATAGAGGAAGCAGGACTTGGAATAAATGTTATGCGCGGACAGATACAAAATAAAAAACTAAGGTTAAAATTTACAGAAGATAAAAAAACAGGCGCGAAACTAGTCGGCATAAACGGCCTTCGAGGAATGCTTGATAAACACACATACGAAGACTTAAACAAAGAAGAACTAGAGCGAGAAGAAGGATTTAAAATATTTTTATTCCACACAGCAATAGATGAATTAAAACCAAAATACTTAGAACAAATGGCATCGTACCCTGCTAATTTAATGCCAAAAGAATTCAACTATTACGCCGGCGGACACATACACATAACTGAGAAAAAAACAATTCAAGGATATGAAAACTTAATCTATCCAGGTCCACTCTTTCCAGCAAATTTCCACGAATTAGAAAAACTACAAACAGGATCATTTTACTATTATGATAATGGAAATATATTAAAAAAAGAAGTAAATACAAAAAAAGTTCTCCAAGAAGAAATAAACGTAAAAGATTCAAATCCTCAAGAAATTACGAATCAAATAGAACAAAGATTTGCATTTCAAGATGTAAAAAATAAAATAGTCCTTATAAGAATAACAGGCAACTTAAAAGTAGGAAAACCACAAGAAATAGACTTTGCAAACATAATAAAAACATTACAATCAAAAGGCGCATATTATGTTATGAAAAGCACAACCAAACTACAAAGCCCAGATGTATTCAATGAACAAGAAGACAATCAAACAACAGAAGAAGACATAATAAAAGAATACGAAAACCAAACACCCAACAATTTCAAAGACGAAACAAAAACAATTATCGAACTAATAAATACATTCTCACAAGAAAAAAACGAAGCAGAAAAACAAACAGACTACGAAAAAAGAATAAAACAAGACGCGGACTCAACAATAAAACAAAACACTAAAGATCACGAAGCCTAGAATAAACTTCTTCAAGACGTTTATCATCACTAGTGATGTTATTAACAGAATCAACCAAAATATTCATACGGGAATAAATATAATTAAGCATTTCTTTAAGTTCATTTATTGCAGGCTTTTCACTAATCAAATCAAGCAACTCCTCAAGAACCCTACTCATCGCATCAATTCTATACAACTTATCTTTCAAATAGAAATCATCATTGAGCAAAATATAATCTTTATGCTTTAACTCAATATCTAAAATATGCTGAACATCAAGACGCAAAGCATCAACTTTAGATTTCATATTAAGCAAAGAATTCTCGAACTCAGCCATCTTCGCCTCTTTTAAAGAAATATTTCCTTTAGATAAATAACTTTTCAAATCATCAAGAATTTTTTCAGTCTTAACAATAATATTAAAAATATCTTTATTTAACTGAATACTATTACGTTCAACAGAATAAAGTTCAGGATCTCTTTTAAATAATTCGCGCAAAAACTTCATCATTAACCGTCCCTCCTTAAAAACTCCTCAACAGTTTTACACAAAGCACCAATTCTAACCTCAGAAATCTCTTCCCCTTGCATAATGCTAGATTTAACTTTTAGTATTTCTAAAACTTCATCTCTAAAACTAAAACTATGCTTTGAATCAAGTTCAAAAACAGCATCTTCAAAACTAGAAGGAGAAAAACCAAAAGATTCAACATACGCTTTAGTAATATCCTCTTCAAGCAATTCAATTAACTTAAAAAAAGAAGACAAATAATCAGGCGAATCAGTTTTAATTTGTGACTCACCTTGAATGATAAACTCATCAGAATCATCAAACTCATTATTAGCCTTATCTTCAATTTCACCAACACGAGTTTCTTCAACTAAATTAATATTTGAAGAAATATTGTCAGGCTTATTAAAAAGCAAATCAGAATCAACAACGGGAGGCAAATCAACAGTCTCAGAAAAATCTTCATTTTTAAATTCACTCTCAGCACTCAGAGACGAATTCAAAGATTCTAAACTACGTTTCAACGAGTCAAATTCTTCAGGAGGTTTATTTAAAAAATCAACTATGGACAAAAAAGGAACATCTCTTTTAACCAAAAAAACAAGCCTAACCGATTCATCAAAATTTAAAAAAAACTTCTTAGCAAACCTAGCACACTCAGATATAACTTGCTTAGATGCTTTATTATCAGAACCTGCTCTACCCAATCTCTTTTTCAAAAGAACACCTGAATCCTCCTGATGAATAATACTAAAATTTTGATTTACTAATTCATAACCTAAAAACTCCAAATGATTCAAAGACAAATTATACGAATCTTTACAAATATCGAATGAAATATCTGGCAAACCCTTATATACAAACAAATTCAAATTAGAACGCGCAAGCTCCACCTCAACAGAAAACTCAGAAGATATAAATTTCTCAATTACAACACCACAAAAATTAAAGTTATTATTTAACAAACTAGATTTACTTTGACGTTTTAGAAAAGAAAACCAACAACTTTTAATACCTCTTAAAATATTATCAAAACCTTTAAAGTTTAAAAAAACACCTTCTAAACTAAAATCTTTCTCACTACTGATAAACATATTAACTCTTGCATCAAAAGACCTTAAAATATTATTTGCAGCATTATCCGACACACTTAACGCATTATAAGACTCACGAATATCTCGAAGAACATCATCAGGAAACTCACCTTGCGAAACTACTTTTTTTAATTCAACCCAAAAATCTTCTTCTTTAACATCTTTTAATTTAATTAATTGTTCCTGAATATTATTATGTTCAAAAAAAAATTTGAAAGCAGAACTAGTTAAAACAAAAAACAAACCTGTATTTATATTATTATTACGAGCAAAACTCAAACAAAGAGCCCTTGCGCCAACAAGATCTTTATCACTCTCATGAATATTTGAATAACTTAAAGTATAAACCAAAAATGCACCTCTACTAATCAATACAAATAAATTATTATTGTCGATATATTTAAACCTTACGAAAAACTGGCTTCATAGAAATCCTACTAAAATTTTAATAATGGTGCTATCTCGCGTAGTTCTAGATTAAACCCGTGTGATGTGTGAGACTCGGTTCAAATGTCTAAATAACATGAAAACGGAGCACAGCATAATTAAGATTTTATTGATTCTAAAAGTATTTCTATGAGGCCGAAAAACTAGTCTGCAGCATAAAGCGTCAACACCACTTAAATAAGTCTCAGTTTCACAAATATAAAAACAATAAACAAGGAATTAAAAACTGAAAATTGAAGCACTCCTTTTTACACTACAAAAAATATTCTTGTATTATACACTATCTTAGCCAAGAATACCGAGTACCAATATTAACAATCAGAAAGATTTATAAAAATAAGATATTCAATAAAAAAAATGCCTGATTTAAATTTTAACCCAAAAGATGAAGAACACGTTCTTGAAATGGCAAACTTCGAAGTAGAACATGAAGACGTATTACACTTAAAAAATTTATATAAACTCGTCCACAATTGGCTAATCACTCATAAATTTGTATCAGTGGACTCAAACGACGACAATATAGAAACATTATATTTAGAAAAAATCTTAGGGAATGGAAATAAAGAACACCATATATGGTGGCGAACACACCACGTGCCCAACGGAAGCAAATATTTCAAATATTATCTAAAATTTGATTTTCAAACACTAAACATGGGAAAAAAAGAAACTACTTATAAAGGAAAAAAACTAAAATCAAATGTGGGCGATGTCATAATGCGATGCAGTACATATCTCATGATAGACTATAATAAACTTTGGAGAAACCACCCAATAATGAAATACTTATACAGATATTTTTTAATATACATATACAAAGACCAAGTAGAATATCTAAAAACAGATTTATGGATAAAAACATACAAATTACATGATGTAATAAAACAATACTTAAATTTAAAAACGCCAGAAGCAATGCCTGAATATTTTTACGACCAAGCAAACGCGCCATAAATTTAACCACGCAAGTACTTCACAAATAAAAAAAAATAAACAAACCATTAAGAAGTAGTCATATAAAAAAATTTTCAATAAATATATAAATGATTACGTATACAAAAAAGTATAAAAATCAATATCAAATTATATTAAGAATGGAAAAAGAGGGGAGAGATGAGGAGAGAGAAGTAGATATAAAAAATGAAAAACTCCTCAAAAAAAAATATTACTTAGACAAACTAGGCTATGGCTTCTCATCAACACAATTTATAAACATATTATTCTCATTTACTGGCGCATCACTACTACTTATAGGAATAATAAATGGATTAAAATCAGTTTTTAACACATTTATATCAACATTCATAAAAGAAATAACTGAAAAAAGAGAAATATCGAAAAGAATAATAAGTATTGCAGGCTTAATATTTGGATTTAGCTTCCTCTTACTTGCGCTCGCAGTCACAATAAAAAATCCGATGCTTTTCGCAATAAGTCTTCTAATAGGCAGTGTAGGTGTTGCTGCATACGGAGAATTATTCAATAATTTCCTAAACAAATACTCAAAAAAAGGAAAAATAAAAAGATTATCTTCCTCATCAACACTCAAAGGACTAATTTTAATTTCAGCATCTATGCTTCTCGCAGCAGGCATACTAGATTTAACACTACTAAATGGCGGAGCAATAACAATAAAACTTATAGGAGATACAATAACACAAAAGTTATACGGATATCTTCTAACTTTCGAAATAACTGCTTTTGCATTCATATTCTCATCATATATATTCTCAAAAGTAAAAATAAACCAAGAATCAGTAATCAGAGCAATAGATTACTCAGCATATTATAACAAATTACTAGAAAAATCAAAATCTTTTTTTAAAAATAAATATTTATTAGTGCTAACACTCGGAATGCTATTTATATCAGTATTCCAATCAATAATAAATTCATATGTTGGAATATATGTATTTCAACATTTAAAAAATGAGTGGCTAGGAGGTTTTATGAACATAGCTGTGATGTACTCATTAGCATTAATCGTAGCACTAATAGGTCCTATTATAACATCAAAAATAAACAAAACAGTAGGCGTGGTACCTATGTTTGTATTTGGAACATGCCTCATGGCAACACTACCTTTAACAATAGTATATAACACATATTTTTACCCAGCAATAGTTGCAGCAAACATATTATCTGTGCTAGGCGCAGCATTAATAGGTTCAGCACAAGGAATATTGGCATCAAAAGTATTATCGCTTGAAGATAGACAAAACTTTTATTCATCAGCAGGATTTTTAAGCTTAATACCTTTTATTTTAATTGTGATAACAAGTGCATTTATTGCACAAACAAGAGGACTTGAATATTTATTTAAACTCATGGGCTTTGGACTTATAATATTTGTTGTACCTATATATTTTTTAATAGTTATGTGGGCATCAGAGAAAAAAACGTGATAAAAATGAACAAACTACTAAAAATAATAAGACGATTTTTCGGAATAAAAAAAGGCAAAATAGATCTTATAACAAAATTTGAATTAGGCTCAGAGAGCACATCTGCGCCAATATGTGAAGATATAACTGGCGATGGAGAAATAGAGACCATACTTACAAATACAAAAGGCGAGATATTGGTATTTTCTGAGAATAGAGAAATAAAATGGAAATATATAGTGTCTGAAGACATATCTGAACAAGATGCAATGTTTCTTGACTTCGAGAAAAGCAATAGTATAAATCATGCACCTCTAATAGTTGATTTAAATAACGATGGTAAAAAAAACATAATTTTTGGAACAGAATATGGTGTTGTTTACGCATTAGATTATAAAGGAAATATGATTTGGAAATATAAAATGAATCACCCAATAAGAGGGGCAATAAATTCATTTACAATTACAGGAACAAATAAAACAGGCCTAATATTCGGCTCGACAGATAAAAATATTTATATATTATCAAATGAAGGTAAATTATTAAGAAAACTTGTAAATAACTCAGAAATAGAATCAACACCAATAATGCTAGAAAATAATATAATTTTTGGAGATAATTCAGGTATAATAAAATCATTAACACTTAAAGGAAAACTAAACTGGGTTTTTAAAACAAAAGACAAAATAGCATCAAAACCAGTACTTGCAAAATTATATGATAATACGAATGCAATACTAGTTAGCGGTGTTGATAACAATTTATATTGCATATCTTATGAAGGGAAATTAATCTGGAAATTCAAAACAAAAGGCGCAATATATTCAGAGCCAACAGTACTTGACATAAATGAAGATGGCATGGATGAAATAATATTTGGTTCAACAGATGGAAATATCTATGTTTTAACAATGCAAGGACACCAACTATGGAATTATGAAACAGATTTCTGGATAATAGGCAAACCAGTACCACGAGATGTAGATCAAGATGGCGCAATGGAGGTAATAGTAGGGTCATATGATAATAAAGTGTATGTGCTTACAGGAAAAGGTTTATACATCATAGATTATGTTCCAGGAGTTTCAGGAATAGTTGCACAAAACGGTAATTATTCAGATATACCCAGTAATGCACCTGGAGAAATAATAGGAGATAAAGTCTGGGAATACAAAACGGGAGGTTTAGTTATAGGCTGCGCAGTAGTAAAAAATAATATAGTTGTACAAACAAAAGAAGGAACTGTGCTTTGGCTTCATTATAAAGAAGGAAAATAAACAAAACAAAAATCCTAAAAATTATATGTGTTAAACAGTGAATTTAGGAAGAAACAATATTAATTTTTAATATGGATTTCGTATCATTGCAAATTGGATTCACAACTTCCCTCGAAGTAGAGGCGCGTTAAATCCAATTTATAATAAATTAAAGAAAAAATTTATAAACAAAACAAATTATAAAAAGAATAAGAGGGGTGAAGAGTAGATGTCTAAAAATATAATAGAAAGTCCTAATCAAATAAAAAGAATAAAAACCTACGTTAAAGGTCTTGATGAAAATATGCAAGGAGGCATACCTGAAGGGCACATAGTCGTAGTACACGGATCTGCAGGAACAATGAAATCATCACTGTGCTTCAACATACTATACCAAGAAGCATTATTAAAAAAAAGAACGGGACTGTACATATCGTTAGAACAATCCTATGAATCAATATTAAAAAACATGGTGAATATGGGTTTTGATCTAAACAAAATAAATATAGTGCATATAGATGATCTAACAAATTTTAGCGCACTACTAAAACAAGTAAAAAAAGGACAAGGAAACATAATAGTAACAGATGTTGCATGTATTAGAAAACAAGTAAAAGATATAAAAGTAAGCGAAAATAGAAGCTGGCTCAATGTTGTAAAAAACATAATACTTAGAGCAAAAAAAGAAGTAGGAATAGAACTTGTAACATTCGATTCGCTTAGAGCACTATACACAGTATCAACCTTCGAAAATCCTCGCCTAGAATTATTCTACTTATTTGACTTTTTAAGAGATTTAAACCTAACATCTTATATGATATCTGAGAGATCATACAACGAATTATCTGATTCACAAACCTATGATAGCGAAGCATTCTTATGCGATGGAATAATAGATTTAAGACTCACACCATTCAGACGGAATATAGTGCGAGAGATAAAAATAGACAAAATGCGAGCAACAAAATTCAAACCAGATGTATTCAGTTTCGAATTCAAAGAAGGCGCATTTCACGCACTATATGGTGGACAAAACCCGCTATTATAATTTTAAATAATTTTTCTATTTTTTAAAAAGAGGTGAAAATAAATTGTATGATGTAATAACTGTAGGTAGCAACACACTGGATGCATTTGTACACACAGATGTTGAAGTAGTAAACATTTCTAAAAAAACAAAGAAAAAAAAAGAAGTGCTAGCATATCCTTTAGGTTCAAAAATACTCATAACTAATTTAGAATTTCATCTAGGTGGAGGCGGAACAAACACGGCAGCATCCTTTAAGAAACTAGGATTTAAAACAGCATACCTTGGAAAAATAGGACACGATGAAAATGGAGCTAAAATATTACATGAAATAAACAAACTGAATATAGACTTCATAGGTGCATTTGGGAAACAATCAGGATATTCTGTTATTTTAGATTCAATAGCTCATGATAGAACAATACTCACACACAAAGGTTCAAACGACAACTTCAGATATAGGGAAGTTGACAAAACAAAACTTAAAACAAAATGGTTTTACTTCAGTTCAATGATGAGCTCAAGTCTTGATCTATTAAAAAGCCTTGCAAGATACGCACAAAAAAACAACATAAAACTAACATTTAATCCATCAGAATACTTAGTAGTTAAAGGAATTAAAGAATTGAATCCAATACTTGCTGCGACAAATATACTTGTATTTAACAAAGAAGAAGCATTACTACTCACAAAAACAAAAAACATGAATGACGCATTTAAACAATTAAAAAAAATAATAAAACCAAAAGGCGTTATAGTGATAACAGACGGATCCAGAGGAGCATATGGTTATGATGGTGAAAATTTACTACATGCACACCCAAAAAAAGTAAAACTAGTTGAGACAACAGGTGCAGGAGATGCATTCGCATCAGCATTCACAGCAGCTATAATGACAAATAACAATATAAAAAACGCACTAAAATGGGGCATGATACAAGCAGAACAAGTAATACAAAGCCGAGGCGCAAAAAACAAACTACTAACAAAAAAAGAAATGCTTTACTCAATAAAAAAAGATAAAAGAAAAATAATAACAAAAAAATTATAAGAAAAACAAAAGAGGATTGATGATTCATGAAAAAAATAAAAATAGATAGAATTATGAAAAAAGATAAAATTATGATGCTCTCATACGATCACGGATTTGAACACGGCCCCAAAGATCTCAACACAAAAACGGCAGACCCAAACTATGTACTTGACATCGCACTTGAAGGCAGATACACAGCACTAGTTCTTCAAACAGGAATAGCTGACAAATATTACATGAGCTACTTTAAAGACGTACCGCTAATAATAAAGCTAAATGGAAGAACAACACACCCAAAAGGAGACCCACTATCCTTACAACATACATCAGTCAAACACGCACTAGAACTTGGCGCAGCAGGAGTAGGATATACAATATACCTTGGAAGCTTACACGAACAACAAATGTTCGTCGAATTCGGACGAATATGTGAGCAAGCACATAATGCAGGAATACCAGTAATATGCTGGATGCACCCACGCGGCGAAGGAGTGAATGAACAAGATACAGACACAATAGCATACGCAGCTAGATGCGCAATGGAACTCGGCGCTGATGTAGTTGAAGTAAAATACAACGGAGATGCAGAAGGAATGAGGTGGATAACTAAGTGCGCAGGAAAAACAAAAGTAATCATCGCAGGAGGTGAGAAGCACCCAGATGAACAATTCTTAAAGGCAGTGCATGAAGCAACACAAGCAGGCGCAGTAGGCGTCGCAGTCGGCAGAAATATCTGGCAACACGACGAACCACTAGAAATCACAAAAAAACTAAAAGACGTATTATTCGAAGGCAAAGCACCAAAAGATGCGCTTAGAAAATAAAAAAAATAAATAATCAATTAAGGTCTAAAGACTAAAAACTAAGCCTTGCCAGCGCTACCAAGAACCTTGATTTTTTCTTTAACAAATTCCTTAATAGCTTTATTAGTATAAGATAAAATAGTTCTAGGATCATACACTTTAGGATTCTTTGCTAAAAACTCACGAAGCGCAGCATTAAACACTAAACGTAAATCAGAATCAATATTCACCTTACAAATACCATGTTTAATTGCCTTTTTTAAATCAGAATTACTAACGCCATGCGCGTCCCCGATGACTGCACCATACTTTCTAGCCTTAATTAAAGTTTTTTGAGGAATGCTAGATGCACCATGTAATACTATAGGTATTTTAATTGTTCTTCTAACTTCATCAAGACGCTTAAAATCAAGTCTAGATTTACCTTTGAACTTATAAGGACCATGACTAGTACCAATAGCAATAGCTAAAGAATCACAACCAGTAAGCTCAACAAACTTTTTTGCCTCAATAGGATTAGTCAAATGAGCATTACTTGAATCAACAACCAAATCATCTTCAATACCTTGAAGCGCGCCAATCTCAGCCTCGACACTCGCACCATGCTTTTTTGCAGAAGCTACTACTTTTTTAGTTAACGCGACATTCTCTTTAAAAGGAAGCGCAGACGCATCAATCATAACAGAAGTATAACCAGTATTTAAACACTTTTTTGCCCAAATTAAATCAGGACCATGATCTAAATGAAGAGCAACAGGAACCTTCGCGGACTTTGCAAGAGAATTCACAATGGAATAAATCTCCTTAATTCCTGCGTACTTTATTGCACTAGTAGAAGTTTGAACAATTACAGGGGACTTCAACTCCTCAGCAGCTTCAATAATTGCCCTTGAAAATTCCAAATTACTCGTATTAAAAGCACCAACAGCATACTCTCCTCGCTGAGCTTTTTTAAGCATAGATTTAGTTGTAGTTAACATATTTATCTCACCTAAACTCATGCTTAAAGATGAGCTTATATAAATATTTCTAATTGATGTCGCGCTTATTTGAGTTAATAAGGGTTGTATTTTCAAAAACATGAATTTTACGCGTGAGCGAACCATGAACATAAACCTCAAAGAAATCATACAATGTCCAACCATGATTTTTTGCATAAAACTCCAAATCATAAGAATTAGGTGCACAAACAACAATTTTACTCGTTACCGTAATGTATTTCTCAAAAAAATTATTAATTAAAACATTTAAAGAACCAACAAGCTTAGAATTCTTACCATAAGGCAAATCAGTTACAACACACTCAACTTGCCTGTCCCACAGCAAGGCATCCTTGCAAAAAAGGCCGTCTTTACTTTTAAGATTTGCCCTTGCAAGATTAATCATCTTCCAAGAAATATCGGTTCCAATATACTTTAGACTTAAAAGCTTTACTTCCTCCAAAATACCTCCGGCGCCACAAAACGGATCAAAAACTTCAAATTTAGCACTAGCAAGATTAATCATGGCTCTGGCAAGCCTAGGATCAATACCACTAGGATGTGGGGCGGGCTTTAAATGCATCCTACGATGACGCGACGCGTCTTTATTAGTCCAAACAAGAACGCCTAAAAGATTGGGGGTGGTGCTTGCACAAACAACAAAATCAGGATTTGATAAGGAAATCTTGCCGGAAATACTTTTTTCTAAAACTTTGCTTGCAAAACTACTGATTATATTGGCTTTTTCAGATTCTTTATATAAAATAGGTAAAATTTTAAAACTAGATGCTTCACCATGTGGCAAATTTAAATCAACTAAAAGATCTTTGAGAGAATTATCAAAACTATTTGATTTTGAAAACAAATAACCTTCTTTTGAAAACGCGAGTCTATCAAGACACCTATTCAAGTTAGCTAAATCTCCTTTGATTTTAAATAAACAAATATTGTTTAAACAAGACATATATTCTACTTTAAAATATATTTTCAAACATGATTCTGCTTCGCGTTTACTTAGATTAAGATTTTCTTGGGATAATTTTACACCTAGTAAATATTCTTTACTTTGTGATCTTTTTGCTAGTCTTTTCATTTAATCTTCCTTTTTTCTAAGAATCTGGGTTCGTCTTATTTTTTAATATTTTTGCTTAATCAAGGTTGCGAAATGGCTCGAACCAAGCTGTTCCAAAAATGGAACGCCGTTCCAAAAACAGTAAAGTTTATATAGTATTAGACGACACGACAGTGTGTGGATAAGAAAAAAGTAATAGAAACTCTATTTGATCGCAAGATAATCAAAATACTCAGGCTCTTTGTGAACAACCCTGAAAGACAATATTATTTAAGGGAGATTGCAAGGGTGACAAAAGTACCGCCAGCATCAGCTCATAGAATTATATTGCAACTAAAAGAACTAGAATTAATAATTGAGTATAAGGATAGATATTTGAAAACATATGTTGCAAATGAACAAAATCTAACTATATTTTCAAGCATTTTAGAGGACAAGAAATCCGCGATACAAGAATTTGCAGATTTCATAAAAACAGTAGAAGGTGTTGATATGGCGATACAACATGGGAAAGAAGAACGTGATAAAGTAAGCGTTTTAATAGTTGGCGAAGGAATTAATCAAAACTTAATTAGAGATAGAACAAATGAAATTAAAGAAAAATATAAATTCAATATTATTTATTTGTTATTGTCGCCAATTCAATATGATCAGATGGCTTCAATGGGACTTTACCCTGGAAAAAAAATAATTCTTTGGCAATCTTAGACGATAAAAATGATTTAATATATCTTTTTAACATATTCTTTGCAATAGTGTCTTTTATATATTGTTTATTATAGAACAAAAACATTTATATATAACATATGCAAGTAATTAAATTAAGAAAAACCAAGGGACGGGTAAACAAATATTTACAATTTATCGAAAAACATTTTTGGCGAAATGGTTTCGACGAAAAAAACTTGATTTTGGCGAATCAAGCAAGTGACCTTGGCGATAAGTCACAACATGTTCTAAAAGATAATGAGTTTAGCAACTATATAAATGTTTTGCTAGTTATAAGTATATAATATAAAATATACTTTCTAGAATAACATTGGCTCGTTAAAAGAACAAAAAACGTGACAAAAAAATAACACTCCACTAATCCAAACCAGAGCTTTGCTCAATACTGGCAAAAACCAGAAAAAGCTTAATGCTCAAAAAAAATAAAAAGCGGAGGGGGAAATAAAAAAATGGAAAATATGAAACACGAATACCAACCAGAAGTAGAAGTAGGACAAGCAAACATCAAAGTCATCGGGTGCGGTGGCGGTGGCGGAAACATGACCAACTGGCTATACCTCAAAGGAGTTCAAGGCGCAGAAATCATAGCCTGCAACACCGACCAACAACATTTAAACATTGTCGAAGCAGATAGAAAATTCCTAATAGGAAGAGATGTCACAAGAGGCCTTGGATGTGGAGGCTACCCCGAAAAAGGAGCAGAAGCAGCACAAGAGAGCCTATCAAGCATTAAAGATTCACTAAAAGGATCAGATATGGTTTTTGTATGCGCAGGAATGGGTGGTGGAACAGGAACAGGCGCAGCACCAGTAGTCGCACAAGTAGCAAGAGACATGGGTGCAATCGTAATCGGAACCGTAACAATGCCATTCAAAATTGAAAGAGCAAGAGTAGATAAAGCAGAATACGGACTCCAACAACTCAGAAAAGTATCAGACACAGTAATAGTAATAGATAATAATAGATTAGTGCAAATCGCAGGAAACCTCCCCGTACAACAAGCATTCGCAGTCGCAAACGAACTAGTAGCAACAATGATCAAAGGAATCGTAGAAACAATCGCAGTACCAAGCCTAGTAAATCTAGATTATGCAGACGTTAGAACAATCATGACAAACGGAGACGTAGCAGCAATCGGCGTCGGCGCAAGCGACACAGCAAACAGAGTAGAAGAATCAGTAAAAGGAGCACTATCAAACCCACTCCTAGATATCAGCTACGAAGGCGCAAGCGGAGCAATCATCCAAATCCACGGCGGAATGGACATGACACTAGACGAAATTAGCAAAATAGGAGAACTCGTAACAGAAGCAATGGATGATGATGCAAACGTCATCTGGGGTGCACGCGTATCTGAAGAGATGAAAGGAAAAATTACCGTTATGACTATTATAACAGGCGTAAAATCTCCATGGATACTAGGCAAACCAAGCGCAAAACACGCAGAGTCAGCAAGACAAAGACTTAGCTCAGAGCTCGGCATAGAAATCGTCAAATAAATAAAAAGATTAGGCAGAGAAAAAAACGCTTTTTTCAACCTTTTTTTAACTTATATTCTCATGCCTTCACAAAAGCAACCCCCCAAGCTACTTTTAAGTGAAGGCATTTCTTTTTTTTTCTCAAAGAAAACAGTATCAAAGTAGATACTTATAATAAACGCACTCAAAAGTATCCGGATTTAAAATGAGGTGATATTTTAGACCAAGGAAACCTCAACTTTAAATTATAAAATTCTCTTTTTTCATAAAACTTTCCTGCAAAATCAACTTCAGCATTATTAAAATAAGTATGCAAAACAATACTTTTCAATGATTTAGGCTCATGTTCTAAAATTGCATTTTTAGCAATTCTCAAAGTAAACCCTGAATAAGAATCATCATCAACTAACAAAACAGACTTATCCTTCAAAAAAGAACCATCTACATTATTTTTCAAAAAAGTATTTGGTTTATAATTAAATAATCTGGCAACACTATAAACTCCTACAATTTCATCCAAATCCAAACCACAAAAAGATATATTGTAATGAGAAATATGCACATTTTTTAAAGGCACACCAAACTTGTCACTTAGCCTAGCAGAAGCATAATTTCCACCTGAAGAAATTCCAACAATAACATCAGGATAATAATTCAAAGAAATCAAGCCAGAGTGTAGGTTATTTACTAAAATGTCCACATCTGCTTTGCTTAAAAAAGAGAATCTAGGCACAACTTTAAAAATCTCACTTTGAACAATATGTATTATGTTTCTATTCATTAGTAGGTCTAGTTTTCTTACTTTATTTAAAAAAATTGCCTAAAATAACTTCAAACAGCCTTGAACACTAAAAAGTATTTAAATACTAAAAGGCTTTAACTAATAATAAATACATTAAAAATAATAAAAACCAAATAAAATAAAAAAACAAAAAAGGTGAAATAAATGAAATCAAAATTAATAAAATATACATTATTTGCAATATTAATAATATCAACACTTGTAATTGCAGCATGCGATGGCGAGGATAACAGAAATATAAACGATGACATAAATAACGAAACACAACTAGAATGTAATTTAGATTTAGGCGAAACATACTGTCCATCACTAGATGAATGTATGCAAGTTAGAAATGAATACTGCGAAGAATACGCAGAATACTACATTGAACCAACAGCATGCACAAAAGAATACATGCCAGTTACAGGAGAAATCACATTCCCTTGCAATACAGGCGAATGCACAACAACTATTGAATTTGGAAACAGATGCATGGCTGAGGCACAAGGCGCAGATAATATACAACCAGTACAATGGCAAAATGATGAACTAGTAACAAACTTCGAGGAATGCGTATCTGCAGGAAACCCAGTGATGGAATCATACCCTGAACAATGCGAACACAACGGAGAAATATATACAAGAGAACTTACACTTGAAGAACTAGAAAACTTAGAACCACACGAAGCCTGCGGACTACTCGGCGGAACATACCTAGAAGAACACAACGAATGCGAATACATATCACAAGAAACATGCGAATACCTCGGAGGAGATTTCAAAGAATGTGAATCAGCATGCAGACACGACCCAGACGCAGAAATGTGCACAATGGAATGTGTTATTGTATGCGAATTTAATTAGTATGCGAATTTAATTAAATCCGCGAGCACATTCAATAAATGCGCCAAGAGCATACTTACACAAAGTGTTAGTGGCTTCAAAATAAGTTTCGAAGTTTTGTATTTTATGCTTCAAGCGCTCAACTAATTGTTAAGCATAATGGCTAGTATTTATTGAATGCTAGATATAATTTATTTAATTTGTTTCTTTTTGTTTACATTTCTACTTTTATGCGTCGGCTTCATCCTATAAGTATTCCACTCACTTAGAAGAAGAGAAGACGAAATTAACGCTATGTGAGTGTATGCCTGAGGAAAATTACCAATATTCTCCCTTGTTTTAACAGTTAAATCCTCAGCATAAAGACCAAGATGATTACTACACTTTGAAAGCTCAGCATACATCTCTCTCGCTTCATCTTCTCTACCAATTTTATAGAGCGCATCAACAAGCCAAAAAGAACAAATAGTAAATGTACTATGCGATTTACCAAAATCATCTTCAATTTTATAACGATGCACAAGAGGACCTGTACGAAGATGCTTATCAATCATCAAAATAGTATTAATTAAACGAGGATCATCATGCTCAAGAAAATCATGATAACTCATTTTAAGAGCAGCAGCATCAAAATCATTAGATCCATAAAAAATAGTGAAAGCACGACGAGTTTCATTCCAACCCTGCTTTAACATATCATTTTTAATCTCATCACGAAGCAAAGCCCACTTCTCAGCATAACTATTATGACCAAAATGCTGAGCAGTACGCATAGCGTAATTCATACCAACAAAACACATCAACTTAGAATAAATAAAATGCTGCTTTTGACCACGAAACTCCCAAATACCTTGATCCGGCTTTTTCCAATTATGCTCAATTTCACTTACCAAATACTTCAAAAAATCCCAATGCTTCCTTTTAAGCTTAGTTTCATACTCATAAAAAACATAATACATATAAATTAAATCAACAAGACTGCCATAAATATCATTTTGCTTCTGATTATACGCAGCATTACCTGTACGAACAGGCTTTGAACCATAAAAACCATTAAGATGCTCTAACGTACGCTCAGTTAATTTACGCTCACCACGAATACCATACATAAGCTGTAAAGGCTGCTTTTGCTTCAAAGAATAATCAAACATAAATTCAATCAATTTACGCGCCTCATAATCACGACCAATTTTTTTAAAAGCACTCACTGTGAAAGCAGCATCACGAACCCAACAAAAACGATAATCCCACGTCCTAGGAGACCCAACCTCCTCAGGAATACTCGTTGTAGGCGCGGCAACAATCGCGCCAGTTTGAGAGTATGTGAGCAATTTTAAAGTAATCGCGCTACGAATAATCTTATTCGCATTTTGAACAGGCAAATTAAGCGTCCCGACCCACTTCTTCCAATAATTCTTAGTAGAACTCAAAAGACGCTTCAAATAAGTAACATTATATTTTTCATCAGGATCAGCACCAACAACAAAAAACAAAGTCTTATCTAAAATAATTTTCTCTTCTTTTAATAAAGCCAAATAATCAATATTAGCCTTAAGCGTAATAAAATCATCGCCAGCAAAACTCCAAATTAAATCATCAGACACTTTATGCGTAACTTCAAATTTAGCATAACCTGGCCTTGGATCATAATTAATCTTCAACTCAGGTTTTCCACGAACAGGCATAATTAAACGAACCAAACAATTTTGACGAAATAAACCAGTACGCTTACTCGGTAAAATCTTACGATAACGAGGAAAAAAATCAACAACCTTAAATTTAGCTTTACGAGAAGAAAAAGTAGTAGTTAAAACAGCAGTAAACTCATCATACTCTTGAGATACATCAAACTCACCTGTAGGAGATACTCTAAAAAAACCGCCTTTCTCATCATCTAAAATCTTACCGAATACGCTAGGACTATCAAAATCAGGAAAACACATCCAATCAACAGAGGTGTCTTTTTTAACTAAGGCACAAGTTTTACAATTTCCAACAATACCATAATCAAGCATAATTAATAAAAAAATAACTACAATATAAAATTAACCCAAAAAACTTTTATATAATAACCTAATTGTCAGGCACTACGACTCAGGCACTACGACTCAGGCAATACGAATTAAGCACTACAACAAATATAGAAAATAATAAAAAAATAGAAAATACAATAATTAAGGTTACTATGAATAAGAACTTTATTTCACGCATTACATAAACAAACATTTTTATTAAATAAAAAACTTCTAACTATAAAAATGCCAAAAGATATGATAACTCCTGAGATAAAAAAAACACTCGAAAAACAAGGATATAGAACCGCAGGCACACATAGTGCTGTTAAAATCTGCGGGTGGACAAAGAAAACAATACTGGGACAAGGTACTTGTTATAAACACAAATTCTACGGAATAAACACACACCAATGCCTCCAAATGACAACAAGCATGAGTTGCGCAAATAGATGTGTATTCTGCTGGAGAGACTATAAAAGCCCAGTATCTAAGGATTGGACATGGAATATTGATGATCCCACACAAATACTCGAAGAAAGCCAAAAAGCACACGAAAAACTTTTAATAGGATTTTTTGGAAACGAAAAAGCAAACAAAAAAATACTTAACGAAACAAAAAATATACGACATGCAGCACTATCACTTACAGGTGAACCAATAAACTACCCAAAAGTAAACGAACTTATAAATGAAATGCACAAACAAAAAATATCAACATTTCTCGTTACAAACGGGCAAAACCCTGAGAGCATAACCAAACTTAAACGCGTAACACAATTATATTTAAGCATTGATGGACCTGATAGAGAAACATTAAAAGCAACAGGAAAACCACTATTTAAAGACTACTGGGAAAGATTAATCGCGAGTATTGATGCACTTCGAGAAAAAAAATACAGAAAATGCATCAGAATAACACTCATTAAAGAAATGAATGATAAAAATCCCGAAGGATACGCAGAACTCATAAAACGAGCGGAGCCTGAATTTATAGAAGTAAAAGCATACATGTTCATCGGAGCCTCAAAAGAACGACTCAAACGAGAAAACATGCCTCAACACACAGAAGTTGTAGACTTTACAAAAAAAATAAAAGAACACCTCTCCGATTATGAACTAATATCAGATCACAAACCCTCAAGAGTGGCACTCCTCGCACATAAAAAACTTAAAAAAAGAGGAAACTGGACAACTTGGATAAACTTCGAAGCATTCTTCAATGGAAAAAATAACTATAACGAAGAAATACCCAAAGAAAATCTTTTAAATATAAACCAAAATAAAAAATAATATAAAAACCTCAGAAAAATGCTAAACATATTTAAACCAAAAACAAAAATTATACTAGACACAAATTTCTTATTTATACCAGGCGATGTAGGCATAGATATATTTACGGAAATGGACAGACTAATGAATGAGTCATATGATTTATACGTTATGGACTCGACGATAAAAGAACTCGAACACATAATTTTAACCACAGGAAAACAAAAACAAGGCCTAAATGCCAAACTTGGACTTATACTTATAAAACAAAAAAACTTAAAAACAATTAACGGTTCCTCTAAGAATTATGCAGATGAATCTATATTAGACTATGCTGCAAAAAACCCTGAGAAAACAATAATCGCGACACAGGATAAAGACTTAAAACAACAATTAAAAAAAATACCTGTCAGGATAATCACACTCAGACAAAAAAAATACCTAGAATTGGGGTGAATAACTAAATGTTTTACAAAATAAAAGTAAAAGACTTCATAAGAATAGCACCAGACAAATTTGAACTTGAACTCGAGGATGCAATGATTGTCGAAATCAAAGCAAAATACGAAGGACATATATCAGAAGAAGTCGGAATAGTAATAGATGTACTCGGAATAGACCAAATACAAGATGGCACAATTATTCCAGGAGATGGTGCGACATTTTATGAAACAGAATTTTCACTAATAACATTCATTCCAGAAATGCAAGAAGTACTACTCGGATCAATTAAAGACATAGCTGACTTCGGCGCATTCATAAATATGGGTCCTGCTGAAGGAATGATACACATAAGTCAAACAATGAACGACTTCGTGAGCTTTAATAAAGAAAAAACACTCCTTGGGAAAGACACAAAAAGAGTGCTTAAAGTAGGGGACTTATGCAAAGCAAGAATAATAAGCATATCATATAAAGACTTATCAAATCCAAAAATAGGCCTTACAATGAGACAAGAATATTTAGGCAAGGAAGAATGGATGAAAGAAGAAACTAAAAAAATAAAAGAAGAGAAAACCAAAAAAGGTGACAAATAAAAATGGCAGTTAAACGAGAAGTATGCAGAAAAACAAAAAAATTCCTAGATGATCCAAACTTTAAAGATTATAAACCACCAGGAGGTACAACAACTAACTGGCAGGGAAGAATATATGTTGTGAACCCAGAAAAATCAGATATAGCAAAAATAATGGGACTTGAAGATGCAGGAGAATATGCAATAAAAGTAAGATAGGTATAAAAAAATGGATATCAAAATAATACAAGAAAAACAAGCAGTAGTACCAAGACAAGAAATAATGCTGGAAGTAGCATTTGAAAAATCAACACCAAAAAGATTAGACTTAAAGAGAGAAATAGCAAAAAAAACAAAAACTACAGAAGATTTACTTATAATAAAAAAAATATTCACAGACTACGGAAAAAGATGCGCACAAGTTACAGTATATGCATACAAAGATGAGGAAACGCTAAAAAAAATAGAGTTTCCAAAAGTCATCGAGAAAAACTTTCCAAAACAAGAAAAAAAAGAAGAATAAATAATAATTGAGGATCAAAAAAAATGGCAGCAAAAAAGAAAGGCGGAAAACCAGCACAAAAATCAGCTGATAAAGGAAAAACAAAAAAACCAGCACAAAAAATACATACAGTATACGAAGTTGCAGGAGATAGCGCAAAAAGAAAAAACAAATCATGCCCAAAATGCGGACCTGGAACATTCATGGCAAACCATAAAGACCGCTCATCATGCGGAAAATGTGGATACATGGAAAAAAAATAACTAAATATTTCTTTCAACTTTTTTTTAACCTTTTTTTCAACGGTTCTCAACTCACAATCAATACACTCAATTAATAAAAAAATCAAATCATAAATTTCAAAAATCTCTTAAAATTAAAACACCAAACTAATTTAAATACGCAACTACAAAAAAACAGTGTTTTCTCTAAAAAGTAGTCACAATTAGAAATGTTTAAATAGTTGATTTATCACTTAACTAAAAATACGCAGTTATTACTAAGAATAAAATAAAGGGAGATGTACAAATGAATAAAAAAATAATACAATATGTAGGGCTTGCAGCAATAGTTGCAGCAACAACATTCGGAATTAAAAAAACAGATGATGCGATGATGTCATCAAAATATGATGCACTATACACTAGAACTTTATTGTTATAGGGGGATAAAAATGATGAAGGGATTATATCTTCTGATGAAACAAAACAATTCGACAAATCAGTATTTTCATACGGAAACGTTAATATAAACAAAGAAAACATGACATACAGAGAAAAAATAAGAAAACTTGAAGAATATAACTCCATTCAAGAAAAAATTAATTAAAAGGTGAAAAACTATGAATAAAATAAATTATGAACCTTATAATATAGGTGCGAGTCTTGATCGAAAAGGCGTAACAACTCCAACTGCTCTCGCAGTAGGAATAACACTATGGGCAACAGGACTTGTTGCAATAATAGGCGCGACAATAGGAAAAGAAATCTATGATAATTATAAATTAAAACAAAAAACAGAAATAAATCAACTTATGGAGCCGCGTGATGATTCAATAGATTTTGATAAGAACAAATTGCAAGATATAAAACAAAGCTACGCGAGACCAGATAAACTTGTAGTAAACAAAACATATCAACTCGCACCAACATTTGAAGTTGTGGCTAAAAATTACTTAAATTAATTCTTTTTTTTTTTCTTATTTTTTCTAATAAAATACGCGAATTTTTCGATTTTCTTATAGTCAAATTATTTAAAACAAAAAAATTCTTGTAATTGCGATATGAAAATTTGCGCGTAGAAGGCCTCATAGAAATCCTTTTCGAACCAATAAAATCTTAATGATGCTATGCTCCGTTTCCATATTATTTAGACATTTGAACCGAGCCCTACACACCACGGATGTTTGTTCTATGACTGCGCAAGATAGCATCATTATTAAAATTTTAATAGGATTTCTATAAGGCCGCGTAGAAGAAAAACTTAAATATTAGTTATATATTAACTATGTACTAGCTATAGGTGATATATAATGAATGTAACAACAATACAACTTGATAAAAAATTAGTCGAAGCATTAAAAGATGCAAGAGAATATCCTCGCCAAACATACAATGAATTAATAAGTAAAATGATAGAAGTATACAAAAACACAAAACAAAAAAATCAATACGACGAATTCTTGCACAAAATACAACAAACAAAGATGCAAGAAATATGGGATAACAAAGAAGACGAGGATTGGGAAAATGTATAATGCAGGAGATGTAATACTTACAAAAATACAATTTACAGATACATACGAAATAAAAAAAAGGCCCGCACTAATACTATTTCAAGAACACGATAATATAGTTGTTGCAGGAATTACAAGTAACAAATTAATGAAAGGAATAAAATTAACCAAACAAGACGGAGCAATAAAAGATAGCGTAATAAAATTAAACTATATATTCACAATATCAAAAATACTTGTAGAAAAAAAATTATTCACGCTTACAAAACAAAAAAAACAAGAAGTACGCAAAGAGATAATAAAAAAGTTAAATTCTTTAAAATAAAAAATTATGTGCCTAGCACAACGAGCAAAGATGTACATTTCGCTTAAGAAACCGAATCTAGTGAATTCTAGTTTATAAATACAAGGCTCGTTTAGGTGCTAGCTAAGCATATATAAAAAACACAAACTAAAAAAATAACAACAAATTTCTAAATAAAATAATGGCAATATACACAAAAAAAGGAGACCAAGGATACGCAGCAACACTTAAAGGAGATAAAGTTCCAAAAGATGATGAAATAATACAAATAATGGGACTTATCGACTCACTTCAAAGCTCACTTGACATCGCAAACATAACAATAAATGCTCTTGAAATAAAAAATATTATCGACGATGTAAATGAAAAACTATGGCAAACAGCAGGAGAGATTAGCAATAGGGGTCTTAGCAAGATAATAAAAAAACCAATAACTGAATCAGACATCTTAAAACTTGAAGAATACATAGACAAACACCACCCAGAAAATACATACTTCCTAAGATTTACAAAAGAACCTGCTGCAAGACTCAACGAAGCTAGAGTTCGAACACGCCAACTAGAATCAAAACTGACAAAACAACTCCGAGAAAAAAAACTAAGGCCAGAAATATACCAATACTTGAACAGACTATCAGACCTACTCTACGCACTCGCATGCCTTGAAGAGACAACACAAGAAAAAAATAATTAAAAAAAATATTAACTCCAAAAAAATAAAAATTCTAATCAAAAATCAAAAAAACAAAATACTCTATTTAGAGATCTAAAACATAATTTTCATTCAACTTTTTATCAATCGTATCTTTGGTATCTTTCAAATGAAAAGTATTCTTAAAATCAAAAATATCTTTATGGAATGAATCAGTTTTAAATAAATCATTTTTATATAAAGAATCTACTTGATCTTTTAAAAAAATATTACTCTCAGAATTTAACTTAGAGCTATTGGTTGCGTCGCTTGAATTATAAGAACTAACAATTCCTGCGAGAGTCAAACTCCCAATCAAAAAACTAAGGCCTCCCATTGCGCACTTAAAAGAATTTTTAGTGCAAACAGGCTCAGGCAACTCATACTTTTTTTGCTCACGCAATTCTAATTCGATAAATTCATTTTGCTCAGCTAATAAATCATTTTCAAACTTTTCAGATAAATTATAATTTTTACTCATAAAACCACCATATTTTACTTAAAGTTATGTCGGATATGTCACAAGATATTTAAATATTACTAAAAAAACTAATATAAAAACCACTAAAAAGTAACAACAGAATAAAAACCTTTTTATAAGGCTGAACTATTTCTTTAAAAATATGGTTCAAAAATCCTCAGAACATAACTTAGAATCACATTTAAATACTGAGCAACCTATATTTCTTGGACGAGTAAAAAAAGTACAAGAAATAAAAAAAGAAGAAATATTTAACATTCTCTACGAAGATTATTACACAAAAGAAGAAAAACAAACACAAATAAAGTTTAAAATACACCCACAAATAATAAATTCATACATACTTAGAGGAAGCTTACAACAAATAAATGAAAAAACAAGTTACGTACTCGAACTCATAGACGAAAAAAAACTAGAAGGCCATATACAAAAAACAAAAAAAACAAACCAATTTAAAACAGAAAAGTCAACAGACTACGGATGTTTTTTCAGATATGTAGTTCCAATAAATGGAATGTAAGTTATAAATCTAAGACAACGCCAAAAGGCCCAGGATTAATCAAAATACTACCTTCAAGCTCACAAATCGCGCCCTCAGTCTCATGAATGTGGCCTGAAATTGCAACAAGAGGATTATGCTTTAAAATAAAACGCTTATAACTCTCACAACCAACAAATACGCCTGGTTGTTTCTCATCAAGACAAGTCTGAAAAGGCGGACCATGCGTCACAAGAACTACGCGAGAAAACTCACTTATCTTAAGACCCTCAACAAAACGCTCAAAACCCCTATCTTGCAAAGAAAAACCACCACCACCCCAGCCAACCAAAGACAAATCTTTGAATTGTACAACATCACGATGAAAAAACGTTAAATTCTCAAACTTCGAGCAAACAGTTCTAGTATCAAGTTCATCCTCATGATTACCATGAATTACAAAAACTCTCTTACCCCAAGACGCCATCACCTCCAAAGTCGCATCAAGACCACGACCCCAAAGACTCATATCACCTGCACAAATAATGAATTCAACACCACGCGCAAGCTCACGAAGCGACGCGAGAGCCGACTTATCACAATGAATATCAGTACAAATTAAAACCTTCATAAAAGAGTAGAAAAAAGCTTTTCCTTAAAAATATTGACTAAATTATAATTAAAAAAACAATATTTGTAATTACTTTAAAGTGATTTTAAAACTTATTTTGCTAAACTCTTGATTTTTAAAAGTTTTTTTGTTAAAAGAGGCTTTTTTTTATCTTTTTTAAAGTAAAAATATTGATTAATCTATCTTTTTTCTTTTAATAATCTTTTTTTTATCTTTTTTTTCTAATTATGCGAAATATTTATATATTTTATTTTATTTTTATTTTTTAAAAAAGGTTTTTTAGACTATTGAAGGTTAAACTGGTCAAGGTGAATGAATGAAAAAATTAAATATTGTGCAATTATTTTATGCTAGGCCTCATTTAGGTGGCAGTGGCATTATGTCTATGGAGGCCTCAAAAGAGCTTGCACGAAGAGGACACTCGGTACACATAGTGAGTTATCCTGGAACTTATTTAACTCAAGAAGAAAAAAATTTAGGTCTTGAAATTCACCCTGTTGAAGATATTAAATATCCTTGCTTTAAAGCAGAACCGTATAACGCAACATTAGCATCCCAAATAGTTAATGTATATAAAAAATTAGGTCGCATTGACATAATTCATGCAAACTATGCAATAACGCATGGTGAAGCAGCTTTAACTGCAAAAGACATAATAAAAAATAAAGGTGGAGATGCTAAAGTAGTAATTACAAGTCATGGATCAGATATACACACAAATGGGCATCATGAATTGTTGGCACACAGCATTTGCAACTCATTAGATAGAGCAGATGCAAACACATTCGTATCAAAATCATTACAAGATGAAGCAAAATCGCTTTTTGACTTAAAAGATTATGGTTCAGTAATTTATAACTTCGTAGATGAAAATAAATTTGTTCCAGTAGAAAGTGATGATAAAAAAGAAGAAATAAGAAAAATTTTAAATTTACCAGAACGAGGATTCATAGTATATCATGCATCAAATTTTAGGCCCTTAAAACAAACAGAATTATTAGTTGATGCGGCTAAAAAATTAAATAACAAACAAAGGGATAATATTTATTTTCTATTAGTTGGAGACGGACCACAAAAAGAACCACTAGAAAGGCTAGTAAGTCAGTATAACTTAAATGAAAGAGTAATTTTTATGGGGAAGCAAAATAACGTTGTCCCATACATACACGCATCTGATGTTGGAATATTATGTTCAGAAAGAGAATCTTTTGGACTAGCATTACTAGAACCAATGGCTTGCGGATTACCTGTTTTAGGCTCGGATGTCGGAGGAATACCTGAAGTTATAGCTAACGGAGAGAGCGGGTTCGTTTTTGAAAATAAAAACGTTGAAGAAATTGTAAATAAAATAGAATATTTGGCAGACAATAAACAAAAAACTAAACAAATGGGAATCGATGCTTATAATAGAGCAATAGATAACTTTTCCAGACAAAGAATAGTTGACCAATATGAAGCTTTGTACAATTCATTATTTTAAATTAAATATCAAAAAATTAATATTTGTTTAAATGGGAGGTGACAGAATATGATGAGAAAAACAGATATGCCTTGCAATTTAATAGGTATTTTTGCTCATGAAGATGACGAAATCATAGGTCCTGGAGGACTATTAATGAGAAATGCAAAACAAGGTGGCAAATCTAAAGTCATATGTTTTGGAGGATCATCTAAAGAACGTTCGGAAGAATTTTATAATGCCTGCAAAGTACTATCAATTGAAGGCAAATTATGGGGCTATGATGAAGGCTATCAAAATATAACTTCTAAAGAAATACAAAAAAAATTAATTGACGAATTATTGGAATTTAATCCAGACTTCGTAATAACGCATGATAAAGAATGCGAGTATCATAATGACCATAAAACATTATTTGATTATGTGATGGATAGCACATTATTTGCACTAAATAAAAAAAATGCACCAAACATTAAAGGAATATTAACAACAGAAACACACATGCTATTTTCAAAATACGCTCTAGCAGTAGATATAACTGACGAACTAAATTATAAATTGGAAGCCATGAAATTTCATAAATCACAACTAGAAAAATCTTCTAATTATTATCTAGATTTAATTGAAAAAAAAGCAGCATTAAGAGGACTTCAATCAGGAGTAAAATATGCTGAAGCATTCAAAACATATGATTTGCCAATAATTGGAAATATTTCAGGAAGAGGTCGAGCAATATGAATGTGTTGGTTTTTACCGCACACCCTGATGATGAAGTAAACTGTGCAGGTCTTTTGAATAAAAATTCTAAAGAAGGTGGAAAAAATCTTATAGTTTGTTTTACAGGAAACAAAAAAAGATTGAATGAACTAAAAGAGAGTTGTAAAATTATTGGCGCGGAATTACTACATTTAAATCTAAAAGAATATGAATTATTAAATAATCAAGAAACAATTTTAAAACTAAAAAAAATAATAATGAATTTCAAACCAGACGTAGCAATACTGCAAGCAAATGATTATCATTTAGATCATAAACACGTATTCGATTTATCTTTATTCGCATTAAAAATAGCAAGTCATGGAGATACAGGTTGGTTTACAAGAAAAGTTCTAGAAATGGAAACATCTTTTTTAATAAGATATCCTGATATTATAGTAGACATATCTGAAGAACAAGATATTAAAATAAAAGCATTCAAAGCTCATAAATCTCAAACAAAAGGAAAAAGTTTTGGAAGTTATTATTTAGATATAATTGATGCAAAAGCAAAACTTAGAGGTGTTCAGATAGGTGCTACTTATGGTGAGGCATACATCGAACATCATATGCCTATAGTTGGAAATTTCTATAAAAATTCAAGAGGCATTAAATATTTGAAAAATTTAACTAGAGGGGAACTATGTTGAATTCGGAATACGGAGTCATATTAGGACTTTATGGAGCTAATGCTCTTGGTGTTGCAAGAAGTCTTGGAGCTGAAAACATACCTGTTAGAGGATTTCATCAAGGAACTAGATTTCCACACGCAAAATACTCAAGATTTGTTCAAAAATCTTACATGCTTAAAGACTCAGACAATTTACTTGAAAACTTAATGAAATTCGGAAAAAATAACAATAAAAAATCAGTTTTGTTTTCTACAGATGATAAATATGTTCTGTTTTGTCAGGATAATTATGATGAATTGAAAAATTATTTTCACATACCTATTTCTAGCAAAGGAAACTTAAATGACTTATTAGATAAAAATACTATTTTAAAAATAGGTGAATCTGCAGGATTTTCAGTTCCTAAATCTGGCTATTTATCTAATTTGAATGAAGATATAATTGGAAAAATAATAACAAAACCTGTAAATAGTTTAAATGCTAGTAAAGATGATTTCTTTTTATTTGACTCCATAGATGAGTTATGTGGACAAAAACAACAACTATTGAATAGATATGGAGACGTTGTTTATCAACAATATGTTGAAGGTGGAGTTAAAGAACACATAGAAGTTCACACTTATAAAGATAAACAAAATAATGTTCACATAGCTATGATTCAAAAAGAATACGCTAGTGATAATAAATCTAAAGCAACAAAAGGGTCTACTGGCGCTATAGCTAAAACTATTTGGCTAGATGAATTAAAACAACCATCAGAAAAATTAACAAGGCACTTAGATTTCACCGGGCCTTTAGATATCAATCTTAAAAAAGATATCAACACAGGAAAATACTATTTTTTTGAAGTAAACTTTAGAACTAGTGCTAACGTCGCATTAGATACGGCTGCGGGTTTAAATTTACCTGCATTAGTGTATGCTGATTTTAATGAAAAATTAAAAACTAATGAAAGTATTATTGCAAAACAAGATGTTTACTGGGGTATGGAAAATAGAATTGTATCTCTTTTAGATAAGGGCGAATTTGATAATTTTTCAGAATTTAGAAATATTTTGGACAGAATAGATGTTTATGCATTCTTTTCTCAAGATGATAATTTGCCATTTATTAAAGCCGCGAGTTCTTTAGATTTAAAAAGCAGATGACTTTTTTGTTATTAAAAAATTAAGTCAACACCAAACCAGTATACTAAAAGCTATACGAATCGAAACATTTATATATCAGTTGTGATATATAGTTGAGTTATGGTAATATTATTTGACCAATACAACATGCCAGAGAACATATTCGAGATTATATTCTCGACGAGCCAACAAGTAATAGTTGCAAATATGCTCCTCGAGGAGATGAAAATGCGAGGCGGTGAGATGGGCAAAACAGAAATGAGTATGTTCGCAACAGCACTTCATGATGGGATAATCTTGGAGTCCAAAGAACAATCACCACTACTTCGAAAAAAACCAGTGCCTATATCATACAACAAAAGACAATTTTACGATCGCATCCTAACACCAATGAAAACAATGGGCTTAATAGATTATGACTTATACAAAAAAACATACAAGTTATCAGAAAAACTAAACAAAAACATGATGAAAGTAGGACTCATGTGGCTACAAGAACTTAGAAAGCCACCAAAACAATTCACATACAAAGAACAAAAAAAATAAAATTCAAGCGGACCCTTGGTGAATTCTAACCACCCTCCCCTTCAAATCCCCGAGGGTCCCTTCTATCTAATTTAATGTTAGATTTAACTATAAGAATTAAACTTATTTAAAAACATTTCCTTTTTTAAAATTAAAATAATTAGAAACCTTTAAATATATAACCATATACAAAATTTAAGTATAAAAAAGAGGGATTTTCACAACATGGGTGATGAAGTAATACAAACAGAAGTAGATAGACTAATTGATATTTTGAAAACTAAAAAGAAAATAGATATAAAATCAGCAGCAAAAGAATTAAATGTGGATGAAGAGATAGTGCAGCAATGGGTTGATTTCTTAGTCGAAGAAAAAATAATATCCATGGAATATGATTTCACCAAACCAATAATTTCTCTTGTAAACAATACAAAACTAAAAGAAGAAAACCCTGAAGATAACATTAAAAAATATAAGAAAAAATTCCAAGGAGAAAAACAAACTAAAGGAAATTCGGAGGTTATATGGAAAAATCATGTTTTAGATAACTTAGAATTTATGAAACCCTTCTTCTATACAGAAGCAGATAAAAGAAATCTAGAAAACAAAGATGAATTGTGGGAACAATATAAGCAAAAGGTCTCAGGAATATGATTGTAAAAAAAGAAGCAGAACTTGAAAGATTTTTTGAAAAAGACATAGTTGAATTTCTAGATAAACAAACAAAAATAAACACCTCCAAAGACGAATTAAAAAAAATTGAGGATGCAATACTTTCCAAAAACTTTACACTAGCAAGCACAATTATAGAGGACGCAGTAAAAAAATTCAATAAAACAAATACAAACGATGTTTATCGCGAAATAAATTTTACAAAAATACGAGACTTAGTACAAACAGCAGAAAACCTCACAAAAAATATAACTCACAAAAATAGACTTAGTGAAGATATAAAATTATTAAAAGAATCAGGTCAATTAACACAAGACCACACACAAAATATAACAGTACTAGATGAGCGAGATAGAAACGAAGCATTAGCAGAGTCTGAGATAGAAAGAGAACAAATGCTCAAAGCTAAAAATATAGAAAATAAAATAGCAGAAATAAACAAACAACTATTTGTTAGCATACGAAAAAAAGATCTAAAAGGCGCAATAGGTCAATATCGCGAAATAAAGAATAAATTTAAAGAATACCCTTCAATGTTCTCCGATGAAAAAAAAGAAATATACAGCGACTTAATGGCATTTTATATGAGAATAAATAAATTAAAAGAAGAACTCAAAAATACAAAAACAGAAGGATTAAATTTGCAAAAACCTCAATTAACAGAAAGAAACATGACGATAAATGATGTAAAAAATATAATTAATGAGATAAAAAAAGATATAACTTCCGAAAACTTTAAAGAAGCAAAAACAAAAATAATAAATTTCAAACATAAAATAAGTTTAATACCAGAAACATATATAAACATTAAAAGACATTTAGAAAATACTACAAACATTTTACTAAAAAAAACTGAATTTTATAAAAAAAATCAGAACTTAACTGAAAAAGAGGTTCAAAATGAAAGCGAAACGCATGCTTGAAAAATACAATGTCACAAGTAATGGCATAGAAGTAGAAATAGAAATATATGAAGTCGAAGACAAATATGTTCCAATATACTCAGTGTCAATCCTAAATGTATCGCCAACAACAAAATTAATTCTAGATAAAATAAGAGGAGAATTCGTATCAAGCCTAGATTATCAAGAAATAGAAAAAGAAAAAGAAGAAAACAATGATGATATTAGAAAAAGATTCACAATAACAATAGCGAAACTAGTAAAAAAATATTTTCCAAAAGCAGATGAAAAAACAAAAAATACATTAATAAATTATTTACTTGAAGAAAATTTAGGTTTTGGAAAATTAGACATACTACTTAAAGATAAATACTTAGAGGAAATAGTCATAAACAATCATAAAGAACCAGTATGGGTATACCACAAAAAATATGGCTGGCTAGAAACAAACATAACAATATTCACAGAATCAAGAATAAGACATTATTCAACCATGATAGGCCGAGATGTAAATAAAGAAATAACAATTCTAAACCCACTTATGGATGCACATCTAAAAACAGGAGACAGGGTTAATGCAACACTTATGCCAATATCAACAAAAGGAAACACAATAACAATAAGAAAATTTGCAGAAGACCCATGGACAATAATCAAGTTTATAGAAGTAGGAACAATATCTGCACGAGGCGCAGCATTAGTGTGGCTCGCAATACAAAACGAATTATCCATACTAATTGCAGGAGGAACAGGATCAGGAAAAACAAGTATGTTAAACGGACTTAGCAATTTTCTTGCACCAAATCAAAGAATAATAAGCATCGAAGATACACGCGAATTAAAATTATCAGATTACTTGCACTGGGTACCCCTTGAAACCAGACTACCAAACCCCGAAGGAAAAGGAGGAATTGCGATGCTTGATTTACTTGTAAACAGCCTACGTATGAGACCTGACAGAATATTTGTAGGAGAGATAAGACGAAAAGAAGAAGCACAAGTACTCCTAGAGGCAATGCACACAGGACACTCAGTATACGGAACAATACACGCAAACAACGCAGATGAAACAGTAACAAGACTCACAAATCCGCCTATAGACATCCCAAAAAAAATGCTTTCATCATTATCAATGATACTTGTACAAAACAGAAATAGAAGAACAGGAAAAAGACGAACAATACAAATAGCAGAAGTTACAAAAGATGGAGATGCACGAGTACTTATGCAATACAGCGCAGCAAAAGACGAACTTATTAAAGTAAATGAGTCACAAGAAATATTTAGCACAATAGAATTATACACAGGCATGACACAAGAACAAATACAACAAGAACTAAACACAAAATCACAAATACTAACATGGCTTCTTAATAAAAAAATGACCTCAATAAATGATCTTGGAAGATTCATGGCAGATTATTATACTGGACGATTAAAAATAAAAGACACATAAAAAATGGACCTATACGCAAAACTCGCATCAAAAAAGCCGATGCTGAAAAAACAGCTAAGAATGGCAAAAATAAATCAATCACCACAACAATTCGTTCGTGATGCAGTAAAAAAAGCAATAACTATGAGTATAGCATTCACCTTACTTGTTTTTTTAATTGCCGCAGCCGCCAAAATACCTTTAATAACACTTCCTGTATTCTTCATAATATTCTTATACATATTTTTTAATTTCAACATAATGTCCGTAAAGGGCAGAATATCCAAACGACAAAAAGAAATAGATAAAGATGTACTTTTTGCAGGAAAATATTTACTTGTAAAATTAAACGGTGGACAACCACTAGTAAACGCCCTTCTTGATGCATCAAAAAGCTACGGAGTTGCAAGCGTATACTTTAAAGAAATAGTACGAGAAATAGAACTTGGAAAATCAATAGAAGACGCTCTTGATGAAGCTACAGAATATAATCCCTCACAAAAATTTAAAAAAATATTATTCCAAATAAACAACGCATTAAAAATAGGCATAGACGTCACAAAATTCTTAGAAGCAACATTAAATGAAATTGCAGAAGAACAACTAATAGAGATAAACAGATATGGCAAAAAATTAAACAGCGTAACTTTATTTTACATGCTTTTAGCAGTTGTAGTGCCAAGTCTAGGACTGACTATTGCAATTGTTGTAGCAAGTCTTGCAAATATAGATATAAGTATTATGCATTTCGCAGTAGTATTATTTTTCCTAGCACTAATACAAGTTATGTTCCTCGTTGTATACAAATCAATAAGACCTAATATAAACATATAATTAAGAAATAACATAATTAAACAAAATAAAATAAAAAAAGCAAAAAATAATAAAAAAATGAAATTTTTAGAACAAATAGGAAAAGCAATAATACCAAAACGCCTCAGAGCAGGACTTCGAGTGTATTATTCAAAAGCAGGAATACACGAAATTCCATATAAAACATATGGTGTTTTATTTTATTTAGTACTAATAGTTATAGGCATAACTTATCTGGCAATAGACTTCTTTGGAATAGTATCTCAATTCAACCCAATAATAGTAGGACTCTTGGTATTTATATTCTGGGCAGGATTAGGACTTCTTGCAAGCCTAATATTGATAGGTGCAATATACTTCTATTTAAACTTAAAAATATTTGGAAGAGTAAAAGAGATGGACTTGAACCTTGCAGATTATTTAGTACTAGTATCAACAAATCTCAAAGGTGGACTATCATTTGAAAAAGCACTATGGTCCGCAATAAAACCTGAATTCGGAGTACTCTCTGAAGAAATGGGCCTTGTGTCAAAGAAAGTCATGACTGGATCAGAACTATCTGAGGCATTACAAGAATTCTCAGAGAAATATGACTCTCCCTCAATAAAAAGAACAATAGACTTATTACTAGGCCAACTTGAGAGTGGAGGAGAAATTGCAATAGTTCTAGATGAAACCATAGAGACACTTAGAAAAACAAAAATACTCAAAGAAGAAATGTCCGCAAATACCTTGATGTTCACAATATTCATAGGCGTAATAGTTACAGTGATAAGTCCTCTGCTATTCTCGCTAGCATTCAGCCTACTCAATATATTAATAGGGGTATCTGAAACAGTCGCACCCGCATTAGCATCATCATCAGCAAATATGCCTGTACAAATTGACGTTATAGAAATAGATGAGTTTGATTTTAAAGCATTCTCAGTTCTTGCACTAGCAATAATATCTATTTTCGCATCATTAATATTATCAATAATACAAAAAGGAGATATAAAATCAGGAATAAAATACGTTCCATTTTTTGCATTTATAGCATTATTTTTATACTTCTTATTCATAAACATTTTTGGAGGACTACTCGCATTTTAAATGTCTAATTTAAAATTACATAAAAATAAATCCGAGAATAATTAAAATTACACCTAAACCAATAAGAACATGACCAATTAATTCAATTTGATTTAAAGATTTAAAATAATCATCAACTAATACAATATACTCATTAAAAGATTTAAGCTGTTTTGCATCACTCATAAAAACAATAAAAACAATTAAACTTTAAAAAACTTTTCAAAAATTAAAGAAAAGCTCAATATTAAACCAAAAATATATAAATAAAAAAATATTAAAAAAATAAAAAAGAGGGATTTAATTAAAATGGCAGATTCTCCCAAAGTAAAAATACTTGAAGAATATACAAATAAAATACGAGACATACCCGTATTTGTTTCAATTAGAAAAAAAGAAGACTCCTACACTTATTCATACAATGTTAGCATCTCAGGAATTAGTAAAAATACGGAGATAGTGCTTGAAGAGATACAAGAACAATTAATCAAGGTAATGAACCTTGAAAACTTCTCAGTAGACGAAGTTACGGGAGAGACAGATGAAAAATTTGACCTCGAAGCAACAAAAATCCTAAATGAATTCTTTCCACATAGCGACGATGAAACAAAAACACTTCTAAAAAGTTATCTTCTCTCAAGATCACTTGGCATGGGCTATATGGACTTCTTACTACACGATTCACAACTCGAAGAAATAGCAATAGATAACGCACAAGAACCAATATGGGTATACCACAGAAAATGGGGTTGGATGAGAACAAATATATATATGTCTAGCGAAGAACAAATTAAACAAACAGCAGCAAGAATAGGAAGGAATGTAGGCAGACAAATAAATACTTTGAACCCACTACTAGACGCATCACTTCCCTCAGGCGAAAGGGTGAACGCCACAATAACGCCTATCACAGTTAAGGGAAATACAATAACTTTACGTAAATTCTCAGAAGATCCATGGACCATAACAAAATTCATAGAAACAAACACGCTATCATCGAACGTCGCAGCATTTATATGGCAAATAATGCAATTCGAGATGTCAATACTCGTAGTAGGAGGAACAGCCTCAGGAAAAACAAGTATGCTTAACGCACTATCAAATTTCATCCCTCCAAACCAAAGAATAATAAGCATAGAAGACACAGCAGAACTCAAACTTGCAAGCTTCCTATACTGGGTGCCAATGATGACAAGACTTGAAAACTCAGAAGGAAAAGGAAAAATAACTATGGAAGACTTACTTGTAAACAGTCTACGTATGAGGCCTGACAGAATCCTCGTAGGAGAAGTTCGAAAAAGCGCAGACGCAGAAACATTATTTGAAGCCATACACACAGGACATTCATGTTACGCGACATTTCACGCAAATAACGCAAGAGAAGCAATAGCAAGACTTACAAGCGAACCTGTAAATGTCCCAAAAGCACTCCTACCTGCAATAAATATAATGCTAGTGCAATTTAGAAATAGAAGAACAGGAAAAAGAAGAACATTTGAAGTAGCTGAAGTACTTGAAAATAATGAATATAATATTTTATTCAAATATGATGCTAAACGAGACAAATTGTCTGAGACCGAAAAATCAAAAAGAGTAATGCAAGAACTTAGCATGTTTACAGGACTTAGCGAAACAGAACTAAAAAAAGATTTAGATGAGAAAAAAACAATATTAGACGCGATGGTAAAATTAAAAATATTTAATATTGAAAAAGTAGGAAAAATAATGGCGGACTATTACGCTGATAAAGACAAACTCATTCTAAGGATAAACCAAGCATTAAAAAATACTAAAAAAAGAGGTGCTTGAAAATTTCAGAACTATTCTTCAAAAAAATATCAGGCTACTTTCCAAAACTACAAACTAGTCTAAAAAACGCAAGATATAAAGATAACTATATTGATTATACAAAAAAAGCATTCATCTCAGCAATATTTGTGTCTTTAATGATATTCTTTTTTATATCAACTATGCTTTTAATATTTGAATCATCAATATTATTTGCAATACCATTTCTAATAATATTCTTTTTATTTTCCTTTTATTTCTTAATGAATAAACCCTCATTTGATATTCTAAACGCAGAAAAACAAATAGACTCAGAAATAGTCTCTGCAATAAGATTCTTAAGCCTTGAACTCAAAAGTGAAAGATCACTGTATAACTCAATTAATAATATAAGTAAGAACTTCGTCATAATAGGAATATATTTTGATGAAATAGTAAATGAAATAAAACTAGGAAACACAATGGAAAAAGCACTATCTGAAGCTGTAGAAACTTGCCCCTCAGCACATCTTAGAAGCGTTTATTGGCAACTATTAAATAGCCTCCAAACAGGAACAGATATTACCAAATCACTTGAAGTATTATTAAATGATATAGTAGAAGAACAAAAAATACAAATAGAAGAATATGGCAGAGAACTAAACGCACTATCTTTATTTTACATGATGATAGCAATAATAATCCCAACAATAGGATTCACAATACTACTTGCAGTATTAACATTTCTAGGAATAACTGTAGCTCTTCCTTTACTATTAACAGTTTGGATGCTACTCACATTAGTCCAATTCTTCTTTTTAAAATTCACAGCTAATAGAAGACCATCAGTGGAGGCTCACTAATGATTGAAAAACAAGAAAAAAAAATCGAGCAAAAACCAACAGATAAAGAAACACAAAACACTACTTCAAAAACTAATATGCCTAACAAAAACAACCTTGATGAAAAAAACATAATTAATGAACAAAAAGACAGAAACTACACAGAACCAGAACTAGTTTTAGATGAATTCCTTTTAAAAAATAAATCAATAGAAGCACAAAAATATCAAATGAGAAAAGAACTAGGTATGGCTCTTCCAAAAAAAGAAAAGAAAAAAACAAATTTCTACAGAAACATAAAAGTAAAATTATACAAAGCAGGACTTGAAATAGAGCCAGAAGTATACGTTAGAAAATTAATGTTTATATCTATCGTAATTTTATGCATAAGCATATTCTCAGCGGGAGTATGGGCGCTAACCCAACCTTTTGATTGGAAAATAACTATATTGTTATTATTAGTTTCTTGGTTTATAGGATTTGTAATAATATATTACTCAAGTCTACTTATTGCACTAGTATTTCTAGATTATAAAGCATTTAAAAGAACAAAAGAAGTAGAAAAAGTACTCCCTGAATATTTAAGACTAGTCGCAACAAATTACAGATCAGGCCTCCCTCTAGATAAAGCCCTAATCGCAAGCAACAGACCAAGATTTGGAATACTCTCAAAAGAAATAGAACAAGTAGCAAAAACAACAAGAGTTAAAGGAGACTTCGCAAAATCCCTAGAGATATTCGGCAAAAAATTCGATTCAAAAATACTAGAGCGAGCAATGAATAGTATAAGCATCAGCGTTAAAAGCGGATCAAATATATCAGCGTTACTAGACGAAATTGCAAATAATATAACAAAAATGAGAAATATGCAAGCAAGCATGGCTGCAAACGTAAAAAATTATGTTATATTCATAATAGTTGCAGGAATAATAATTGCACCTTTAATGTTTGCAATGAGTTATCAAATGAACACAACAATTGCAGGAGTTAAAGAAAAACTAGATGTACAAACCGGAAACGTTAACATGGGCACTACAATGAGTTTACAATCAGGCGGCGGCGTTAATTTAATTAATTTTGATGCATTCGCAATACTTATGATTATTACAAATAGCATAGTGTCAAGTCTTGTCATAAGTATGATAAGATATGGAAATTTCCAACAAGGAATAAAAAATATTTTTGTATATACTTTAATATCAATAGGGCTATATGTGCTAGGAAAATTTGCACTTTCAGGCTTAATAAATTTTGTGTGAGGAAAAAAAATGGCAATAATAGAAACAAAAGCAGATGAGTTTATGAACTTAGTTTATAACAAAAAAAATATTACTACGAAAGAGGCAGCGAAATTACTTCAAGTAGAAGAAACATATGTTAGAAAATTAGCATACCTTTTTCAAAAAAGAAAAATGATAGACTTAAAAACAACATTCACAACACTTACAATAACACTTAGAGACGCAACACATAGTGCATAGATTAACAAAAACCACGTAAATCCTTATTCTGCTCTAGGACGAAGCACACAAGGATTCAACAAACGGTTCTTGACACAATAAAATACACAAAAATTCTTTTTGAAAATTTATAAGTTAAACTTAACACCTTTGCGATATGCAAAGCATGATTTATTTGCTTTATTGAATTATTCTTGTCTCATCCATTAAAGTACTAACTAATTTTTCATGCGTACGACACACATATTTAGTTATTTTATGAGTTCTAGAAGTATCCCAAATCTCTACTTTACTCATTTTATTCACAGGAAAACTAGCATTACAATGCAAACAATTTTTGTGAATAATTTTTGAAGATATTAAATATTTATTTTTATTTATCTCACAAAGCAAAGGCTTAATAGGCGTAGAATAATAAAAAGTAATTCCTGCACTCGGAAGCAACTTTCTTAAAATGCCTTTATTTGAAGACTCAATTAAAAAATCAATATCAGATTTAGAATAATAATAAATATAATCAGAATCAACATGTAACTCCCCTGAATTATTAAAAAAAGAAGATACATTAACTTTTTTATAAGACTCAAGCAAATTATTCCAAAACACGCTCGCACCAGAAGAGGCTTTAAGCTTTAAAATATTATCTTTAAAAATCTCAAAATTAAATTTTATCATACTCGCATTTTCTAAACTAAGCGACTCACTAACATAATCCCAAAATCTTGTCAATTCCCTATTCTTAATAGCTTGATTTATAAAAGATTCATCCCACCCATTCTTTTTTAAGAATTCTTTAATTCTAAGCTTCTCATCAGTATCAAACGAAGAAACATAACTTAATATTTGCTCCAAATCATCCTCAAAAGTGTGAACCTTATGAATTAAATTATTTATTATATGATCTTTCCAACCAGCTTTTACAAGATAATTTGTAATTTCCTCAACAGTCCTATTATTATCTCCAATCTCTTTAATAATAAACCAAGATAATTTAGTTATATTAGTTTTAGGTTTATAAACATTAAACAAAACATATTCAAAAATATTCTTAGACCACCCTTGATTTTTAAGATAATCTCCAATATCTTTAAGATCTATACCATCAGCAATCGCATTAATAATGCTCTTTTTCAATTCTTCAAATTTTCTTTGAGCAGAATTAATTTCAAATAAATTAGGTAATGATGTGAAAGTTATATAAAAATAATAATTATTTTCCAAAATCAAATCAACCACTCGAGCACTCCAACCGCTCGATATCAAATTCTTTTTAATCACAAAAATGGGCTCTCCACGACTAAGTCTACTCTCAATATATTCTTCTGCATTATACAACTTATCTAAAGGCACAGTAATGCCATATTTTTTTAACTTAGCTCCAGATAATTCACATATCTTATTAAAAATATGCTTAACTATTTCTGATTTACTTTTCTCTTTTCTAAGATTCAAACCAAGATCTTTATCCTTAAAAATATGCTCAAACCAATCAGCAAACTCATTTCTTGAACCAGAAATATAATGCGTTATGGCCTCATCACTCATATTTCTTATTTGAAGCAATAAAAGTCTAGCACCTGACATAGTCAAACCAGTATTTAAATAGAATAATTCTCTTTCGCTAGCATTCCTCAAGAATTCAAAACTAGCTTCTTCAAACTCACCTTTTTTTTCCAATAAAAAATTAAGTAACTTTACAATATATAAAAGTTTTCCTTTAAAAACAAGTTTTTTGACAAATATTCTCCGCATAAATAAAATAATAATAAAAAAACACACATAAAAACTAGAAAAAAACAAATAAAAACTTGCAAGATTTAAAATAATCACTCCCTCGTTATATTTAAACCGCACTTAGAACCATTCAAAATTATCAAATAAACTACTAATTTTTTCAAAAAGTTTATATATGCTTGAAAAAAGTATAAATTATAATTTAATTATTAAATAAAAAGAAGAGGATTTGGATGAGAAAAGCACAATTCGCAATGGAATACATGTTAGTAGTCGCATTCTCAATAGTATTAATGATTCCACTAGTATGGTACTTATATCAAGGCTATGATGATTTAAGAGGTGATGTTAATGTAGAACACCTCGTAGAAGTTGCACGAGAAGTATCTTTTCAAGCAGAAAAACTATTTTACCAAGGCCCAGGATCTAGAACAATAATTTCAGCGTACTTTCCTCAAGGAGTTACAAAAGCACATATAAATAGAACGGGACAAAATTATGGAGTGATAGAATTTGAATTAGAAGGTTTCGCTGGAACAATATATAGCACGATTCAAGCAAGTATATGTGATCATGTTGCTCTGCCAACATTTAGCGGACCACATAATATAGAGATAATCACGAACTCATCAGGATGTATTATTATATCTGAAAATAACTAATACTAATAAATAATTAAAATTACAAATTAAATTACAAATTTAAAATTATAAATATTAAAATGGGGCAAAAAGGGGAATAAATTGAGACAAGCACAAGCAGCTTACGAATTCATGATGATATTTTTCATATTAACCTTAGGTTTTACGTTCTGGATAGCATTTTCAACCTCATTTCAAGAAAACCTTCAACAACAACAAAACTTGGACTTAATGGAAGATTTTGCATTCGGATTAAAACACGAATTATTTGTAGTGGCACAAATGCCTCAAGGATTCACTCAAATAATTGAACTAACAGAAACAATCAGCGGAAACAAATACGAAATAGCTTCACAAAGTTACACTTCAAACGACTATAACTTTTCAACAATAACAATAAATAATACTGATATAGGATTTTACACACATTTCGATGTACCTTATTTAAATGACACAATAAAAAAAGGAAAAAACACATTCATAAAAAAAGAAAATCAAATAGGCGTAATACATGATTAAACACAAAAAAGCACAAACAATACTATTCTCAGTTATGCTAGCACTATTTGTATTTTTACTCGTTTTAACATTTTTCTTCGATTCACTAATGACTCGCCCAGTGATTGGAAATGATAAAACAAAAATATTAGAAAATGAAGCAACAAGACTTGGAGATGCAATATTACTTACAGGATATCCTTCTAATTGGAGCAAAGACACAGTCCAAAAAATAGGTCTTATGACAAATAACGCACTAGACCAACAAAAAATATACAACCTAACAGAAATAGCAAAAAATAATTTTGGAAAATCAAAAATATTGCTAGGCGTACAAAATGATTATTTCATAAATATATCCTACCAAAATAGCACAGGCCCACAAGAACATATAATAAATAATACTCCAATTAATAATGCATTAAATCATAAATTCACAATTACAAGAGAGAGAATAAGCTTAATTAATATAGATGGAAATAGAACTCCTGCAAAAATATTCATAATACTATATTCCAATTAATTAATAAATAAAAAAACAAATATAAAAACTCAAAATTGAAAAATTAAAAAAAAAGAATAGAATAAAATAAACAACACTTAAAAAAAATAATAACAAAACTTTAAAAAATGACAAAAAAAAATAAAAAAGCACAATTCGTAGAAATAGACTTCTTCCTCGCAATACTAATACTAGCACTAGGACTCGCAGTGGTAACAGCACCATTCATAAATACAAAAGAAGACATACAATCAGACAGATTATCACATGACGCAGTACAACTACTAACAACAATGAAACTACAAGACTTTAATACAACTTTAAAAAATAATATACAAGGAAATGCAACAAATTTAGATGTGGATTTAAACTTAGATGATACAATAACAACTATGCTCACAAAAATATATGTAAAGGAAAACGAAACAACAAATACTGACAACAAAAATAAACTCGTCGAATTAGCAAAAAACATAACTCAACTAGTTCTAGACGACTTAATACCTAGAAGATACAAATACGAAGTAACAATATTCTCAGGCACAGAGACAAAAGAAATAATAAATATAAGCGATGATGAAAAAACAACACTTGCAACCCAATCAAGAACCCTTCTAACAGGACTTGAAGTCGGAAAACCCATAACTGGATATATAGCAACGGCCAACTTAAAGGAAGTAAAGACAAAAGATGCAACCTACGAATTCATAGGAGGATTCATAGGACAAGGAATACTAGAATTTAAATTAGAAATACCACAAAACGCGGGAGATATAACAAACTTTACAATAGAAGGACTATTCAGAGATAACTTCACAGTAGAACTAAATGAAAAAGGCATTTGCGATAATATTGAAGTGACAGACTTTGTACAAAAAGAATTAAACTCTAACTGCAAATCTAACCTTACAAAAGGCGAAAACAACATAACCATAAATTTTACAGGCTCCGATCTTCAAAATAAATATGTAAGTGGAGGCATAATACAAGCAGAATACGAAATAGACCAAACACCAATAACAAACGCACAAACAACTATTACAAAACGAAAAAACATACCTGGCGTTGACGGCATAATAAACATATACGACTCAATATATGTCCCAGGAGAATTACAAAACATAAAACTAGTACTAAACCATGATGTAAATATAACATACAAAGAAAATATTGATAAAGATGATGACGTACACATAAGCGCACCTGAATTAATAATAAATCTAGGCAACGAGACAATATATAAAAGCAATGAATCTGGCCCAATATACTACATTAACAATTCAATAAATTTAGAAAATAACTACGAAAACCAAACAATACCTTATAGAATGGGATTCCCTGATTTAAGCGCACTAATAGAAACAACAAAACCAACAGATGTAATCCTCGTAACAGACATATCAGGAAGCATGGGTGCTAAATCTTATAATGGGTTGGATATGGTGCTAGATGAAGATTTCGGAGAAGATTTCCAAATAAATACCAGTGAAACCTGTTGGGGACTTAACGATACTTATGATGATAAAACGTTTAGGATACATGTTGCAAGATGCCTAAATTTCGAATTCGTAGAACAATTATCAGAAAATGACAATATAAATATAGGGCTTGTAAATTACGCATCACAAGTATTTTACAACGAAACAATTGACGGCGAAACATATACTCATTATTTAAATTTAACAAATGATAAAAATACGTTATTTAATTTTATAAACAATACTAATTCTTTAGTAAATTCAGAAGCTATAACTTCTTCAGATCCTGCGGCAATTGGAACAATTAAAATAGATTCGAAATATATTCGGACTTGTAGTGCATGCGGCCTAGCAGCAGCAACATATTCCCTAATTAACGACTCTAATAATGATGCTGATGAGGACAGACAAAAAGTAATAGTATTCATGAGCGATGGAGGTGCAAATAGAGCATACGAAAATGAATCACCTAATTATTCTGAGCCAGCACCACCTTTTTGGCCAGTTAATAAGGAGGAAGATGATGATAATCAGGCTCAAGGTAGGGACTCATTAGAAAGCTGGGGTGATTTTTCAAAAGATGAGATGAATATAACAATTTACTCAATAGGATTTGGTAACTTAAATAATGTTGCACAAAATTCACTTAAACAATTAGCATCAGGAGAAGAGTATTTCTTTTATGGCACAGATACAAACGAATTAGCAACCATATACCAAAATATATCACAAACAATAATAAGCGCAACTTATGTTTCCCAATTAGTAAATGTAACTACTGACTATTTCGATGAACTAGATACAAAATTATATGATTCATACCTAGAATACACATACAAACCTAGCCAAGAACCACAAATAGGAAAAATAAAAATAACAAAAGAGAAAACATTAAATGATGCTTGCGAGCAAAATATAAATATTAATCTTGGAGAAAATACAGTAGTAGGTGCAGGAATTATAACTAGCTACTCAGATAAAATATGGACGAGACTTGCAAAAATTAACGACTCAACAATATTCAATATGAGTCAATATAACTTATCTTTTAAATTAATAGGCGATCCCTTCTTTATAGGCATACCATTTGGAAAAATTCTCAAAGGCACAAATAAAATAAGCTTGAAATTAAACGACGGCGAAACTGATCAGGAATCAAATTGCAACTCAAATAATAAATTAATATATGATGTGTATCTGCCAGCAATATTCTCATCACCTGAAATAAAAGAAAAAGCACAAGGATGCAAATGGAATTACACTTACGATGACACTGTGAATGCAATAAATATACCCTCAGATTATAATGGAGATGATATTTGTAATTTGACTCATTATAATGCTGATGATGCGCTACAAGTACTTGGATATCAAATAATAGACAGTCTTACGCATAATGGTGAATTATTAATAGATCTTGAAAACTCAGACTTTGAGATAAAGACTGCCTCAATAGATGATATACCTTACATGTGGGGACCTGCAATGCTCGGGGTGATGATATGGCGATAAATGGTAAAAAAGGATACTACTTCAGCCTCACAGTCCTAATACTCTTAATTTTAATTTATGTTTATTTTACAGCACAAAAAGAACCAGGATATACAAAACAAGCACAAATAACAGAACAAAGACTACAAGAAGTAAATAGAATAATAAACTTAATAGAACAAGACTCAGCAACAGGACTTAAAATTGCAACGTTTAGATCAATACTCACACTCAACGATAATATGTCAGCAACTAATAACTATATTGATAGGGGGAACTTTGATAAACTGATGCAAGAACTAATACTAAACGCATCTATTTCACAAGAAAAAAAACCACTAATGGAAAATCACTCAATTATAAATTGGCAAAATAACACAGAAAGATTACTAACTGATATGTCACTTAACGCAGAGTTTCAAGAAAGTCATGCAAAATTAACACAAACATCGCCTTGGTACATTACAGCACATTATAATACAACAATACTCATCGAAGACGGCTTTACAAAAAGCACATGGAACAAAACAATAAACACAAAAATAGACATTAGCATAACTGACTTTTATGACCCTCTGTACTCAATAAATACGCAAGGACAGAGAAAAATAACAAGAAAACCAAATGACGTAGATTTAGATAATTTATCCGAAATAATAAACCAAGAATACTACACTGCAAGCAACAAATCACCAAGTTTCCTCCAACGATTCCAAAACCCAGATAATTTTACTCCATCAAATTATACAGGGGTCGGAATAGAATCACTAACAGACTTAACAAACACACTTACACCACCAACAGGAAAACCAATAATCGACTCAATATACTTCAACTATAATTCACACAATTCAAATGCTGATTGCAATACGACAGAAGGATACTTACTTGCACAACATTATAATAATACCTACGGAGTGTTATGCGATTAAAATGAACAACTTAAACAAATTAAAAAAATAATTTTAACTAGTCCTAAAAAAGACAAATAGGCCTTATAGAAATCCTATTAAACTTTTAATAATGATGCTATCTTGCCTAAGTCATATATCAAACATCTGTGGTGTGTGAGACTCGTTTCAAATGGCTAAATAATATGAAAACGGAGCATAGCATCATTAAGATTTTATTGGTTTGAAAAGGATTTTATGAGGCCGATAAATAAAAAAGTTTAAATAAAAGAAAAAAGATGTGATATTTATGAAGAACAAAAATAATACAATAACATTATTAATTTTAACAGTTTTTATGTTAATACTTATGAATCTAAATTTAACTAGCGCACAATGCACAGGTAATGGTCCTTGTGGTCAAGACATAACTACACCTGGGTATGGCGCAGTAGAACTTTGTAGCACCTGCTATGAATGTGGGGAAATAGATGGGGTGTGCCCTGCATGGTATTCTGAGGGAGATGGAAGTAGTGATGATTTCGAAGTTGAACTTAGAGTGGGAACAACTAATAGATTAACAACAGATGTTAATCATGAAATAATATATGTGAATGGAAGTGATGCCTGTAAATACTTTGGTGGAACATTCAAAGAAGCACAAACAAAATCAAATTATGATGGTGAGTGGGTAATCAATAGTGGTATTAATGACGGAACAAATATGACTGGTCAAACTGATTATGTTAGAGCAATATGTGAAAATATCGTACAAAGACCTTCATGCGATGAATGCGTAGATGTTGACTGCCAAACCGAACTAATCGGTGCAGCATATGTAACATCTGATTCAGGACTTCAGCAACCAATTGAAAATGCAACTATAATGATATATCCCCAAAATGAGTTCCTCGAAGGAAATACAAGCTTCATAAAAAATACTAGTTCAGGCTCTAACGGGTTATACAATTTAACAAATGCATACTCAGGAAAAATAAGATTTGTATGCTCAGCTGCGACATTTGACCCCGTATACAGAGAAGTAACACTCAGACCAGGAAAAAACATAATAGATTGCCCAATGACACGAGCAGAATGCCAATCAGACTGCACATTACCATCAGCACAATACGGTGAGAGAATGTGTTCAAGAGAATGCGATGGACATAATGGATGTGAATTTAGTTCGGACGTAGATACTGCAAATATATTGATGGATGCATGCGATGCACGTCCACTTGGATTTTTTCAAGAATTAGAAACAACAACTGCTGATGGTATTATAAATGTGACTGGAGTTACTTGTTGTAATAATTATCCAATATCACAAATATACTCTCAGTTTAGCGTAGGCGAAGATAATAATGTGTCAAGACTCCTCACGCGAAGCTATAACAAAATACTTCAAGACGGCACACCTGTATTCTTGAACATAGTTGTTTACAATAAATAAAATAAAAAATTTAATTAAAACCAAAAAAATAATTTTTTTTATTTTTTAAAAATTAATATTTAAAAAACTAATAACTAAAAAAATTAGAAACTATTAAAAGAAAGCAATTCAAACAAATATATTAAAAATTAATAATATAAAAATAAATTAAAATAATATAAAAATAAATTAAAATAATATAAAAATAAATTAAAATAAATTAAAATAATATAAAAATAATATAAAAATAATATAAAGATAAGTTAACAATATACCAATATAAACTAATACAATGGGAAAAACATAAGAGGTGTTAATTCTTGCTTGGAACAGAAGGAGGCTCGGCGCTAGGAATACTTACAGCGATAGTAATAATAATAATTATAGGTCTAATTATAACAGGTATCTCAAGAAAATTTAAAATATCCAACATATTATTGTTAATATTAACAGGCCTAATTCTAGGAAGTATTTTCTCAAATTACACACTATTCAATATATCAACAGAAGCAATACTCACCATAGCCGTACTCACACTAGTACTAGTAGTATTTGACGGCGCATCAAGATTTAAATTAAAATCACTAGATACATTATCATTCTCAGCACTAAAACTCTCAGGAATATTCTTAACATTAAACCTAATATTCATAACAACAATAACAATATTCTTATTCTTTGACTTAACACTTGCAAGCCTATTTTACTCACTAGTATTTGCTGCAATAATATCAGGAACAGACCCTGCATCAGTATTTATAATGCTACACAACAAATCAAATAAAGTACTAGAATTCTTAAAAATAGAGGGAATAATTAACACACCTCTAATAGTGCTACTACCATTTATCTTACTAGATATACTAAATCAACTCCTAAGCCAAAGCGCAATATCATTAGAGGCGCACCTATCAGCAATACTCACACAAATACTCGTAGGAATAGGCGCAGGGATAGTTGTAGGACTAATATTCTTTAAAGGAATGAAAAAATTCTCAGAGCAAACATCAGGTCTATCCCTAATATGCTCAGCACTACTAGCATTCATACTAGCAGAAAACCTAGGTGGAAACGGAGTCCTCGCCGTAGCAGTACTAGGATTTATGTTCGGCGCATTTTACATATCAAAAAAAGAAATACTACAAGAATTCAACGAAATGCTATCAAACTCACTAGAAATACTAGTATTCATAATAATAGGATTCATAATACAAATAAATATAAATTTAACATTCATATTATATTCACTACTAGTATTCTTGACCTTAATAATAACAAGATTCCTATCAACTTTAATGCTACCCAATGAAAAATACAATATAAAAGAAAAAATATACATGACACTAACAATGCCTAAAGGAATTGCCGTCGCGGTACTAATAGTTGCATTATCCTTACTTGAAAATCCCCAAATAGACATAATAAATAATTTACTACTGGCAATTATAATATATTCCTTACTACTTGCCACAATTGTAAACAAATTCTCAGAAAAACTCATAAATATAAAAGTATGATACAAAAACAACTAACTTAATGGATTGTATAGATAATCATCAACAAGTACTTAATGCAACATTTTTAAAAAGAAACACTTTTCTAAACATAACTTAACATGGAAAAAAACAATAATGAAGACAAAATGAAAAATCTTCCTGAACTGAAAGAAGAGTTTAAAAAAAGATATAAAGAATTATTAGGTGCAGACTATGCAGACTTTATAAAATACTCGTCTAAATACATACGTAAGTCAATAAGAATAAACACCTTAAAAACAACAACAAATGATATAAAAAATAAACTGCAACAAAACTGGGAACTAGAACAAGTGCCTTGGTGCACAGAAGGTTTCTGGATAAACTATAAAAATAAAGAAAGATACGACGTAGGAAACTTGCCAGAACACCAATTAGGCTACATATATGTCCAAGACGCAGCATCAATGATACCTCCAGTGGTGTTAAATCCAAAACCAGGAGATATAGTCTTAGATGTATGCGCAGCGCCCGGAAGTAAAACAACACAAATGGCTCAATACATGAAAAACGAAGGAATAATAATGGCAAATGATGCGCAAGGAAAAAGATTAAGCGCACTCGGAATAAACCTTCAAAGATGCGGAATAACAAATGTGCTAGTTACAAAAATGAACGGAGAAAAACTTGCAGGCGATGAAAAATTTGACAAAATACTTCTTGACGCACCTTGCTCAGGAACAGGAACCATAAGACGAAGCTATAAAATAGCAGAAATGTGGAGCCCGAACCTTGTTGATAGAATGTCAAAAATACAACAAAAATTAATAAAACAAGCATTTAAACTACTAAAAAAAGGAGGCACATTAGTCTATAGCACCTGTACATTAGAACCACAAGAAAACGAAGGAATAGTATCAAAATTACTCAAAGAAAACCCTTCTGCGAAATTAGAAGAAATACATCTTGATATAAAAAGATCAAAACCAATAACAAAATTCAAAGAAGAAGAATACGCACAAGAGGTACAAAAATGCCTAAGAATAACGCCACAAGACAATGATAGTGAAGGCTTTTTTGTTGCAAAAATAACAAAAATATAAACTAATCATTAACTGAGCTAAGTACAGACGCTATATTAAATTACGAGCGGAAGAAATCCTCAATTTTTTTGCGCGGGGCAAAAAAATGTCACCTTTAGGCTTCAGATGTTTTCCCTCGCTAATTTGCTAAAGTTAGAGCGGAAGAATCCTCGCTTTTTAGCGCTAGCTAAAAAGTTAACCGAAGGTTAACCCTTTAGGGTGGGGAAGTGCCCTCTAACTTTTTCAAATGAATGCCGAATTGTATAATTTATTAAACGAGTTAGCTTATGTGTTTGTGTTGTGCCAACATAATTTTTAAATTCACAAGCTATGTTCTCACTAACATGTCCAATCTTAGGAACAGCACCTTCATAAAAAAAATTATTTCCTTTCGAAATATAAGTCCCATCAGGTCTTAACAAATAATTAGTAATTAAAAAATCTTGCGCATGCATTAAATGACAAACAGACAATCTTGTTGATAGAATAATAGATTCATTAGATGAATTGAGAACTGCATACTCTAATAAACCAATAGGACGCGTCATAGAGAAAATAATGTCTTTTTTGGAATAATTAAATTCAGCAGCTAAAATATCATTTAAATAAGTTTGTTTAATGCTCATAGGGTGAGTGTGAACGATTAAATCTTGCTCATGTTCTATATTTACATCCGCACTATTAATTGCCTCAAAATATTTTTTCTTGCTTAACTTCCCGTTTTCAATAACATCTCGTAAAATATTTAATCTATCATAAGTCCATATGTCCAGATGACTGATGAGTTCATCTTTCAATCCAAAAACCGGCTCCGATACATATAAAGGGAATTCAGATAAAAAAACTTGTTTCAATAAAGTATCTCTGCCCTCAGAGGACAGAAAAAAAGGCTTTGTTTTAGACATTACTCTTTTTAATGTTCTCTTAGATTTTAATTTCATGAAATAATTTTGAATTATCATTTCAAAGAGAATACTAAAAGAATATATAAGATTTATTACTTTAACCACTAAATAAAGATTACAATTTTTTGAGGGTTTAAACATTTATTAAAATTTATATCAAAAACAGATATTTGCTCATTAATTTACCTAAAATATAAGTAAATTTTATATATGAGTAGTTTTATTAAAATAATAGCGTACAAATAATTTATTTAAAAAAGAGGTAGGGTGCATATGGGTGATGAATACGAACTGCTATCACACGAAGAGATAGAACAATTAAAAAGAGAAGCAGAAAGATACAAAAACAATCCATTCATAAAAGGAGGAGAGGATGAAAAATTATACGTATCAATAGTAGAATTAAACAAATCAATTAAACGAATGACTGCAGTATTTGAAGACGTAAAACAACAAATAATACAAGAGCAAGAAACAGGAAAAGGACCAGATGCCAAAATGGACGTTCTACTTGACCAAAACAGACACATAGCTCAAGCACTAGTAACATTTGGAGAAAAATTAGAAGACCTCACAAATAAAAATAAATCCTTAGAAACTGAAAAAGAAGACAAAGATGATTTTGTAGAGGAAGAACTAACACAAAAACCAACAATACCTGAACAAAGAAATCAAGCAGGAATTCAACAATCAAACAATCAAAATGAACCGAACAATACAAATTTTCAAAATCAAAACACTCAATCACCACCCCAACAAAACCCTATAAATTCAACACAACAAATAAATGAACCAAATCCATTTAATCAAGAAATAAATCCGGACCAATTTAACCAAGAAACAGATATGGATTATAAATCCTGGAATTACAGCAAACCAAATAAACCAGGCGTTAGCCAAAGCACGAATTACGAGCAACAAATCAACAATAACTCTGTAAATCAAACTAATTCTTTTAATCCTGAATTCTCACAACAAGGATTTCAAAATCAAAAATCAGACCAACAAAATCCAAACTTGTTCAGTCAACAACAACCACAAAAACAAGTTAATTTAAGAGACGCGTGGGCATATCAACAAGATAAAGGATTTGGCCAATTCGAACCACAAACACAAGAAAACCAAAAAGACCAAGAATTAAATTTTCCAAAACCACCAAGTCCAAATCAAGAATTCCAACAAGAAACAACGCTACAACAAACCCCTAGCACGCAAAATCAAGACTCGAATCAAATGCCGAACCTAAAACCAATAACAAACGATAAGCCACAGCCAAAAAGAAAAAAATTCGGATTATTTTAAAAACTAAAATGGATGCCTCATACAAACTCAAAAATTTCTTTTTAAAAACAGCGAAAACACTAAATCAACTAAAACAAAAAGAAATAAAGAAATCAGAAAAAAAACTACAAATAATAAACGAAATAGAAGAAGAATTATTTTACATGCGAGAATCTGCAAAAAAATTACTCAGAGAAGAAAAAATTACTCAGAGAATATACGAAAAATTAAAAAATAGACTAAAACAAATAGAACAAGAAATAAAAAAAATAAAATCAGATCTTACAAATCTTTAGCCATAATGGTTTTTCTACCATTAGCTTCTGCCCTTTTTTGAGCAACAATAATAAGATCTTTAACTTTTTCATCAAGAGCATCTCCAAAATCAGAAGATACACTAAAATTCTCAGTTAACTCTTTAATTTTTGTTCTAACAACAATAGTTCCACTCATATAAAAACACCTCCAAAAATATTATGATAAAGAGAAATATGTCTTTCATTAAAAACTTTTTTAAAAATAATGCAAAAGATTTATAAATAAAATTAAATAAAAAACTATTATTGATTTATACGAGGAATAAAAAAATGGAAGATATATTTGAGATAGCAAAAAATATGGAAAAAGAAGGGTGGGAATTATATGAAGAACAAGTAAAAAAAACAACAGATGAAGGAATAAAAAACATACTCCACATGCTAGCACAACAAGAAAAAGAACATTATAATATATTTGATGCACTTCAAAAAAAACACTCAATAAAACTCAAACAAGGCTCATTTAAAGGAATAACTGACTTTTTTAAAGAAGCTCGAGAAGACCTACCTAAAGATCAATTAGATGTGTACAAAAAAATACTATCTGTTGAAAAAAAAAGCCAAGAATTTTACGAAGAAATAGCACAAAAACAAGACAATCCTCAAACAAAAGAAATAATACAACGAATAGCTCATGAAGAACACAAACACTGGATAATAATAAAAAACATGATAGACTACATAAAAAGACCCGAGCAATGGGTAGAGGATGCCGAGTTTCACCACCTTGAAGATTATTAAAAAGACAAAGCACACAAAATAAAAAATAAATAAAAATAACCACTTCCTATTTAAAAACAATTAATATTTACTCATAAAAATTGGCAAGCTCCTAAGCGAATAATCTAAGATGACTTCACAACGAACCTTAAACAATCATCAGATGAAAGATTAAAATTCCAGCATTATACTTACTGGAAAAATAAACAACACACAAAACAAAAAATAAGCACTAAACAAAAAAACAAACAATTACTTAACATTCTCAAAAACTTCATCAAATAATCTTGCAAGTTCAAAATCTTTAATAGTGAGCCCATCAACATCATGAGTTGAAAGTTCAACAACTACACAACCATATGATAAAATTATTTTAGGATGATGATTTTGAGCCTCACAAATAACACTTATTTTATTAACAAATTCTAAAGCTTCTTTAAAATCAACAAAATGAAAAGATTTACTAATAAAATCTTGATTGAACTCATCCCAACCATTAAGCTTAGATAAATAATCCAAAATTTCCTCAAGATCCAAAGGTTCAAGAGCCATAAATAAGCTAAATAAGAATTTCTTTAAATAATTTTTGATATAACATCATAAATTCTAAGAACATAAATTACACTTTATAAACTCTTCAATGAATACTAAACTTTAAATACTCGCAAAAAAGATTAAAAAATAAAATGGCATTACTCGAATGGGGACTTTTAAGCGCTTTCTTTATGGCTTGTTTTTCAAGCATATTCACAATTATGAATCCATTTAGTACAGTATCAGTATTTATGGGTATGACTGATGATAAAACAAAAGAAGAAAAACTAGAAATAGCAAAAAGATCAACAATTGTCGCAGCAATAATAATGATAGTATTCTCATTTATGGGTAACTTCATATTAAGTTTTTTTAGTATAACACTTGATGCATTTAGAATCGCGGGAGGATTACTTGTTGCAAACGTAGGACTAAACATGCTTAAAGGAAACGGAAAAGCAAGACTCCCTGTTGCACGATTTGACTTCCACCCAAAAAACCCAGTTTTAGATGAACCAGTTACATTCAAATCAGAAAGTACAGATCCAGACGGATTCATCACAAGAGAAGAATGGTTTTTAAATGATGTGAAAGTAGGACAAGGACACATCTTCACATATTTATTTGACAAAATAGGAACATATAATATATTATTAAAAGTCACAGATAACAGAGGAGCCACAGAAAATATAGTTAAACAAGTAACAATTGAAGAAGAACTAGAACAAAAAAAACCAATAGCTCAGTTTAGATATGAACCACTTGTACCAGATATAAACTCAAAAATAAAATTTACATCAGAAAGCTACGACCCAAGCGGATTTATTACAAATGAGGAATGGTTCATAAATGGAGAACTTGTAAAAAAATTCAAAGGACCAAACTCCACACTTGAAAAAAAACTAAAAACACCAGGTATATATAACATAGTACTTAGAGTAACAGATAATAACGGTGTTAGAACAAAATTATTCAAACAAATAGTAGTGTCATCCGACAAAATAATGAAAACAAACAAAGATAATATAGATGATATGGCAATAATACCTCTTGCAATACCAATGCTCTCAGGACCAGGATCAATAACTGCGGCATTAATGCTCATGAGCGAAGCCACAAATATTGCAATGACAGCAGTAGTTGTATTCACAATAATATTAGTTTGCGCAATAGCTTACTGGTTACTTATAAATGCTGATATGGTAAATAGAATTATGGGAAAAACAACAAGAAAAATAGTGGACAAACTATTAGGATTAATAGTTCTCGTTGTAGGCGTTCAATTCCTAATAAATGGGATAACTAACCTAATTAAAGTCTGGGCAGGACTTTTATGAAACTTTTTTGGAAATATGAACCAAAAATTTAAAAATAACCATATTTATTAATGAAGATAAACTTACAATCCTAAATAAGAAAAATAATTCATAAAAATTTTAAAAAAACAAAAGATATACTAAAAAATAAAAGAGGAAAAATAAAATGAGCATACAAATAATACTAATAATAATAGGACTTATAATAATATTTTTCTTAGCATTCAAATTACTCAAAGGAATAATAAAAGCATTAATTACAGTAGTTGTATTAGTAATTGTACTCTTAATTACGAGCGGAATAATAATATATAATGATGCTGCAACGCTAAAACAAGGAATTGAAAATGAAGCAACAATATTAATAATGCAAGAAGAACAAATAATAACAGGATTTAAAACAACGGCGAAAGTATCTTTAACATCAGCAATAAACAACCAATTTTATCAAACACTAAACGATGACGAACTAAAGGATATAACACAAAAAACAGAAAGTGAAGATTTAAAAGAAATAGACAAAGACCACTTAATAATAATGATTGAACAAAAAATATTCTACGAAGACGAACTAATTTTAAATCAAGACACAATACAAATAAACGAACAAACACTTGAAACATTTGCAACAACACAAGATATGCGCCTTGCAATAGAATTACTCCAAGATGCAGGGCTTAGCGATATGCAAGCACAAATACTAATAGACCAAGAAATAAACGAACTAAAAAGTTTGGTATATTACAACTTATTCAAAAACAAACTAAAAGATACAAGAGGAAAATTCATAATAGAAGGCGTACGAGATAAAACAATAGATACAAATCCTAGATTAATATCAATAAAATTATTTAACTTTTTCCCACAAAAAATATTAACTAGAATAGTGGAGGAAAATTAAAAAATGGGATTTTTAGACATGTTCAAAAAAAAAACACCAGAATCAAGTTTTGAAGATACATCAACAAAATTAGGACTCGATGACGATCCATTCAAATCAGATCCATTAATGGACTCAAATTCCGGCCTAAATCTGCCACAAGAAAACAATGTTACAGATGATCCTTTCAAAGACCCATTTGCAAAACAAAATACTGTGCAAAATCCTTTTAAGAAATACTCAAATCAAGATACGCAATACGAACAACAAAATTATAACAACCAAGTACAACAAACACAAGGACAAGAAAAAGACATACAAATAATAATAGCAAAATTAGACGCACTAAGAGCAGAAGTTCAAACACTAAGCCACAAAATAGATAAAATAGAACAAAAACAACAAAAAAAAATGTGGTGATGATGTAATGAAAAAAAATAAAACACTAATATTTCTCCTACTTTTATTAGTTCTACTCGATCAAATAACAAAACAAATATTCTCAAAACAAACAATTGACCTAGGACTTTTCGCATTTAGAAAAGTTACAAATACAGGGATGAGTTTCGGATTATTTCAAGGAAACAATCTCATATTCATAGTAATAACAACAATATTTATAGCACTCATAATATACTTTAGAAAAGAATTTAAAGAAAACAAAATTGCATTAACCTTAATAATAGCAGGCGCAATAGGAAATTTAATAGATAGAATAATACACGGACACGTAATAGACTTCATAGACTTCAAAACATTCCCTGTATTCAACGTAGCAGACTCAATAATATTTATAGGAGTTATGATAATAATTTACACAGAGATAAAAAACATTAAAAAAGAACAAAATAAGACAAAAAAACAAAAAATAAATAATTAAAGCGCATTACGAATAAAAATAATATTCTCGGCAACATCATTGCCTTTTTTTGAAAGCTTAATAATTTTCAAACGACCTTGCTTTTTAAATTCAACAAGACCTGCTCTCTCCATATCCATTAGGACCTTAACAATATAACTATAAGTTCCATCAATCTCTTTAGCAAGTGAAGATGCATAAACCTCTTTCTCAGAGTTTTTTAAAGCAATCAACATCATTGCAGGTTTCTCTCTAAAAATAGCATTAAAAATCTCTTTATTCTTCAAATTAAAAACCCCCTATTTACTAAAAAACAATTAAAACTTAATAATAAAAGAAAGATTATGTTTCATTTATATATTTTTCTTTTTTCCGAAAACCTTTAAAAGCAAAAATAATAAAAAATTAATGATTAAAAATAAAGAATAGAAATTAAACAAATATTATTTAAAATAAGGCCCTGCACCAGTTCTTTTTTCTAAATCCATGTTGTTTTTTAAACTATATTGAACTGTTTTTTCATTTAATTTAGTGAATTTATACGACGTAATATATGCAAAATCTTTAGACGCATCAGATAACAACAATTTATCTTCCGAAATACTCATTCCAGGACGCCAAGGTTCTATTTTAGTTCTACTTAAATCATAAAGTCCAATTATGGAGTTACTTAATACACCTCCAACTTTTAACTGATCTAACATATTAATAAGATGTTTCTCTTTAGAACACGCAACCGTAGTAACTATTCGATCATAAGGACCATTTTCAGGCGAACCTAAAACATTCTTAAACGCAGGCACAACAGTCACCTTGTCTGATAGCTTGTGCTTGCTAACTGTGTCTTTTGCGCGCTCAACAAACTCAGGAACAATTTCCGTGCTAATTATGTGTGAATTTTTTCCTGCAACTTTCGCAGCGAGACACGCATAATAACCACTTCCTGCACCAATTTCAAGAATTTTCTGATTAGGCTGAAAATCCATCAATACTAAACTATTAAGTAACATATTAGCGGCAGGCACTGTTTGACCCTCCCCAAAAACACAAGCCAGAAAATTATAAGGTGAATTACCCACGTTATCTTTATGAATTTGAGGCACATTATCCCAATCAATAAAACTCGCCCTATCAAGCTCACGGAATGCATCAAAAAACTTAGGATCAATATTTATGTCTCTGCAAGCATCTTCTAAAGAACGAACCATTTCATCATTAGTACGATTATGAATTATGAAACTTTAGAAGTGCTTGATGATGTTTAATAAATTTCAAAAAATCTTTATTTAAAATAGAAAAATTAATTTTGAGTTTTTATTATTTAGTTAGCGTAGTTTGAGGTGTTGAAATAGCTTCTTTTAACATTTTAATAGCTATTGAAGATTTTTGTTCAGAAAGTCTTCCTAATTTTTTTTTTATTTTTATTTTTTCTATTGTAAATAGTCTTGTGGGGATTATTTGACTTGTATAATGTAATTGCCCTGAATCCATATCGTTTTCAGTTATGGTTATTGCAATAGAATCATTATATTTTATTTTGCTAGTTACAAAACAACCTATAATATCCACTCCTTTTTGATTAAATTCTTTATTAGATAAAATAAGAACGGGTCTTTGTTTATTTTCATCTAAATTTGTAAATGGAAAATTAACTAACACTAAATCTCTATTTTCAAATATTATTCCATCGTTCATCTTCTTCATTGTCCCACATTTCGATAGTTTTAGAGCTCGTTATGAGTTGTCTATTTTCAAGATGAGTAATCTTTTCTTTTAATTCAGAAACTTCTTTACTGATAGTTTTAACAATATCTAGAAATATATTGACGTTTGCTACATCTTCATATTTAAAATTAGAAAAATCTCCGTAAGTCTCGCCTTTTTGAGTGTAGCTTTTTTCAAACTTATATGGTTGTTCGGACTCACTCATCAGTAAGCACCTCAATTGAATCAATGATTTTTTTTAAAATTTTTTCATTAGGACATTCAATATTAGTCACTCCCGCGTTAACTTCTTTTAAACTAGTATGTGCAAAGATTAAAGGGAAATTTTCACTTTCTTTTATTCCTTCATCATGCATGAAAACTATGTGAATTGGATTAAGATGTTTATCTACGTCTTTAATTTTTTTTAAAAAATCTTCCTTAAAAACTTCTTCAAGTTTAAATTTATCCATTGTAAATTTTACAGCTTTAGCCATTTGTATCTCCTTTAATTAGGAAATGTGTTTAAATATATAAACGTTAGCCACATTTCCAAATGGTTTTAAATAGTTTACTTCTGGAATAATTATTTAAATACTTTTCTACTATTTTGTCAAAATAATCTTAAAAATGGCTTTTTTAGATTTTCATAAGAAAAAAGCTATTTTTGAGTTTAGTTATAAAAAATGAGTGAAAATACATCTTTATTTTATAGTTCTGAAGTATCTTCACTCAAAAAAATGTTTTGTTAAGAGCGTTTAGTTCTTATTTTTTTAAAACGTTCAAAGACACTTCAACTGTGTCCCCTTCTGCCAAGTTATGCATTTCAGCCATGTCTTGTGGCAGTTCTATGTACGTATTTCCGTATTTTTCTTTTATGTCTTCTTTTCTTATTTCGTATTTCATTTGTTTTTTCCTCCATTTGTTTTTGTCTTAAATTCTTCGAATTGTCTTCGAAGATCAGGACTAGTCATTATTTTTTCAAATAATTCAAATGCTTCATTAATTGCTTCAGATTTATTTTGTTCATCTTCTATAACTGTGGCTATTGACAAAGGTTTTCCACACTTGTAACAATATTTAGAAGATCCTGCATTCATTGTTCCACAAACGCAAGACATTGGTTTGTTTTCAATATCTACTTTAGGTTGCAATCCGTTGTTTGATAAGACTGCATGTTCGACTTGTTTTCCTCCTATGTGGACATAAGTACGTACTTGTTTACTTCCAATAGTCCAACCTATGAGCTGACATAATATAGCTTCAGAATAATCGCCTGCAAGAAGTGTGGCTCTACTATGTCTAAACCAATGAGGATTACATTTTTTTTGTATTTTTCCTTTGTTGAATGCTCGTTTAATTAGTTTAGTTGCACCGACATGTCTTAATGGTTGATTTTTATGTCCGTTGCTTTTACTAAGCCACATCAAACTATTTTGGTTTTTATTATCAGGATGATCATCGAGCCATCTAAGTAAATGCGGGAGGCTGTGAATTATAGGGATTCTTCTTTCTCCTGTTTTACCTTCTACTCTAATCATTCCGTGCTTTTCTTTTGTCTCTAAATCCTTTATTCTAATTCCTAGAAGTTCTCCGACTCGTATGCCTGTTTCATGTAGAACACTAATTAATGCACGAGATATAGTGGTGTCGCATCCTTTGTCCAGGACAATCTTTGCATCTTCTTCAGTTATGATGTTGCTGTAATCAGGATTTCTTTTCTTATAGCTTATACTAATTTCTTCTTTTATGTAGTCATAAAATCTTTGTCTTTCTTTGATTACTTTAGGTTGATCACTTTCTATTAAAGGATCTTTTTTCTGATACCATTTGTAGAATGATTTTAATGCTCTACGATAATCTGCTTTTGTTACAACAGTGTATTTCTCAAAGCCATTCAATGTTGCAAGATACTCTTCTATATCTTCTTGTTTAACTTCATTCAAGGGCGCTTTAAGAAGGTCGCATATTTGCCTTAATTGTCCCATTAATTTAGCACATCTAAGCTGTCCTGTGCCTTTAGCTTGAAGATTAGTTACAAATTTAATAATCAATTCTTTGTTTTGATTATGTCCTGACCATGTTTCAAGTTTCTTTTTTTGTATTGATAATGCTTCAAGTCTTTTAGGATAAATCTCAGTTCTTAGTTCTGTCTCATTCATTTTTATGATTTTTCAAGAGACAAAGCGATTTATAAGGGTTTTAACCACATCACTCAAAATATGGTTAATTTTGGTGTGGTTCTCATACCATGATAGAAAGGCGCCACGACCCGGATTCGAACCGGGAATCCCAGACGGGACAAGCTATCTTCACTCGCGTTCGGGACTTGAGCCCAAAACGCAAGTTTCCAGGCTTGCGCAATACCAGATTATGCGATCGTGGCAAAAACATTTAGTTAAAGAAAAACCAAATCATTTAAAAGCTTTATCAACCAAAGAAGCTTCATCCACAAATAAAGTCGCACAAAACTCACCATCTTCTTCAATTCTAATTTTATCTAAAGACAAACGTTTTTCAAAAAAAGGAGCATCAAGCACTAAAGACTCAAACTCACCACCCTCGCCAGCAGGATTTAAACCAATGCTTCTATGTAATTCTTTAAGACGTTCAAAATCATTTTTAGTTAAAACTCTACCAAGCCAACTCTTATCAAGACCTTCAGCAGCAACTTTAACCAAACAAAAATCAATTTTTTTAACATCTAAAATCTCAAGCTCTTTTAACTGATCCATATGCCAGAGAGGCGTAAAAACCTTTAAACCAATCTCGTCACAAATCTTCTCTATACGCTTTCTTTGATAATTAGAAAACAAAGCCCCACTAACAACGCCCTCAATATGATGCTCATCAATAGCGCGCTTTAATGCAACAACCAAATCACTAAGTTCAACTTCCTCGACATCATCAGATTCTTGCAAAACAAGAGGTTTATTACAAGCAATAGCATGAAGCTTAGCCAAATTAGTGTTAGGACCATGATACATATAAGAATCATTACTTTTAGGATTGATTGTAATTAAACATGCAAGAGTATAATTTTGTTCAAGTAAAACCTGAACAGCAAGACAACCATCTTTACCAGTACTCCAAAGCGCACCAAGACGAACATTACCCCTATCATAAAATTGCTTTAAAAAACCAGACTTAGAGAGACTTGCTTGCTTTGAGAGTTTAGTTAAAGCTTTATCAAAATTAGAACCATACTGTGCAGCCATCTTACGCCTAAAAGCTAATTCCTCAGGCAAACCCAAATCAGCACTTATTTTACGCAAAATAAACTTATTATCAGCTCCCTTAATTTTAAGTGCAGGAGGAATTTTTAAAGAAAATTCAACAAGCTCCAAATCCAAAAAAGGAGTCCTCAATTCAAGATTTGAATGCATAGTAATAACATCATCACGATAAAGATCACGCTCAAATAATTTACGAAAACCACTAAGACACTCCTCATTTAATTCATGACTATTTAAATGACGATTATAACCAGCAAATAATTCCTCGCTACCAAGACCTGAAAAAATAACCTTAAAACCATCCTTTTGAGCGCGCCTTGAACACATCAAAAAAGACGCACCAACACTAGTCTTCGTAACATTATTATCTTCAACTATGTTCAAGGTATCTTTAATAATTCCTTTGTACTCAGCAAGAGTTGTATGAACAACCTCCAAATCTAAACCAAGCATATCTGCCGCCTTCAAAGACCAAACCTCATCATGACTCACCTGAAAAGAATCATGTCTTAACGAGGCAGTATAACACTTAAATTTAACGCCGAGTTTTTTTAACATTAAAGCAAGAAAACAAGAATCAAGACCACCTGAGAAAAGCAAAGCAACCTCATTTGATGGAGGAATACGCTTACGCACAGCATCCTCAAGCAACTTCGATGTATGCGAGAAAAAGAACTCATCACCTGCATCAAGAGAAGACACATCAAAAAAACCTTTATACTCAGATGACAAATTAAAAGTATTCAAATCAAAAGTTAAAATGTGCCTAGGATGAACTTCACGAACATATGCTGAGTTAAGTCCTAAATCGAGCAAAACTTTTTTTTCTGATGCAAAAGCGAACCTGCCCTCCTCAAAATAATACCACAAAGGCTTCTCACCAATCAAATCTCTGGTGATAATAACTTTTTTATTCCTCAAATCCCACAAAGATAAAGCATAAACACCATCAAGCAACTTCAAAGAATTAACACTCAACCCATTTTTTAAAAAAAAATCAAGTAAAACCTCAGAATCACTCGAACAATCAGTTCCATCTAATCCTAAATTGACAGCTAAAGCCTTAAAATTATAAATCTCACAATTAGCACTCAAAACTACGTCCTCTTTAACAAGAGGCATAGGATTAAAACCATTAATAGCATGAAGCCTATGACCAAGACAACTCCAAGATGAACTATTGATGCTCTCGCCAAGATTTTCACCATCAAATAGCTTAAAACCATCAACTCCGCGATGCTCCATTAAATCAAGCCCTCTTCTAACTAAATCAACAGAATTCTCAAAATTAAAAAAACCAATAATACCACACATAAATTACAGGAAAACAACAACTATTTAAAAAAATAATTAAAAACCAATATGATTAGCAATAATAAAAAACGAAATAATATAATTGATAATAAAACAAAACTTAAAAATAACAAAATAACAAAAACAAAATAAATCAAAATAAAATAAAAAAAGGAGCTAAAAATGAACACACAATTAGAAAAAACATACGATTATTGCATAATACATGGAAAAATAACAGAAAATACAGAAGATACAGAAAATACAACTGTCCAAACAACAATCGAACATGATATAACTGAAACACAAAAAATACTGGAAGAAATAAAAACACAAAAAACAAAAACTCCTGAACAGAAACTGACACAATTTAACAAGTACTACGACGCACTAACAATACTAAAAAATATAATTATTCAAAAAAATAACACTCAAATAGAAGAAGAACAATGCAAAAATGCATACATTTGCATAAAATATCCAACACTCGAATTAAACTTCGAATTCTTAGAATCTATGAGGCTGAGAAAAGATACACAAAAAGAAATAAAAAACGAAGAATGGACGATGATAAAAATAAATTTTGAACTACACATAAAATCCTGCATGAATTACTTAAAATAAATATTTGAAGCAATATTTATAAAATAAAGAATATAACTTATCAAAATGAACAAAAAAGAACTAACTAAAGCAAGAGAAGACTTAATGAGCTTTATATCAGAAAAAGGCTTCGTACACGGACCAAGCCCTGAAATATACGACGGAGGAGTCTCAGGATTCTACGATTTCGGCCCCCTTGGAAAAACACTAAAAAACAATATCGAAAATACCATTAGAAAATTCTTTCAAAAACTATCCTTTTATGAGGTAGAATGCCCAATAGTTACACCAAAAAAAGTATGGGAAGCATCAGGACACCTCGGAAACTTCTCAGATCCACTCGTCGAATGCATAAAATGTAAAAATATTTTTCGAGCAGATAACTTAATAGAAGAGACACACGAGGTTGATGGGGACGCATTCACAGAAAAAGACCTAGAAAAATTCTTTCAGGAAAATGAAATAAAATGCCCAACATGCGGAACAAGACTACCTGCAAAAATAGATAAACACATGCTAATGCTAAAAACACAAGTAGGACTAAACCAAGAAATGTACAACAGACCAGAAACTGCAACTACAACTTACTTGCCATTTTTAAATTATCTAAGATTTTACCGCGACAAATTACCCTTTGGAATATTCCAAATAGGAAATGCATACAGAAACGAAATAAGCCCACGCCAACACTTACTTCGAACAAGAGAATTCACACAAGCAGAGGCACAATTATTCATATTCAAAGATCAAAAACAAAACTTTGAACAATTTAAAGAATATGAAGAAAAAGAATTAAACCTGCTAACAGCTAATATGCAAAAAGAAAACAAAGAAGCAGAGACGACAAAACTAAAAGATGCTATGACAAAAAAATTATTAAAAAACAAAGCATACGCATGGACACTAGGATTTACCCAAACATTATTTGAAGAACTAGGCATACCAAAAGAAAACATAAGATTCAAACAACACCTCCCCGAGAAAATGTCATTTTACGCAGAAGATGCATGGGACCTCGAGGTAAAATTCAAAAGCTACGGATGGATAGAACTCTGCGGATGCCACGACAGAACAGATTATGACTTAAGCGTACACTCAAAACACTCAGGAAAAGAACTACAAGCACTAAACCCAGATACAAACAAAAAAGAAACACCACACATACTAGAAATAGCAACAGGACCCAACAGAGTGCTATTAGCACTACTAGATCTTGCATACAACAAACAAGAAATAGCGCTAGGAAAAACAAAACTGAAAATTCCAAAAAACATGGCGCCAGTAAAAGCAGCAATACTCCCACTCATAAAAAAAGAACCACTACAAAAAATCGCACACAAAATAAAAAACGAACTACTACAAGAAGGAATAATAGTACAATACGATGAGAGCGCAAGCATAGGAAAACGCTATCTAAGACAAGACTCAATAGGAACGCCATACTGCATCACAATAGACTTTGAAGCAATCGAAGATGGAAAAAACAAAGACACAGTAACAATAAGAGAGCGCGACAGCGAAGAGCAAAAAAGAATAAAAATAGAAGATGTACTAGATTTTATAATAAAAAATATAAAATAAGAACTCTTTTTTTAAGGCCTCATAGAAATTCTTTTCGAACCAATAAAATCTTAATGATGTTATGCTCTGTTTTCATATTATTTAGACATTTGAACCGAGTCTCACACACCACAGATGTTTGATCTATGACTGCGCAAGATAGCATCATTATTAAAATTTTAATATGATCTCTATAATGCCTTTTTTAAGAAAACTTTATATAGCTATTTTTTAAAACTAAATATATGTATATAAATTCTTTTGACGAAACAAGAATATGGTATGATTTTTCAAGACAAAAAAAACCTGTATTAATATTTATTCATGGCTGGGTAAATAATTGGACTACTTGGAAAAAAGAAATTATTTTTTTTCAAAAGAAAGGTTATTCTATACTAAAATTAGATTTAAGAGGTCATGGAAAATCAGATAAACCTGAAGAACATGAAAAATATGGATTAGAATATTTTGCAAAAGATATACATGAAATAATAAAAAAAGAAAACATAAAAAAATTTATATTGATAGGCCATAGTATGGGGGGCATGATAGCTTTAAAATACTACGAGTTATACAAAAAAGAAAAAAAAATAAAAAGCCTGATATTATGCGACACAACATACCATAAAGTCATCAAAAATGAATTGATGAATTCACCATTCACGCAAAGAATTATAGAATTTATGAGTTCAAAAAAAGAATGGACAAAATTAAGAAATCCTAACGGCAAAATTATGGACTTGTCAAAATTTAATAAGAGTGCGGATTATTTCATATTTTATGAAGGCTTACATAATACTTCAATGAGCTGTGTTTTTTCATGTCTTGCAGAAATGATGAAATTCAACTTAAAAAAAGTTCTAAATACTATAACTGAACCCACACTAATATTGCATGGTGAGAGAGATAAACTTATTTTAAAAGAAAACTCATTTGAACTATTTCAAAATATAAAAAACTCACACATAGAAATTATTCCAGAAGGAACACATTTTATAAATGTGCAAAACTCTGAATTAGTAGATGACTTAATTTTTAACTTTCTAAACAAAAACAAAATATGACTTATTTCAAAAATAAATATTGCAGGTATAAATTAGAAATAAATATAAACAAAAACGCCTTACTTCAAATTATGGCAATAAAAATATATAACACGCTCACAAAAACAAAAGAAGAATTCAAACCAATAGAGCGTGAAAAAGTCAAAATCTACACGTGCGGACCAACAGTATATAACTACGCACACATAGGCAACCTCAGAGCCTATGTTTTCGCAGACCTTCTACGCCGAATGTTTGAATTAAACAATTTCGAAGTAGTACACGCAATAAATATTACAGACGTCGGACACCTTACAAGCGACGCTGATGAGGGAGAAGACAAACTCGTGAAAGGTGCTGCACGCGAAAAAAAAACAGTGTGGGAAATTGCAAAATACTACGAGGAAGCATTCTTTCATGATTTAAATGAGATGAACATAAAACGCCCAACCATCGCGCCAAGAGCAACAGACCACATACAAGACATGATAGAACTCATACAAAAAATAGAAAAAAACGGATACACATACGAAGCCGAAGGAAACATATATTTTGACACATCCAAATTCACAGATTACGGAAAACTCATAGGAGGCAGACCAAAAGAAGAAGACACACAATCGCGCGTCGAAATAGACAAACACAAAAAAAACAAAACAGACTTCGTACTCTGGTTCACACGCCACAAATACAAAAACCACGAAATGGAATGGGACTCACCCTGGGGACGAGGATTCCCAGGATGGCACATAGAATGCTCAGCAATGTCATGCAAACACCTCGGCGAACAATTCGACATACACACAGGAGGAATAGACCACGTACCAGTACACCACACAAACGAAATCGCACAAAGCGAAGCCGCCCTAGGTAAGAAATGGGTAAATTACTGGATGCACAACGAATTCCTCGTTATGAGCGAAGGCGAAAAAATGTCAAAATCAAAAGATGGCTTCCTAACACTTCAAGTACTAAAAGAGAAAGGGTACACACCAGAAGAATACAGATACTTCTTACTTGGCACGCATTACAGAAAAAAAATAATGTACTCAAAAGATGCAATGGATACTGCGAAAAATTCACTTCAAAGACTCAAAAATAAAATACGCGAAATAACAAAAATAAATACAGAAAATCAAGAAATACAAAAAGAAAAATACGAAACACAAATACAAAAATTCAAAGAATGCCTAAACGACGACCTAAACACACCACAAGCACTCGCAGTACTCTTCGAAACACTCGACCTAGATATAAATGAAAAAACAAAACTAAAAATAATAAATACAATAGAAAACGCACTCGGACTTACATTAATTACAAAAGAACAAGAAATACCACAAGAAATACTCCAAATACAAAAAGAAAGAGACTCTGCTCGAGCAAATAAAGACTGGGCGAAATCAGACGAACTAAGAGACAAACTCAAAGAAAAAGGATACAAAGTACTCGACTCAAAAGAAGGCTCAGAGCTTATTCGAGAATAACTATGATGAAAAAAATTTTTATTGCTGGAAGCAGAAAATTTCACGAAGAAATAAATTATCTAGTTTCAAAATTAAAAACGCACAAAATAAACGCGACACTTCCAAATAAAGATAAAAACATAGAAAACGATAACCTAGAAAATCAAAAAATAGCAATACTTGACGCTTTCAAAAAAATAGATGAAGCGGACGCAATATATGTGTACTCAAAAGAAGGATACATAGGAAAAACCGTCGCAATGGAAATCGCATACGCACACGCAAAGAAAAAAGAAATCATCGCGAGAGAAGAAATAAAAGAATTATCGGCTCAGGCGTTAATTACAAAACAATTAAATGAAGAAGAACTCATACAACATTGCCAAAAAATCTAACTAAGTAACTACTTTTTAGTGGTTAAAATCGAAAAATATTTAAATGCTTATTTTATTCTTTGAATATGAATCTTGGGATATTGCAAAAACTTATGCAAAAAAAGAAATAACAAATAACGCAGAACTTGCAAATGCTAAATTCGCGCTAAGACAATTACACGCACAAACATCGCAAATATTAAACACTTTAACTTCTCCAAAAAGAGGAGGAAATACAACATTTGTATTATCAGAAAACGGAATTTATTTACCAGAAAAAGCTCCAGATACAATGATTCTATCATCAGAGACTATTAATTCCGCCTATTTAAAAAAACTAGCACAAACACTAGAAGATGTAGATGAAAAAGTTTGGGCATATGAAACAAATAAAATAAAATACAATGAGTTTGAAAGTCCACACGTTTTATATTTTTCTCATTACAATTCTTCAATAAACAAACCTGAAATAAATTACTATGATGAATTTGGCTCAGAACAAGATAAACCCGGAGTCTTAAGAATGTATGCTGCATATTTAAAATCAAGAAAAAATCCTAAGGTGTTAAACAACGAAGAACTTAAAAGAATAAAAAAACACTCATTTAAAGAAGACGGTTTTGAATTAGAAATATCTGATGAAAAATACAAAAAATATAATCAAATTTTAGAAAAAACTCCTTACTTTTTACTCAATTGCATCATAATGCCTGTTAAAGGGGCATATCTCGTTTTAAATAAAGTTAAAGAACAAATAGACTCATTTTTTGATAAATACAAATATAAAGAAGATGGACAAATACCCTATGAGAAATACAAAAATTATAAAAATAAATCAAAAAAATAGTTATCAAATGTTAAAAATAAAAGAACTACTTCTTATAAAACTCGGGCTTCAAAAACTTTGATAATGCGCAAATAACAGCATCCTCAAATTCATGAACGCGACTATACATACCATTCGTGAGCAAACCACACGCACCCTGCGAGTGTCTAATCTCATTTTTCGAATCATTCATCAAATCCTGCACAATAGGGCCAAGCTCTTTACCACTCTCAATTTCTCTTCGCATATAATTTGGAAGCAAAACCGCGCCACTACTACCAATACCACAATTGCCCTTTTTATCTAGTATGGCAACCCAACCAAGCAAGAACATACCATGTTTGTTAGATTCAACAGTGCCCTCAAGACCAACACCAAAATCAAAATCTTCAGCTTTAGATAAAGCATCACGCGCACGATTAATCGCGCCATCAATCGCCTCCACGCTACTCAAAGGCTGATTCCTAACGCCAGAATCAGTCTCAACACTCAAATACTCGTTATTGTCGTAAATTTTATTAAAAATATTACGAACAGCTTCATTTTTTGCCTTATTTAAAGAACCAATTACAACTTTCATAATTTAAAAGAAAATAAAAACAATATATAATAGTTAGTGCAAAATTTATCAAAAAACAAATTAAAAAATTTAAAATCCAAACAAAATAATTAAGATTAAACACAAATTTTAAACAAAAACTTTTTATAAACGAAAAAGTAAACAATTATAATGACACAGCACTACTACACAGAAAAACCCCTATCAAAAGAAGATATCACAAAAATAAAAATACACCTAAAACAAGACAATTTCGAATTATACTCGGCGAGTGGACTATTCTCAAAAACAGAACTCGACAGTGCAACAGAACTTTTAATTGAAAAAGCAGAAATAACAGGCACAAAAATACTCGACCTTGGATGCGGATATGGTGTAGTTGGAATAGCGCTCCTTCGAGACAATCCAGAACTTGATATGACATTCTCTGATATAAATGAGAGAGCAATAAAAATCACAAAAAAAAACCTAGACAAACACAAACTAAAAGGAAAAATTATTAAATCAAACTTATTTGAAAAAATACAAGACAAATACGACACAATACTCTCAAACCCTCCTTATGCTGCAGGACGAGATGCGTGCTTTAAACTCATAGAAGATTCACACGAACACTTAAATGAAGGCGGCTCGCTCCAAATAGTTGCAAGACATAATAAAGGCGGAAAAATGTTTTCAAAAAAAATAGAAGAAGTATTTGGAAACGTCGAAGATGTAGCAAAACAAAGCGGATTTAGAATATACAAAGGCATAAAATAATAAACAGCAAAAACTAAATTAACAAATAATTCAAAAAATAATTCAAAAAATAATTTAAAAAACAATTTTAAAAAAAGAGGAATAACAAAAAAATGTTAGAAAATGCATTCATACAACTCTCACTAGTACTAGTGGTTGCAGTAATTGTCTCAGGAATAATGAGACTACTAAAACAACCACTAATAATAGGCCACATCGCAACAGGAATTATAGTAAGCCCAATACTACTAAACATAGTCAGAGCAGAACAAGCATTCACAGCATTCGCAGAAATGGGAGTCGCAATACTATTATTCATGGTAGGCCTACATTTAAACCCGAAAGCAATAAAAGATGTAGGAAAAATAGCACTAATCACAGGAATAGGACAAATAATATTCACATCAGGAATAGGATTTTTAATCACAAGAGCACTAGGATTTGACATAATAACTTCAATATACATCGCAATAGCACTAACATTTAGCAGCACAATCATAATACTAAAACTCGTATCAGACAAAGGAGACACAGAAACACTATATGGCAGAATAGCAATAGGATTCCTCATCGTACAAGACATAGTCGCAATGTTTATATTAATGCTAGTCTCATCATCAGCAGGATTCGCGCAAGCACAAACATCAATAGCCGTAGTTGTTGTAGATATATTAATAAAACTAATAGCTATGATAGTAATTGTTTTTGCAATAGCAAAATTTGTATTTCCTCTACTAACAAAAACAATAGCAAAATCACAAGAATTCTTATTATTCTTTGCAATAGCTTGGTGCTTCCTCGTAGCTGCAATATTCGAATTATTACATTTCTCAATAGAAGCAGGCGCACTACTTGCAGGAGTCGCACTTGCAATGTCACCATTTAAACACGAAATAAGCGCAAAACTAAAACCATTAAGAGACTTCTTTATACTATTATTTTTTGTATGGCTCGGAAGCCAAATGGTATTTACAAATATAACAGAATTCATAGTGCCCATAATAATTTTATCACTATTTGTACTAATGGGAAATCCACTGATAGTAATGGCTTTAATGGGCTACCAAAAATACTCAAAAAGAAACAGCTTATTTGCAGGATTCACCGTCGCACAAATAAGCGAATTCTCTCTAATATTAATAGGACTAGGCGTCGCAGTAGGACATGTGACAGGAGAGATATTATCACTTGTAACATTTATAGGACTTTTGACAATAGCAGGCTCAACGTACTTAATATTATACAACAAACAAATATATGAGAAAATATCGCCTTATTTATCAATTTTTGAGCGAAAAAAAAGAATAGACACAGCAATAAAAACAAATGAAGACGCACACGAAGTAATACTATTCGGATATAATAGAATAGGCTTTGACCTTGCAGAATCATTTACAAAACTAAAGAAAAAACTACTCGTAATAGACAATAACCCAGATACAGTTGTAAGCGTTGCAAAACAAGGAATAGACTCAAAATATGGAGATGCAGACAACAGAGAATTTCTTACAGAAATAAACTTTAATAAAACAAAAATGATAGTATCAACAATACCAGACACAGAAACAAATTTTGTTTTAATAAAAACAATAAAAGAACTAAACCCACAAACAATAATGATAGTAGTCGCAAACCAAATAGACGTCGCACTAGAATTATACGAGGCAGGCGCATCATATGTAATAATGCCCCACATGTTAGGAGGAAAACACACCTCGATGCTAATACAAGAAATCGGCTTTGACCAAGACAAATTCATACAAGAAAAAATAAACCACTTAGAATTAATAGAAAAAAGAAAAAAATACAAAGAAATAAAAGAAAAAGCACACAAAGAATAAAACCTAAACAACTACCAATATATAAAAAAAGTTAAATAAATAAAAAGGTTTTAGCAAAAATATATAAAACCTAAAAAAATAATATAGTTAAAAGGCTAAAAAATGGAAATAATCGAGAGACAAAACAAAATACTATTCGAAGGATTCTCAGTATTCTCACTACTACTATTACTTGCAATAATAGTCATGACCGCATTTAGCACAAACTCTTCTTTAATATTCGTCGTAGTAGGCTTCCTCCCAGCACTAATAACAGTAATACTCAGCCTAGTATTATATGAAGAATCATTCCACCACAAATTAACCTTATGGTTCATACCACTAATAATTGCAGCATCATTTTTTTTTATAGGAACAAATTACACCTATATGAATAATAATATGGACGTAGCCACACTCACCTCAATAAATATAATATTCTCACTACTATACCTTGTAATATTCTTCTTACTTGTAAAAATATCCAAGCCAAAAAAGAAAAAATTAAACCAGAAACCAATAAACGAAGAAAAACAAGAACCAAAAATAATAATAAAAGAACCAGAAGTAGATATACAAGAATACATTGCATCAATAGAAGAAAAAAGCAAAGCACTAAACTTCGCAATAGGACGAACATATAACAAATACCACGGAGGCTCAATAGAACTTAGACAACAAATAAACCTCAAAGCAGAATGGTACAACGAACTCTCAGAAGCACTTCAAAACGAAAAGAGTGCAGATAAAATACGAGTATTTATGATAGTTGAAAACATAGAAAAACAACTAAACAAAATAAAACAACCAGAAAAAGAAGTATTCACACAAACACAACTCGAGAAACTAAAAAACCTAGATAGAGATGAAAACGGAAACAACATAATTCTAGACGTACTCATGAAAAACGACGCGGACCCAGTCGAATTATACTACAAAGGAATGGAAGAATTCTGCGAAACAATAAGACGAGAACTCGAAGAAAAAACCAAAGAAAAAATGAAAGGCGAAAAATAACCAAATGCGAAAAAATAAACAAAACAAAAAATATTCCCTAATTCTAATAATGCTGATAACATTAATATTTACAGCCTGCAACACCACACAAAAACTAAACTGCGAAAATAAAATACACATAAATACTGATAGCTGGAAAATAGACCTCGCACAAACAGAACAAGAACAAAGACAAGGACTTATGAACATAGAATCTATGCCCGAAAATAAAGGTATGCTATTTATATTCGAAGATGAAAAAAAACAAGCATTCTGGATGAAAAACACACTCATACCACTAGACATAATATGGATAAATTCAAACTACGAAATCATCCACATAGAAACAGCAGAGCCCTGCACAAGCGAACCCTGCAAAATATACACACCAACTGAAAACGCGAAATACGTACTAGAAATCAACGCAGGACTTACAGAACAAAAAAATATAGAACTAGGCATGAAAACAAAACTTGAATTGTGCAATTGAATAAATCTCAAATAACATCAATTAAAAAAATCATAATTTAATTACACAATAAACAAAATCTTCGCCTGAACCCTCCCAATTCTCAATAACGCGCTCAAAAACAACATTAAATTTCTTTGCAAGCTTATACGATCCATTAAGTCTAAAATTACCAGAAACAAACTTAAAACCCTCATCCTTGCAAGACTCAATAAATTTTTCTGCAAGCAAAAAACCAAAACCACGACCCTGAAAAGAAGATAAGACAACAATATTATACCAATAAATACAACCATCAAAAACAGGCGCATCTTGATTTTGTTCAAATTCTTCAATTAAAGGACAACCAAAAACATTACCAACATAATCATCACCTAAAAATAAAACAAAACAAACAGACCTATCATTAGATGCAATATCTTTATAATCATTAAGACTCATCGCTAATGAATCAGGAAAAACTTCTTCAGATAACAAAATAAATTGAGAAAACTCATCAAAATTATCTTTATTAACACGAACAAATTTAAGATTAACCATTAGACTAAATTCCTCTCAAATAACCCCAATTATGAAGCTTATCACTATCCTCAAACCAAGAATTACCAATATCAGTACGATAATACATATGAGGAATCATAATATTCTTAATACGATTATAAACTTGCTGCTGAGCCTGCTTCATAGTCGCACCAGTACCACAAACAACTAAAATAACGCCACTATCACCAGTAATCACCCACTCACCATTTTGAAGCTTAACATCCTCAATATGAACTCCCTCAGTCGGCTTTTTAAAATGAATAACAGAATCTTTAGATTTAACATTAAAAGTCTCAGGATCAGTAAAAGGAAAAGGAGGAACAACCAATCTCACACCAATCTGAAAACCAGCCTTATGCTTGAAAAAATTAAGAGAACCATTAGCAAGCTTATAAAAAAACTCACCCATATCCATATTAATACCTTCCTCCTGAATAAAAATAGTAGGATAACCAAACCTAGACGTAAACTCTAAAGGATAAATATTATTACCATTAACAATACAATTTAAATCAATATAACCAACATAATTCTCCTCAGCAAGTTTAGATTCAAACTTCTTTAAAGTACTATTAAACAATTTATTAGGCTCAGACCAAAACATCGCAGTCCCCATCTCCCCCGTAGACGGCCCAAGATTACCAGGAAATAATTTCTTATGCTCAAAATTAACATTCACAGGAGTTACAAATCTTTGCCCATTAAAAAACGCACCAATAGCAATCTCAACCCCAACAACTCGTCTTTGAAGCTGAAATTGAGGAATCTTTTGCGCCCAAGCCTTACGATAATCATCAAGAACTTGAATAACGTCTCGGCCATCATCCTCCTCACCAATAAACAACAAACCCTTAAGATTCTGCGCATGACCAGATGGCTTAATCACATATCTCCCAGGATTTTTACGAACAAAATCAATACCTTCCTCAAAAGAACTAAAATCCTCAAAAGGAATAATAGAAATACCATATTTCTTCAACTCTTTTTGACCAAAAGAACGATCATCCTCAAGCATATCAGTATAAGGCGTACCACCAACAACTAGCTTACCTTGATCACGAAGCCTCTTAGCCATAGTGCCATGACCAAGCACATCATCAAAAATAATGACATCAGCCCAACTGACATGCTCCTCCCAAGAATCAACCTTAGGCACAAAACCATCTCCAATCTCCTTATCAGCAGAATTCTCAATAAAATACTTAACCTCGTGCCCCTCTTTTAAAATAGTCCACGCAGTATCAGTAATCAACGCATCATACGACACAAACAAAAACTTTTTTCTCTCAAACAAACCATTATTACCAGCCATTCAACCACCTACCAAAATAACATTACTCTAAAGTTTAAAACCTTTTCCATTCAAGAGAATAAAAAAATAAATAAATGAACGTGTAACTAAAGAAAAATAAATAAAAAATAAGAAAAGAAGAAATTAGATAAAATGAAGTTCTTGTTTTAAATTAGTCAAAAATTTTTCTAACAAAAGGAAACAAACCAATAAGAACTAAAAATAAAACAACGCCTGAAATAAAAAAACCAAGACTAAACGATAAAACCATAATGAACCCAACAAAAAAAGCTACAATTGACTGAAACAACATACTAATCTGACTCATGACAGATAAAAGCGTTGCCTTATACCTTTTATTAACAAAAAATTTATTTAACACAACTTCCTCAAAAATACTCTTTCTAGCATAAAAATAACCTTTAAGTAAAACAATAACTAAACCAACTATATAAGGATTTTTTAATAAAGAACTTAAAACAATCATGCCCGGAAACAAAAAAATCTCAATTGCAAGCAAGGTCTTAATTTTAATTCTCTTTAAAAATTTTAAATTATTACCAAACAAGAACCAAAAAAATCTAGAACTTGCCATAATAAAACCAATCAAAACAATAGGCATTCCTAAAGATGCAACAAAAGGCTCTTTATAACCAGACAAACCAAACATGAACCCAGAAATCAAACCCAAAAATATGGAGATAAGATAAAAACCTGTACCTTTAAAACGTTTAAGCTGAGATAAAATGCTCTCTCCTTTGATATCATCAGCAGAAAAAACCATTTTAGGACTATGTAAAAAGAGCGCTATAATTAAGCCAAAAATATCAAAAACTAAATAAATTTTAATAGGCATAATTAAAGAAAAACTAGATAAAAAAGGCAAAGCCAAAATCATAAATGCAGAAACCAAAGAAACATTACTGCGTATCTTACCATTTAAAGTTCCAAACTCTTTCTCTCTTTTAAGATTAGTTAAAGTATTATGTAAAAAAGCACTACTAGTACCAGATGAAAATGCAAAACCAGTAGAGATAAAAACAGAACCAAAAATAAAATGAATCAAAGAACTACCAAAAACAAAAAAACAAGTAGAGCGCAAAAGAGACACTTTAGCTAAAATCAAAGAAAATTTATGCCCAATAGTATCAGACAAATAACCGGATGGAATTTCAAGCAAAAAACCTACAATAGAACCAATACCCATATACAAACCAATCTGCTGAGCAGTAGAATCAGGCAAAGACAAGAAATACAGTGATAAAATAGGAATATAGTTACGACGTTCAGTTAACAAAATCAAAAAATATTTTCAAATATTGGCCTTTAAAGCTCGCTGCATCATAATTACAATAATAATTTATTTATATATTTGTTGATTCAAGATGAATAATTAAAAGAATTTTGAAGAACAGTGCATAGGAATTCAAAAACAAATATTATGCTGAGCGTCAACTACAAACAAAAGAACTAGCCATACTAAAAATAAATAAAGAAGACACAAAGAACAAAAAGTTCTCTTTTAAGAAAAAACCTATTTTAAAATATCAATTAAAAAAATCTAATGAAAAAAATTCTTAAATTGAATAAAAAAAATTATTTTTTAGCAAGAACCAAAGTCCAAATATGTGCATCTTTAACTTCTACCTGTTTAAAATAATCTTTTACAAACGAAGTAAAACCTCGTTTTGACCAATTCTGCTTATGATCAGGAGTATTGCCCAATGCAAGGAGATATTTACCTTGCGCAATATTCTTCAAACGCCAAACAGGCTCTCTTGGAACACTAAACAAACCATAAGTACTCGTTATTCTACTTATTTGCTCCATCACATACTTAGGATTATCAAGATGTTCCAAACTCTCTGTCGCAACTGCAAGATCAATGGAATTTTCAGGAAATGAACTCAACTCATAAAGATCGTGCTTTTTAATTTCAGAATTAACAACATACTGCTTGGCAAAAACCAATCTATCTTCATCAACATCAATGCCAGTCATCTGAGCATTAAGCGCTTGTTGCACATAATTAGTGATGTAGCCATTACCACAACCAAAATCCATAGCAACAACTCCTTTAGGAATCTTTTCTAAAAATTCATCAAAAATAGAATAATATTTTTTAACAAAAAATTTAGCAATAGGATTAGTTGTTTTACTAGCTTTAAAAGAATCATCATTTTTAACAGGCTTTAACATAAAAAAAGAAATCAACCAATATTTATTAATTTAACTATAGCGCAGTCAGAACAAAAGTCTTGTTTTAAACTGAGAGGTGCCAAAAATCTTTTAATTTTTTGAGCACTTTCGAATAACTGAGTATACGCTCTGAATAAATGATGAGTGAGGGGGAAGATAAAGAAAATAAAAGATTTTCAAACCTTCCAGCGCCCATTTTTCTAAAGAAAAGTGCAGGGGAAGGGATTTGAGACATAACAGGTTCGAATCTGTGCCGATTGAATTAAAATATATGGAAAAAAATGAAAAATCATTGTGAAAATGAAATTTTATAAGTAATCTGCTTCGCATAATTTTATTCTTTTTGGCTGTAAATCTTTTAATCTATCAAAAAGATTAGGGCGATAATCTCCAAAAATATGATCTAATCCGCAAACATAAACTGTGTTTTTAGTTTGACTTCTTAAAATTTGTTCTGAAAAGTTATCTCTTGCTTGGTAAAATTCAACTAATTCTTCGCAATCATTTACAGGATACTTTGATAAAGAATATTCATTAGCAATATCTAATCTCGCTGCATTAGGAGATAGTCTTAAAAAATTATCTAGCGTTTTATTTAATGAACTCTTTGAATCATTAGCTTCAGATTCAAAATCAATTTTTTCAAGTACTTGAGGATTATCACAATGTACTATCTGAACAAAATTAGCATTAGAATATTCAATGATTGCTTTATAATCGCCATAAGTGGAAGAAAGCCATTGTTTTAATGTTTCAGGATTGGCACCAGGATATTTTTTCTTTGAATAAGTTATTGCTTTTTCGAAAATTTTAGAGTTAGATGAAATTTTGATTAGATTTGATATTTCTTCAAAATCTTGCTTAGTATCTTCTATTCCAATCACGGAAGGTTTTAAATGAGTTAATAGAACATTTAATCTAGTATAACTATCTAAATCTAAATGTGAAAGTCCAACCAAAGTTAACATGGTATTATTGTATTGTGATTAAGAATATATAAATTTTTTGTTTTTTACCACTATTAAGTAAAAAACGTGCGGGGGAAGGGATTCGAACCCTCGAACTCATAAGAGACAGGATATCTCCTTCCTAAGAGAGGAGTGTCTCCTTGGATACTTAAGTCCTGCGCATTTGACCAGACTTTGCTACCCCCGCATAAATTACTGGTAGATAGCTTTGCTTTTTAAAGGTTATTTTTTTAAGGCAAAAAAACTTAAGGAAATATCTTAAAAAGCAAGAAGATATTTAAAAATATGTGCAAAACTAGCATTATTTTTAAACAAAACCTTTTTAAAAACCCTAAACCTTCGAATAAAATCAATAAGGTAGTAAAAATGACTGTAAAAAACAATCAAGAAATAAAAGAAAACGAATACATTAAAGTAAAAAAATCAGGAATACATAATGCAGGAGTATTTGCAAAAAAAGATATACCTAAGGAAACAAAAATAATAGAATACGTAGGCGAGAGAATAACAAAAAAAGAATCAGAAAAAAGAGCAGACGCAATTCTTGACGAATCTAAAAAAAACAAAGAAAAAGGAGCAGTATACATATTTGAAATAAACAAAAAATACGATTTAGATGGAAACGTACCCTATAATCTTGCAAGATATATAAATCATTCTTGCATGCCAAACTGCGAATCAGAAAATATAGATGGAAAAATATGGATCTCCTCAATAAAAGATATAAAAAAAGGAGAAGAATTACTATATAATTACGGATATGACATAGACAGCCATGAAGAACACCCTTGCCTTTGCGGTGCTGATGAGTGCATAGGATACATAGCAGCAGAAAATAAATGGAAAAAACTTAAAACACAACTAAAAAAGAAATTCAAGAACAAAAAAGTATTAGTTGCATACTATTCAAGAACTGGAAATACAAAAAAAGTAGCAGAATACCTCGCAAAATATAAAGAATTCGACATAGATGAAATAAAAACAGATAATAGGCTAGGCGTTAAAGGATACATAAAAAGCGCATACGAATCAGTCACAGATAAAAAACCAAAAATAAACTACAAAAAAAATCCGAAGAATTACGACTTAATAATCATAGGAACACCGATATGGGCAAATACAATTGCTTCACCAATTAGAACATACATAGAAAAATGCAAAAACAAAGAAGTCATAGCATTCTCAACCCTCGGCGGAAAAAACCCAGGGAAATCATTTGAAGAATTCTCAAAGAATATAACTGAATTTAAAGGAATGACACATATACAAACAAAGAACATAAAACAAAACAAATACCAAAACCAAGTACTACAATTTTTTAAGAATGTGGAGTTATAAAAAAAATAAAAAGTTAACAAGTACAAATTGAAAAAAAATAGAAAAAGAACCACGCAAATTATTTCTTAGATACTTTGTTAAATTTTTCTTTAGCCTTAGAATAAAAACTTTTCAATTTACCTTTAAATGTTACAATACCTTTATCTAAACTCTTATCACCACGCGAAAGCGCTTTATCAAACTCTTTACTATACTCACGAAGAAGCAAATTCATGTTCTCAATCTTTGAACCATACGAATTAAAAAAAATCATAGTATCAAGATCACCTTCAGTTTTAGGATCAAGATCACCCTCAATATAACCTAAAGTAATAATTGCTTGAGGCCTAATTTTCCCAGGAATACTAAATTCATCAGATAAAAACTCCTCATTAAATGCACCAATCCAACAAGCTCCAAGACCAAGCCCATGAGCTGCAAGCAAAATATTTTGAACCGCAGCAGCAGAGTTCTGAGTAGAATAAAGCCTCTGACCACGAAGACCATAATACGACTCAGTCTTCTCAGTATCAGCACAAACAATAATCACAACAGGCGCAGTCGCAATCCAAAACTGCTCATTACAATGCTCAGCTAAAAACCTAATCTTATTTTTATCATTAACAATAATAAATCTATAATCTTGCAAATTGCCCGAAGAAGGTGCCTTACAACCAGCCTCAAGAATCAAAGTTAATTTATCAAAATCAACTTTCCTCGAAGAATAATTCCTAACACTACGCCTAGTTTGAATACACTCGAAAACATCCATACAAATAACAATTACACTCTTCCTTTTTATATCTTTTGAAAAAAAAATCCCTGAACTGCCAAATAATTCACAAAACTATTTTAAATAAAGAAAATAATTAAAATAGAAATAACCAAAAAAACCAAAAAAATAGAAATAACCAAAAAAATATAAACAAAACAGAACACAATAATAAAATAAACTATGACTAATAAAATATAAGTAATAATTAATTAAAATCATATTAAAAAAAATGGCAGAACGAGAAACAATAGAGGAGAGTGAAAAAAACATACTAGTTGTATGCGCACACTCAGATGACCAAGTAATCGGACCTGGAGGCGCAATGGCAAAATACGCAAGAGAAGGATACAACGTATACACAATAATATTTTCCTACGGCGAGATGAGTCATCCACATATGAAAAGAAGTTATATAGCAAAGATACGCGTAGAAGAATCGAGAGCAGCAGACAAAATAATAGGTGGAAAAGGCGTCTTATTTTTAGGCATCCGTGACGGCTCAATGAAAGAAGATTTTAAAAAAAAGAAAATGAATAAAAAGCTACAAAATATATTTTTAAAATTCTCACCAGAAAAAATATTTACCCACTCACGAGATGATATTTTGCCAGACCATAGATTTGTTCGAGAAATAGTTCTAAATACATATGATGAGTTACACAAAAAAAAGAAATTAACAAGTGAGGTTTACTCTTTTGACATCTGGAATATTTGGAACATACTTAAACGAGATAAACCAAAACTTATCGTCGATATATCAAAAACATTCACATATAAAACAAGAGCACTCAAAGAATTTAAAAGCCAAATAAATTTTTTTTCACATACATTTTTTGTAAATGTACTATTTATAGGAGTATATTTTAAAGGAATATTCAATGGAATAAAATATGGATATAAACGAGCAGAAGTATTTTATAAACTAAGATAAACATATGAAATAAACATAAACAACAAAATTATTTAATAATAATAAGATAATTAACATAAAAAATAAGATGAAAAAAAAGAAAAAACTACTAATTGCAACAGACAATTTCCTCCCAAGATGGGATGGGGTTGCAAGATTTTTAACAGAAATAATCCCCACACTCTCAAAAAAATATGAAATAACTGTACTCGCACCAAATTTCGGACCTTTAATATATGATGGTTATAAACTGGTTAGAATAGAACAATCAAGATTTGGTCTCGGGGACTACACCGCTCCAAAACTCGCATTCAAAACAATAAGACGTGAAATAAAAAAAAATGATATAATTTTCACACAAACAATAGGACCAATAGGACTTAGCACAATAATATTTGCTAAACAAAAAAATAAAAAAATAGCAACATACCTTCACAGCCTAGAATGGGAACTTGTACCTATGTCAACAAATAACTTAATACTAAGAAAATTCTTATATCCTCTAACAAAAATAATAACAAAATACGCCTATAATAAATCCGACTTAATAATAACACCTTCAAACTTCATCGCAGACGCACTCACATGGCGAGGAATACACACAAAAAAAACAGTTGCAACACTAGGAGTTGACTGCGATGTATTTAAACCAGCATTTGAGCGATCAAAAGAAGAATTAGAAGAAATAGATGCGATAAAACAAGAATTAAACTTACAAAATAGCTACGTGATAGGGAATCACGGCAGACTTGCAAACGAGAAAGATTTAATAACTATCCTTAGAGCATTCAACCGCATTAAGAAAAGACACAAAAACGCAAAACTACTAATAATAGGAGATGGCGTTGAGAGCATAAAACAAAAATTTCAAAAAACAAAAGATTGTATACTCATCAGCGCAAAAAACAATGTTCAAATATACTTGAATTTAATAGATATATATGTTACAAGTTCACTTACAGAAACAACATCGCTCACAACACTTGAAGCCATGGCCTCAGGTCTGCCAGTAATATCGACACCAGTGGGATTTATAAAAGAATATATAAAACACAAACAAAACGGATTATTCTTTAAACAAAAAGACTCGTATGATTTATACAAAAAAATAAATATACTAAAAAACGACTCAAAATTATCACTTAGACTCGGATTAAATGCGCGAAAATTAATTGTACGCGAGTTTAAATGGGAGAATACTGCAAAAAAAATAGATGAATCATTATCTTCACTTCACTAGGACTCATAGAAATCCTTTTCGAACCAATAAAATCTTAATGATGCTATGCTCCGTTTCCATATTATTTAGACATTTGAACCGAGCCCTACACACCAACAGATGTTTGATCTATGGCTGCGCAAGATAGCATCATTATTAAAATCTTAATAGGAGTTCTATAAGGCCCTTCACTAAAAAAACAAAAAAACAAAAAAATTACCACTTATCAAGCGATGATTCAACATTACGCGTCCAATTACTTAAAATGTCTTTAAGCTCAGATTTAATGAATTCTTTCTCTTGAGACTTGTAAAAAAACAAATAACCTCCTAACTCGAGATTTTGCTGACGCCTCAAAATTAAATTCTTCTCATGAAGATTTTTTAAACTACGCTGAGCAGTCGCAAGACTAATTTTCATATTTTTTGAAAGATCTATTGCAGTAAACCACTCAGTTTTAATTAAAAAATTTAAAATTTCTTGTTCAGTCTTAGTAATGCCAAGACCACAACGCATAACTTCATTCAAATCCAATTTCTTACAAGCAAAATCAATCATTTTACACCTATTTTACAAGCGAGGCATCAAGCTCAGCTTTAAGCTCATCTTTAGCTTTAAAACCAACAAGCCTATTAATTTCTTCTTTCCCGCGAATCACAGATAAACTAGGAATTCCCCTAATTTGAAATTCATTTGAAAGCTCCTGCTCAGTTTCAGTATTCACTTTACCAAATTTAACTTTGCCTTTATACTCTTCAGATAATTCCTCAAAAACAGGACCCATCATCCTACAAGGACCACACCACGCAGCCCAAAAATCAAGAACGACAGGAATGTCTGATTGCAAAACTTCTTTTTCAAAATTGTTTTTTGTAATTTCAACTGTTGCCATAAAAAACACCTCCACATTAAGTTCATTACGGTACTGTTAGAACTATGAGATACTTTAAATACTTCTCGGACAAAATCAAAAAATTAAGAAAAAACTGAGAAACTGAAAAAAAAATGAAATATTATATCTCTTTTAGAATCTCTGAAATTTCATCATTGAAGGATATATTTCCGCTTATGATTTTTTCATTTGATGATTTGGAATAAAAATTCCTAATTAAATCTTCATAAAATATATCTCTCAAGTTTAAATTAATAGGAATTATGCTCTCGCAGCTTAATTGGGCTGTGTATGTGTGCATATTTTTTTCGCTTTTAAAGGGTGCTAGAATTAATAATTTTGTCGAGCTATTTGTTAATTCTTTTGCAAAATTTAATGCTTTAAAAGGATCATAATTTAAAGTTGGTTCGCTCGATTTAACTTCTATCGCCGTAAGGTCTTTTTCATATTTCTCAAAAAAATCAAATTCTACTTTAGGAATCTGTTCTTTAAAAAATTTAAGATTGCAATTATTTTCAAAAACATTATATTTTGAATTAATGAAATTATCTTTTGAAAAAAATTCAAAATTTATACTCTTTAATGCATTATATACAACGAATTCACTAATTGAACATTTAACCATTCCTTTTGTTGGAGCCACACTCAATAATCTGGATTATATGTCTTTAATTGATATTTCTTTTGAAGAATAATCGTGATTTTTTAGATAATTTATGAGGTTTAAAGGTTTATTTTTTAAATATGAATTCATATGTGGGAAAAATTAAATTTATTTATAAATTTTATGCAGTTTCATTACTAAAAAGTAGTTTTAAATTGATTGAAGAAAAAATTAAAAAAAATAAAAGAAAAAACTTAATTAATCTTGAGCATACATCTTGAATTGATCAGCATTATAACGCCATTTAGCTTCAAGAATACCTTTTCTTTTATAGAACTTAGCAAGACGTCTAATCTTAGAATCAGTAAGCTGCAAACCGCGCTTAGCAGACATATCTTTCTTATTCTCCTCAAGATGCTTCCTAAGCATAACAGACCTTTTAATTAAAGCCAAAAAATCCTCAGGTAACTCCTGCTTAATTTTCTTCTCATCAAGAATTTGCTTAACACTCTTACCAGTCACAAGCTTAATATCAGGAATACCATACTGATCCCTAAGTAAAATACCAATCTGACTAGGCTTTTTATCTTCTTTAGCATACTTTACAACAAGAAGCTCAGCTTCTTTAGCAGTATACTTAAGCCAACCAGGAACAACTCTCTTAATAGGCTTAGTGCTTCCTGAAACACCTTTAGCCCTTGAATACATTCTTGCCATACATAATTCACCTATAATTGTACTGGAAAAATCGGAGAAAAAATCTTCACATAAAGTAAAGTTCGAATAAAAACCACAAACAATTACGCTTGATTAGGTTTAAATCTCCGGTTTGAGCGAGCACCAACAAAGGAACCTGCTCATCCATCAAACACAAGAAACACACTTTTTTTTATAAATGTTTTTATATCTACGCTTATTTACAGTCATAAAATGACCTCAAAAACACTAAGCAAAAGCGAAATAAAAGAAATCAATGACAAAACAAACAAATATTACGGCAAAGATTTCTTCCACAAAAAAGACTTCGTCCAATTATTTACAGAACCAATAAAACACATAAAATCAAATAAAAAAACCTACTTCTTCATCAAAGACGACGTCCCAATACCTATATTAAAAATACTTTTAAAAGATCCATTTCTAAAAAAAGTCACAGTAGACATGGGTGCTGTAAAATTCATATGCAACGGCGCTGACGTGATGCGACCAGGAATTGTACAAATAGATGACGAAATACAAAAAAATGACATAATTATGGTTGTAGATGAAAAAAACAAAACACCACTCGTCGTAGGACGAGCGCTGCATTCAACAAACGAAATGCAAGATATAAAAGAAGGAAAAGCAATAGAAAACCTCCACTTCATATCAGACCAAATATGGCAACTAGATTAAAAAATAAAAAAACAAGTAACTATGCGAAAGTGATTACCTGAACCAAATTTTTATAAACAAATATTCAATTCTAATATTTATTATGATGCGCCAAGTACTCAGAGGAGAAAACAATCAACTAATGCAACTAGAACTCAGACAACAAATAGAAGAAGGATTTGACGCAATCGAAGACATATTTAAAAACACTACTGAGGACAATTACAAAATAATCTTGCCTGAAATAACAAACATAATTACAAAAGAAAACTTCGAAACAGACTCAGAAAAATTAAAACAAGGACTCGAATTCACAATAAAAAACCACCTCGGACAATACAGAGACAGTGGGCTGCCATACGCTGTCCACCCAATACAAACAGCATATTTCATGGCAACACTTAACAGACCACATGAGACAATAATAAGTGCACTTCTCCACGACGTCCTAGAAGATAACAAACCCAAAGAACAAGAACTCTCACAAAACATACAAAAAACCTTCGGATACAAAGTCTTACAAACAGTCAAAGCACTAACAACACACGAGGAAAACAGAGAAACAAGAGATACAAATCATGCAAAAAAAATAATAAAACAAGCAAAACACGACGGAACACACGAAATACTATACATAAAAACAGGAGATGCAATAACAAACCTCTACACCAAAAAAGACATGCAACCAAAAAACGGACTCACAGCAAAAGAAAGACAACAAGTATACGCACAAAACATACAAAAAAACATATTACCATTTGCAAGATACTTGGACAGACAAGATGAACAAACACTACGCTTTGTAAAATACATAAACGACTTAGTTGCAAGATAATTTACGTTTTTGAACAAGAAATATTCTAATAAATCTCAACAATTTTATTACCTGCACCAAAATAAAAAAAACAACTAGTATTAGTATTGTTAGTATGCATTAATTTTTTAAATTTTGCAAGCTGTCGCTTAGCTTTTACAATCCTGTAAGAACATTTAACCTCAAATAAATGAACCTCATCACCACGACGAGCAACAACATCAATTTCACCAACAACTCTCTTTTTACGCTCAAGTGTTAGATGGGTAGAAATAATCTCATAATCAGGCTTTAATTGCCGTACAAGTTTCTCGACGTAACGGTCGTGCTTGCTAAGTTTCTTTATGGTATAACACCTAAAGTAATGGTATTTCTTACAAACACCAGTATTATTATTTATTGATTTAAAGATATATAAATATTGTTATTTTCCAAAATAATTAAATAAATAAAGACAAACACAACAAATAAATTAAAAAAATAAAAAAGTATGAAGGATAATTATTATGGCTGAAGATATAAAATTAGGAATATATGAACACTACAAAGGAATGAGATATGAACTAATAGGTCTCGCAAGACATAGCGAAACACTAGAAGAACTAATAATATACAAAGCGCTATATGAATCAAAAGACTTCGGAAAAGACGCAATATGGGCAAGACCAAAAACAATGTTCTATGAAAACGTCATCATAAATGGAGAAGAAATGCCGAGATTTAAACTAATTGAAGAACATTATAAAAAATGAAATAATAAATTTAAAAAATTAAATGATTGAATTAAAAAGCTAAAAGGTGATTATCATGAAAGATTGCATTTTCTGCAAAATAATTAGAGGAGAAATACCAAGCCACAAAATATACGAAGATGAACACACTCTAACATTCCTTGACATAAAGCCAAAAACAAAAGGACACATGATCACAATCCCAAAAAAACACTACGAAACAATCTACGATATCCCAGAAGAGACACTCATAGATATAATAAAAATAACAAAGAAAATGAGCAAAATAGTAAAAGAAAAACTAAATGCAGATGGAGTAAACATAATCAACTCAAACGAAAAAGCAGCACAACAAGACATAAATCACATACACTTCCACACACTACCAAGATACAAAGACGACAAACTAAACATATGGCACAAAGAAAACGAAGAAGAATACAACTTAGATAAAATTAAAAAAACACTAATAAATTAAAAACAAAACAAAAAGAATGAAAAAATCACTTCTTTGATTTATAAGCTGATATAATTCCGGTGTTTAAATCAAGAGCCTTTAAAGTATTATACTTAAAAAAATCTTCATGTAATGTCTCTGAAATGTCAAATAAAAAATCACGCAAATACATAGGTATGGGCTGGCCAGATACTAAATTAGGATGCTCTAAATATTTAGCCACATCATTTAAAGATCTATACAAAAAAGTACCTTCATTTCTTGAAAAAACAACTAACGGATTTACCATTGCTTTTCCAAATAAAGGCTCAAAAACAATTTCTTCTAAATCAAAAAGTGACTTTTTCTTAATAGAATCTAAATAAGCACCATCCATACTGTTAGATATTTCTTGCAGTGCGTGAGTGTTAGATTTCAAAGTAATATTTTTAGAATTTCCAAACATATTTTCTTTTAGAGGAGGTTCTTTATCAGGAACCGCGAAATTACCAATTACTAAAGGCATTTCAGTAAGGCTTATTTTTAAATTAAATGATTGTCCTGATTCGTTAGAAGGATATTTTCCTTTAGGGGTCAGGTTCGTATTTAAGTAAGGTAGTGCGTCTATGAGATCTTTATATGCTTCTGCAGGCGCGCCAACAGGCAAACCTGGAATTGCAACAGCATTAAATTCAGGCATAGCACTTCGGTCTAATTCTTCGGCTTGGGTGCTTGCTTTATTAGATAAATTAGTTAAATATTCTCCTAATCTATGAAAAAAATGAATTTTTGCATTATTTAATTTTGACATTTTAATCCTCCAAAATTGTGTTTTTTAAACAATTTTTAAATGAGAAAAGAAAAATGATTTATAAATTTATTTAGTTTAACTACTTAATAATAGTTTCAAATTATTGTTTGTGTTATTTACCATCAAAATCATTTAAATTAAACTGACCTTTACGCTTATTCTTCTTTACAACAACTTTTTCTTTTGACAAATCCTGACCAACTTGCTTTTTCAAACTAAATGCCAGACTCTCACCAATTAAATCAACTAACGTATTAATATCAACCTTTTTAACATCACCAACATCACGAACACGATTATTAAATAGCTTCCTCGCCCTCACCCGACCCACACCTTTAAACTTCACCAAAGGCAACAACTCCTCACGAATACCTTTAATTAGACGCTCACGAACAATATGCAAATCCAAAAATTCTCGCTTAATTTCAGGAACAATTTTTGCAAGCTCCATACAAGAATACAAAACCCAATTAGCACGCTCAATCTTAGAATTCAACTCACCAGGCGTCACATTATATTCATCAAACAAAAAATCCTCGTGACGCTCATCCATCCACTCACAAAGAACATGTGCTGTTTTAACACTCCCTGCGAATTCATAAAAATAATCAGAAAAAGAACTCTCCTCTAACGTAAGCAAATCATGCTCCAAAAGCAAACCATTAACTAATTCCTCGTCCTTTTTCCGAATACTCATTAAAGGACGCATCTCATTTACAGAACAGATAAGCTGCAAAACACTAAAAGCAGAAACCTTTTCTTTAGCATTCTTCAAACCCTCAATTAAATCATAAGCAGTTAAAGGATCAAGATAAAGCTCAGAAACCCTACGCCCAAGACGCGTCGCCTCAATACCAAAAGACACTAAATTATTTGCACTTTGAAAAAAAGAACTCTTTTTATTAGAACAAACAACAAAACCAAAATCTTCAAGAGATGTAATGACACTCAAAATAATACTCTCAAGCCTCCCCAAATCCTTATACTGATGAGCATACAAAGTTAAAGATAAAAAATCCATAAGTTCCCTAAAAGATGATGCATAACCAGAAGATATAAGAGATAAAACATACATACGCAAAATAGGCTCAACAGCAAGCTTAGATGAAATATCCTCAGGCGAACCATTAACATACTCATCCAAAAAAAAATCTTTCTCATCAGAACTACTAGCAACACAAATAGCCTCACCAAACAAATCAAAACTCGGACGACCCGCACGACCAGCCATCTGCTCATACTCCAAAACAGGAATCGGAACCTGACCCCAACCAGGACTAAAACGCTTCAAATCACGAATAACAGACCGAAAAGCAGGCAAATCAAGACCAGCACCAAGAGTCGTCGTACTACAAATAAACCTAATAGACCCCGCACGAAAACCATCTTCAATAATACGACGCTGAACACTACTAAGCCCCGAGTGATGAAAAGCAACACCACGACGCAAAACCTTACCAAGACGCAAACACTGCTTAGTAGGAGAACTTAAAACACGCTCAACTTCTTGCGCAAGCAAACCAGCCTTTTCATCTAAACTAAGCTTCATCGCAACACGCTCAGCACAAGCTTCCGCGCCTTTTTTAGTCGAAACAAAAACAATGCTCTGTTTACCAAGCTTCGCAGTATCAAGACAAATATCAACAACAGCATCACCAGAAACTTTATTAATTATCATAATTAAAAAAAGGAAATAAACAAAACTTTTTAAAACTTCACGCCACATGACTTGTGATGCTTTAATAAAAAATAAAAAAATTAAAAATAAATTATTTAAAAACCTAATCCATCAAATATTTAAATAAAACTTTGTTTATATAAATTAATGAAACATAAAAATGCAATAATACTTAGCACAATATTTCTAATCGTGTTAAGTTTAAGACTACTAATAGCCTTCCAAACACAAGATGTAACATATGACGCCTACTCTACTCTTAGAAATATAGACAACATAAAAACAACAGGGCTACCATTATATCAAGACGATTTAAGTTATTCAGGAAGACAAAATGCATTCAGTCCGTTATATTACTATATTCTGGCAATATTTTCATTAATAATCCCAGAAATATTAGTATTAAAAATACTACCTAATATATTTGCAACCTCAATAATATTTATAGTATATTTATTTGCAAAACACTTATCAAAAAATGAAACTGCTGCACTAATATCTGCAGGAGCAGCCGCACTTATACCTGTATTTTTCTCAAAAACAATAAACAACGCATCAATATACACGCTTACAATACCTTTATTTTTTTTAGCACTATACTATTTTATAAAAACAGTAGGAGATACAAAAAACTTGTGGAAATTCTTAGCAAGCATAACTCTGCTAACACTCACTCATGCATCATCACTAATACTTGCACTGAGTCTTTTAATATATGTTGTATTGCTAAAACTACAAGGATTCAAAAAAACAACAAAAGAACCAGAATTACTACTTTTCTCAATACTCCTAATAATCTGGGCAAATCTCACAATATACAAAAGAGCAATAATTATGCACGGCTCAAATGTAATATATCAAAATACACCTATACAAATAATATTTGACATATTCAAAGAAATCACATTCATAGAAGGACTATATTGGATAGGAACAATACCACTACTATTTGGAGTAATAGCAATATACGATACAGTATTTGGTTCAAGAAAAAAATCAATAACTGCACTAATAGCCGTATGTATAACGTCTTTCTTACTATTATGGTTCAGATTAATAAATATATATGTGGGTCTAATGTTTCTTGGAATCTCCATGAGCATACTTGCATCAAATACAATAACAAAAACAAGAATGTATGCAGGCAATTTAAAATTAAAAATAGCAAAACCAATAACAACAACTTTAATAATTATATTGATAATAATATCATTTATACCTTCAATAAATTACGCAGTAAAAGAATCAAAAAACATTGTATCTGAACAAGATAAGATGCTATTTCATTGGATAAAGAATAACACAAAAGAAAATGCAATAATACTCACAATGCCAAGTGAAGGAGCAGTCCTCAGTTATTATACAAAACGAAAAAACGCAATCGATACAAACTATTTACTCATACCCAATATTGATGTAAAATATAATGAACTTCAAAAAATATACACAGACAAATTCTTAATACCTTCATTAACTAAATTAAATTACTATTCAATAGATTACATTTTACTATCTCAAAAAACAATGAATCAAAAAAACATAACAAATCTATTTTACGAAGACAATAATTGCATAGAGGAAGTATACTACAAAATAACACAAAACAGCCCGAAACTATATAAAATTAATTGCGTGGTATTATTAGATTAAAATGAAAAATAACAAAATAAGCCAAAAAAAAGACAAAAAGATTTACGCACTAATACTTTTAGTCATCACATTATTATTATTATTTCCAGTAATACTAAAAACAGGATTTAATGAAAAAGTATTCACATCCCAAGAAACATATCATAATTTAATAATATTAAAAGAAATACAACAAGAACCTTTGCCAAAACAAATGATGACACAAAACCCTTTTCACATAATACTCCAAAAACTAAACGCTGATGACGTGTTAATCGTACTACTAATTCCACTACTTGCAGGAATAATATCAATAATTCTAATATACTTCATATTAAATAAGTTAAACTTATCCGATAATGAAACAATACTTGCAATAATACTTCTTACACTAACACCTATATTCTTAAACAAATTCACAACACTAAATCCTGATAATCTAGCATTTCCTTTAATGCTCTCAGCATTACTTTTACATCTAAACAAATCACATTTCACAATAATTCCTTTGCTTTTATTAATAGTCACAAACCCTGCTCTAGCAATTTCAATATTAATAGTACTCACAATAAATTTTATAACTACAAAAAAAACAAACAGTGCAATTAATAAAAATAAAACAAACTATACTACGAGCTTATTAATAACTATAATAATATCTTTAATCGCAATAATAGCTTATTTTCTAATACATAAAATGCCTATAATAAAAATAAACAACCTACACTTAGATAACTTATTAATAGAATTTGGAAGCTTAACAGGATACTCAATACCTCTAATAATACTTGGAATAATAGGATTGTTCACATGGTGGGATAATAAGAAACAAAAAACAATGATGATAATACTAACAACAGGATTTGTCTTATCAATAATAATACCGGAACTAAGATTAATAATTGCATTTGCACTCTCAATATTCGCAGGAATAGGAATAAACCAATTAATGCTGAAAGAATGGAATTTAAAACAAATAAAACAAATCACCTTAATGCTGATGTTTTATATAATACTATTTTCAGCAATAATAATAATAAATACTCAAATATCTCAAATAAGCAAACAAGAAGTACAAGCAGCACAATTTTTAAAAGATACAGATAATAATGGAATAATACTTAGCACAGAAGATAAAGGTTACATGATAGAGTATCATTCAAATAAAAAAACACTCTTAAATAAAAACTCTTATCTTGATTTAAATTATGAAGAAGTACAAAAAGACACTCGAGAAATATTCTATTCAAGATCACTTGGCACGCTTGAAGAATTACTAAAAAAACATAAAATAACGTACATATATATACACGAAAATATGAAAAATGGACAAATATGGTCTGCAAGAGAAGAAGGCTTGCTTTTCTTCTTAATCCACAGCGACAAATTCATAAAATTATTTGATAACGAAAAAGTACAAATATACAAATATACAAATATACGAGACGATAATAACTAAAATAAAATTAAAAAAAGTAGAGTAGATATAAGCCGCTTTCTGTTAGCTCCCTCAAAAAATAAGGACAAACTATTCGTGACATTCTACTAAGCCTCCAAAAAGAGTTGCACCAGTCAGGACTCACAGTTTCATCCATTCTCATAAAACATAGTCAAGAGGTTAACTCAGTTAAGTCACCTTAACCTTCGCATCTATCATCCCGGAATATGAGGGGTATCTTTTCTGAGTGGTTGCCATCCCTATTCAGGATCTTGCAAACAAATGCAAGTGACATTTACGGTGAGCGGACTTTCCTCCACCAAATGGACGGTCACGCACTACCCTACCTACAAAAGAAATAAACAACAATTTAAAAACATTACTCCCAAACAGCGCCATAGAAATCCTTTTCGAACCAATAAACTCTTAATGATGCTATGCTCCGTTTCCATATTATTTAGACATTTGAACCAAGCCCTACACGCCACAGATGTTTGATCTGAGACTTAGGCAAGATAGCATCATTATTAAAATTTTAATAGGATTTCTATGAGGCCTCCCAAACAGTTCTACTTTTTCCAAACATCTTCATCGCGCCTATGAATAATCCAGAAAACAACAAAACCAATAAGTAAAACCACTAACAAAATAGGCAAAATCAATCTCAGAAAAACAGAATTATTAACATCGCCTTGAACAATAAAATCAAAATCTAAATTATCACTAGGAGTAATTCTATAACTAAAAATAGTTCTTTCTTTAAGAGAAGGAACTCTCCAAACAATCAAGTTATTTGATTCATCAAAAAAATACTCGTCTTGAATAACAATATTTCTTGAACTAAGATCTCCTAAAATACGCTCAACTAAAATAAAATCATCAACAAAAAAATAATTATCAGGCTCAACAATCAAATAAATATCAGCAAAAAAAATCTCTCTATTATTAATCACTCTAGAAGAAAAATTAACAACTCGCTCAATATTTACACGTTTTAAAACCTCCTCATTATAATCAATTAAATCAAGTTTAGAACGCGCACTAAACAAATCTAAAAAAACAGAATCTTCAAGATAAGATGAAACCACCAAATCATAAAAATCATCATCATAAACAGACTCATCAATATCAACAATTAAATCATCCTCATCATTATTCAAACAAACCTCGGCATTCTCAGTAATAACCTCTCTACAAGTATACTTTGCTTCAACACCATTATTACAAGAAATAGGCTCAGTAACAAATTCAACAAGATCAAAACCATCACACCTTGCAGGAGGACAAGGATTAGGCCTTGCAGAATAATCCCTTTCTCTAATTTCAAGAGGCTTGTTTGGAAAACAATAAATATCAAGACAATAATTATCGTTCATCAAATTAAAAATCTGAGAACAAGAACAACCAAGAAATTCAGAATTTCTTAAAATAATAGGTAGCCCTTCTTTAGAATTAGTTCCAAGACACCGATCATAATCATCAGAAACACCATCTCTATCGCTGTCAAAAACTTCAACTTCACCAGATGAAAAAAAAACTAATCCTAAAACAAAAAAGACACAACTTATAAAAAATAATTTATTCATAACAACACCTATAACTCCAAAAAAATAAAAACTTAATTTAAACACTATATATAATGACTTGTTATTTATAATCTTTACTAAAATCTCATATCAAATAATAAAACTATTAAACTTAAATTAACAAACCCTTAAAAAAGAATACAAAAAAACACAAAGAATAAAACGAGCAAAAAAAAACAAACACATAATACAAAACAAAAAAAAGTATCTCTACAGAACACAACATAGTTCGCGACATTAATAAAGTATAATGCCTAAACGAGTTTTCGATTTACAAATAAAACTTCACTAGACTCGGTATTAAATATAAATTAAAAAACGATACTCGTTGAATTATACAATACTTTTGTCGCTAACTAACAACTAATAACATTTATATATTACATACAATCTAAATATTAAATATAACAACCAACGTTTTAATAAAATCATAAAACTCGGTTATAATATCATAAAATAAACTCAAGTTTAACATAAAAAAGAGGGATGTATTTGACAAAAGAATTTGCTTATGATAAAAATTGGCACATTAGAACAATAGATGAAATATTTCAGGAAACAAGCACGAGAAAACAAGGACTTACAGACGATGAAGTACAAGAGAGACTAAATAAATACGGCTCAAACATAATAGCAAAAGAAGATAAAAATTCTGTCTTTAAAATGTTTTTTAGAAATTTTAATAGTCTTCTTATTTATATAATGCTAATTGCAGCAATAATATCACTTATAACAAACCACCCCGAAGAATTCTATGTAATAATGATTATAGTTTTATTTACAGGACTACTTGGGTTTATACAAGAATATCGTGCAGGAAAATCAGTAGAAGCATTATCCAAACTTACAGCAAAAAAAGTAGACGTTCTTCGAGAAAACAAAAGAAAAACAATCCTTGCAGAAAACTTAGTCCAAGGAGATATAGTATTTTTATCAAGAGGAATAATAGTTCCCGCAGACATACGCGTAATAGAAAGTCAAGGACTTCGAGTAGATGAATCAATACTCACAGGGGAAGCAGTATCAAAAGCAAAATACCCTGAAAGATTAGATGTTCCTGACGCTGTAATCTCAGACAGAACCAACATGACTTTTAGCGGAACAAACATAACTGGCGGATCGGGAATAGGCGTCGTGGTTGAGACAGGAGTAAACTCGGAACTTGGAAAAATATCTTTGACCTTAAAACAAATAGGTTATGTAAAAAGTCCACTTCAAAAAAAACTTGATGGCATGAGTAAAAGAATATCAATAGCCGTAATCAGTATATGCGTCGTATTCTTTTTAATACTAATAAGCCAAGGAACAACTATATTCGAAGCATTACTATTTACTAGTATACTCGCAGTTTCAGGAATACCTGAAAGCTTTCCGCTTGCACTTACACTCGGACTTTCGAACGGCGTAAAAAAAATGGCGAAACAAAAAGCCATAGTAAAAGACCTAGGCTCAGTAGAGACACTTGGAACCACAACAGTGATATGCACAGATAAAACAGGAACCCTTACAGAAAATAAAATGCGCATCGTTAAGATGTATGCAGCAGGAGGAGAAGAAATAGATGTTCTAGGCAAAGGGTACGAGCCAATAAGCAAATTTCAAAAGAAAGATCAACTTATAGATAAAAAACAAATACAAAAACATCAAGAATTTCTAAATGCCTGCATATTATGTAACAACGCCGAATTAAATTTTAACGAAGGAGAATGGGTCTTATCAGGCGAACCAACAGAAGGATCATTATTAACATTTGCAAAAAGCACAGGGCTTGACGATGCACTCATTCGAGAAGATAACAAAAAAATACACGAAGTACCCTTTGACTCAAAACAAAAATATATGATAACTATACATAAAACAAATACTAAAGAACAAAAAGCATACCTCAAAGGCGCACACGATAAAATAATACAAAAATGTGACTATATACGAGTTGCAGGCAAAATAAAAAAACTAACACCCTCGGATAAAAAAAGACTTTCAGCGAAACTACTAAATTATGCACAACTAACATTAAGAGTACTTGCCATAGCATCAAAAAAAATAAAACCAATCATGCCAAATGAGCGAGGAGAAATAACAAAACAAGAACAAAAACAAATAGACACAGGCTACATATTTGAAGGACTCGTCGGAATAGAAGACCCAATAAAACAAGACGTATATGGCGCAGTAGAAGAATGCGTTAGTGCAGGAATAAGAATAATAATAGTTACAGGAGACCACAAACATACAGCAACAAGTATAGGAAAAAAATTAGGCCTTGTCAAAACAAAATATGATCTTATAATAGAAGGATCAGAACTAGATAACATGGACGATGAGGATCTTGATAACGCAATGGATAAAGTAGTTATATTCGCAAGAGCAACACCGGACCACAAATTCAGAATAGTGACATCTCTACAAAGAAAAGGAGAAATCGTCGCAATGACAGGAGATGGAGTAAACGATGCACCTGCACTCAAAAAAGCAGATATAGGAGTCAGTATGGGCAAAACAGGAACAGATGTTGCACGCGAAGCATCAAACATGGTACTTGCAGATGATAGCTTTAGCACAATAGTTAAAGCAGTAAAACAAGGAAGAACAATATACAGCAATATAAGACGCTTCATATATTACTTACTCACAGGTAATTTCACAGAAGTAACGCTGATATTCTTCGCAGTACTAATAGGCTTACTAAACCCACTCACCGCGATAATGGTGCTATTCGTAAACGTAGTCACAAGCACATTCCCTGCAAGCGCCCTAAGCATAGAACCAACACGCGATAAAGTGATGATGCAAAAACCAAGAAACCCAAAAGAGAGACTATTATCAGGATACATATTACTAAAAATATTAGTGCTAGTGCCAATACTATTTACAGGCACCCTGCTCTTATTTATATGGGAATTAGAAGTTGCAGGAGCTACAATTGAAAAAGCAAGAACAATAGCATTCGTAACGCTGATAATGTTCGAATTATTTCACACATTCAATGCAAGATCACTCCACTCAACAAGCTTCAACCAAAACTTCTTCAAAAACCCCTATATATTCTTAGCACTCGGAGTATCGCTTTTATGCACATTAGTCGCAGTATACTGGGCGCCAGCACAAGCAATAATGGGCACTCAAGCATTATATCTAAAGGATTGGATTGTAATACTCGCAGTAAGCTCAACAGTAATAATAATTAGCGAAATAATAAAATTAATGATAAAAAGCGAATTTGAAGAACAAAACAGACTCAGAGGCTCAGGCGCAGGCTACAAAATAGAATAATTTTTTTGTTTTTTTTGTTTTTTTATACTAAAAAATTTCGACAGGAATTTTTTATTAGGGGTTTAATGCCCAGTCCTTTAGGTCGAAATTTTTTGTATCCTTAAAATTTGCCTTTTAAGAAAGTGTTCAGTCATACCCCGTCCTTTAGGTCTGGGTTGAACACTTTCGGCAAATTTTCATGATTTAAAAAATATTATCAAAAAATATAAATACGCATAATTATTCTCAAATAACATAAAAATTAAATAATAGTCAAAACAAATTAAATAAATAGTTTAATTGAAAAATTAAATATTTAGCAACTTAACAAAAGATTTAAAATTTTAAAAAATAATTCAATGGATGTGATGATAAAAAATGACAGAAAATAAAGATGATAATAATATGGATATGAAACTAAAAGTTACAGAATCAATACAAGATGATGTGAACAAAGGAATTATAAGAATAGATTCAAGTTATATGAAAAAACTAGGTGTGAGAGAAGGACACTTTGTTCAAATATTAGGACAAAGAACAACGGTTGGAATAGTGGATAGAGCACTCCCTGGAGATATAGGGATGCCAATAATTAGAATGGATGGTCTACTTAGACGAAACGCAAAAGCAGGAATAGGGGAATGGGTTTCAGTAAAACGAGCAGAAGTTACACCTGCAAAAAAAGTCACAATCGCCCCTGCACGAGAAGGAGTTATAGTAAAAGCATCAAATCTGGGCGTATTCAAAATGGGCTTTATAGGTCGCGCAGTATACAAAGGAGACCTAGTTGCAATGTCAGGCTTTCAAAAAAGAACACCGACATTCGGAGACTCAGCAAGAATCTCAGATGTCCTCGGAGGAATGTTCGGATTTCCAGATATAAAATTTGTCGTACTTGACGCGGATCCAAAACAAGGACCTGTAGTAATTACAGAAGACACACAATTCGAATACAAACAAGAAGGCGTTGAACCTACAACCGAAGAAGAAAAAGAATCAAATATATCAGAAGTATCCTACGAAGACATAGGAGGACTTGACGATGAACTTTCAAAAATTAGAGAAATGGTTGAACTTCCACTAAAACACCCTGAATTATTCCAAAAACTAGGAATTGAACCGCCAAAAGGCGTACTTCTCCACGGACCACCAGGAACAGGAAAAACAATAGTTGCAAGAGCAGTTGCAAACGAGACAAATAGCAACTTTTACATAATAAACGGACCTGAAATAATGAGCAAATTTTACGGCGAGAGTGAAGCCAATCTTCGAAAAATATTCGAAGAAGCAGAAAAAAACGCACCAAGCATAATATTCTTCGACGAAATAGATGCAATAGCATCAAAAAGAGAGGAGAGTAAAGGCGAAGTAGAGAGAAGAGTTGTCGCGCAACTTTTAGCACTGATGGACGGATTAAAATCACGAGGCAAAATAGTAGTAATTGCAGCAACAAACATACCTAACTCACTCGACCCAGCACTTAGACGACCAGGCAGATTTGACCGCGAACTCGTAATAGGGGTGCCACAAAATGAAGGCAGATTAAACATATTAAAAATCCACACAAGAAACATGCCTCTTGCAAAAGATGTATCTCTTGAAAAACTTGCAGAAGTAACACATGGATTCGTTGGAGCAGATCTTGCAAGCCTTACACGTGAGGCCGCAATGAATGTTCTTAGAAAAATATTGCCTTCTTTAAATTTAAAAGAAGATCAAAAAATATCAGAGGACACGTTAAATAAAGTAATGATAAAAATGGATGATTTCAAAGAAGCATTAAAATCAGTCAGACCATCATCACTTAGAGAAGTAATGTTCGAAACACCAAAAACAACGTGGGAACAAGTAGGCGGACTTGAAGATGTTAAACAAGAATTAATAGAATCAGTAGATTGGCCACTTAAACACAAAGATGAATTCCAAAAACTAGGTGTAAAACCACCAAAAGGAGTACTGCTATATGGCCCGCCAGGAACAGGAAAAACACTCCTTGCAAAAGCAGTCGCAAAAGAAGCAGAATCAAACTTCATATCAGTAAAAGGACCAGAACTACTAAACAAATGGGTGGGCGAATCAGAAAAAGCAGTTAGAGAAATATTCAAAAAAGCACGCCAAGCAAGCCCGTGCATAATATTCTTTGACGAAATAGATAGCGTCGCACCAAGAAGACATACTGGATCAGGAGATGGACATACAACAGAGAGAGTCGTAAACCAACTACTAACAGAAATGGATGGGATGCAAGACATGTCAGATATTGTAATAATTGCAGCAACAAATAGACCTGACTTACTTGACACTGCACTCCTTCGCCCAGGAAGATTTGACAGAATACTCCTTGTAAGTGCACCAGACAAAACTGCAAGAGAGGCAATATTCAAAGTACACACCAGAGGAATGCCCCTCGCAAAAGATGTAAACTTAAAAGAATTCGTAGACAAAACAGAAGGCTACTCAGGCGCAGATATCGAGAGCCTATGCAGAGAGGCAGCAATGCTCGCCTTAAGACGAGACCTTAAAAGCATAGAAATTAAAAAAGAATTCTTCGATGATGCACTAAAAAAAGTCAGACCATCAATAACAAAAGAAGTACAACAAGCATACGCGGATCTTCAAAACCAATTCAGATCCGCAGCAGGCAAACAACTAAAAGATGAACGCCCAAGCTACTACGGATAACTTTTTTCTTTTTTTCTATGTTTTCTTTTTTTAGTTGAGGACAAAAGTTTTTGGTAATGCTATGAGCTTCGTTTATTATTTGGTATATGGTGACGAGTCTATTGAATTCGTGTTTAAATTCATATTGCTCGTTTAGACAGTATCAACTTTTTATATCATCGACTATTTTTTTACAAGTTCTAATTCGAGCTTATTTTCTTATTTTGGCTGCTAAAAGTCGAAAACTATTTAAACAATTATTTTTAAAGTATATTACTATGAAAAACAAAAAATAATTAATATGGATTAGTATGCTTTTAATAATAACAATATTTGCAAGTGCTTGCATAATACCTCCAGGACCAGATCCTGAACAAGTAACACTTGACATATCTTACGAGATAGAAGATCCTCACTTAAGAATACCTTCAGGAGAAATAATAACAACGCCTGGCAAGGGACTTCATTCTTATGATAAACATTCTACGCTTCGAATAACACTTAGAAATAATAATTTAGATGTAACTTCATGGGAAATTGTTAAAGAAGGTTTAGGAACTGAAATTATTCCAAATGTAAACTCAATTAAATTTCCTTTAGATATGGAAACAGAGGTTTATGTAAATTTACAATGTAAAACTAATGACTTTTGCAGAGGGGATCGTGTGTGCATTGAAGGATTATGCGAGGTACCTGAACAACAAGAAATAACAGGAACATACGAGGAAGGCGACGTTGTGCGACTTGCACAAAATAGCTTTGCAGAAATACAAAGAATAGGTGAGAGCAAGGTATTATTCGAAATTGATGGAGTGCGTGAAGTTATTTTTAATGGTTCAACTAATACAATTGCAGACGTTCAAGTTACAGTAAATAATATTACTTATGATTTAGAAGATGCCGATTGTAATCAATCAATGAATATAGGTTTTTTTAAATTCACAAAAGAAGAAGAACAAAACATAAATTTAGAACTAGGAGAAACAGTTACAATTCAAGGAATTAATATAACACTAGATGATACAACATCAAATTCAGTTATTTTACTAATAAGTGAAGATTCACAGTTTAATGAATCATATTTTTTAAATTTATTTAATGAAAGCACAATACAAGTAGCACCCGGACTTAAAATAGAACTCTTAAATATGAGTTTACAAAATGCATTACTTAAAATAACTACTAGGAATACAGTAACTGAAGATTTGACTTTGATGACGCCGATACAAGTTTTTGGCGAAACAGTTTATTCTGAAGCAATGACGGAACAATCTTCACTTCTAAATATTGCAGGACAAAGAAAATTAGTAGATATATTTGAGGAAACATTATTTGAGGAAACAAGCATAATTGCGTATTATTATGAGTACTTAAATTTTTGCGAGCCTATATTAACTAATAAAAAAACAGGAGTAACTTTTATAAAGTAAAATTCTGATAAAATTTTGTTTTTTAATTTTACTACGAATAAGTATTAAAATTTCTTTATTTTTTTCTTTTTTTCTTAACCATTCTTGTGTGGACTCAAGAAAACTTTATAAACCATAAAACATTCTAGTGCATAAGGTGATAACATGAATGTTTTAAATATAACTTTTAACGGTATAAATGCAGAAAAAAAATCAATACCTAAAGGAAATATATCTGTATCAAATAATATAAAAATAGAAAACGTGGAAGAAGTAAAAATGGGGCTTGATAAAGCAAAACAAGCACTAAAATTCGTATTCTCATATAAAACAGCATACGCACCAGACATAGCTCTAATAGAACTTAAAGGAGACTTACTTGGACTTGTCAATGCAGAAGATGCAACAAAAATAATGGAGAAATGGAAAAAAGATAAAACACTTGATAAAGAAAACGCTAAATCAGTAATAAACAATGTGATGAACAAATGCACAATAGAAGTAATATTACTTGCAAGAGAATTAGGACTTCCATCACCAATACCAATGCCAAGTGTAAAAGACGACTCAAACAACAAAGCTGCAACTGCAAAAAAATAACTTTTTTTATTTTTTCTTACTATTTTCTCCTAATTTTAAATTAGGATAATTAAATATAACTAATAAGACTTAGCTAATAATGAATAGATGATAATGCCTAAATAATATTTAGTGTATGGACTTTTAAAATTTAATTAAATCTAAATATACTTTAAATAAATAAGAATAATAAAAAACTAATTCTTAACTTAATTTACCCTCAAATGCAAACTCAGAAACACGTTTCCTAGAACTTGGAACTTCGCCACCTCTTAAACTTTCAGGCAAATCTTCTACTTTTCCAGGCTTTCCCAATGCAACCATACATTCAACGTTAAAACCATCAGCAACATTAGCTATGATTTTCGCCTCATCATGATCAAAACCACCCATGGCATGACAAACTAAACCCTTAAAACTTGCCTCAAGAGCCAAATTCTGCCAAGCAGCACCCGTATCAAATGAATGCGTCCTAGAAAATTCTTCATTGTGCTCATAATTCTTTCTTGAAATAACAAGAACAAGCGCGCCCGCATTCTTTGCCCAACTTTTATTAAAATCAACAAGCAAATCAAAAAAACTATTCCACAAAGTACTATTTCTTAACACATAAATAAAACGCCAAGGCTGACTATTATAAGATGAAGGAGCCCATCTCGCAGCTTCAAATAAAACCATTAACTCATCTTTAGATAACGGCTCACCACTCATAGAACGAGGAGACCAACGACTCCTAAAAATAGGCGTTGCATCAAATTCTTGAACGCGAATGTTATTTATATTTTTTTCAGTCATAAAAACACCTCATAATAGTTCGTTTATATCGTTTAAAACCTAAAGAACTTTAAAAAAAAGAAATATGCTGATTTATTTAAATTTGCTTGAGAAAAACAAAAAAATGATTTAATCTAATAAAAGAAATTTTATTAATACCAAAACGCACAAAACATACCAAAACCTATATAAATACAAAAAAACCATAAAACTAAATACAAAAAGAGGCATTCAATGAAATTATCTAAGTTTAAAGAAAAAACAAAAGAATTCACACAAAAAATATCGAATTCTAAAAAAAAATACTTAGATTCAAGAAAAGAATCAGACTTTGAGATAAAAACTAAATTAATTATTAAAAGAATATTCGTAGTTCTAAAAAAAAATTATTATGTCGCAACAAGAAACCCAAAATTATATGTATCTTTAATACTTGCACCGCTGCTTTTTGTAATCCTAATAGGCATGGCATTTAATACATCACAACTTAGATCTGATTTGAAAATAGGAATATATGATGAGAGCCCCGAACAAATAATATATTCCGCATTTAGTGAGATAAAAGATATTGAAGCATTAAATGCGCAAACAAAAGAGAACTGTGTGCAATCAACAATGGATAAAGATTACGCGGTATGCATAGCCATACTACAACAAGAAAAAACATATGATGTGGATATATATTTTGATTACTCGCGAATGAGTATATATCCAACAGCATACACCCTGGTTCGAGAAGCATTTAGTAAATTTGAACAAGAGATGATGATAGCACTTTTAAATGAGCTTAGAGAAAAAGTAAATCCTGAAAATTTTGGATTTGAAACAATACAAACCGACTTAAAGAACACAGAAGATGAATTAATTAACGCGAGCGAAAAAATCAATTCATTAGTACAATCACTAAGCTCAGATTCCGCGTTCTACGAATATAAATTAACTGAGATAATCGAAGAATTAACTCTACTTGAAATGCAAATACTAATACACCAAGAACTAATAGAAGACTACAGGACTGAATTAAACAAACAAAGAAAAGAAGCAGACGAAACATACACTAAACTATCCAACGTCCAAAAAAACATAGAGAATCTAACAAAAATCTGCGCTAATGAAGGAAACGATCTTAGTGATGATATAGACAAAGTTGAATTCCTAGAACTAGTAAATAATGAACAAAATCCAGGATGCTCAGCTATAAAAACAATGGATGGAACCATAAACACTTATGTGGACTCCTTTAAAAATATTAAAGATGGACTCGATAGAGCAGATAAAGACCTACAAGAAGTATATGACTCTCTTGAATTACTCAAACAATCAAATAAAAATTATATCGTGGAATTAGAAAATGAGCGAGAACAAATAACACAAACAGAGGAATTTTATTCAAGTGAAATAGAACTTTTCAAAAATAATTTGCTTGATCACTCAAAAAAAGTAGTCGAATACAGCGAACTAGTAGACGAATTAAATATAGAAGTCTCAGACTTTCATTTAGCATTAAATCCGCGAGAAATAGTTCAAAAATTTGAACAAAATATTAAATTAATATCAGAAACAAGAAACATGCTTGACTACACCCTCCACTTAATAATACCATTTATATTATTACTTTCATCTCTGTTATTATCAATAACATTAAATAGAAATGAGTATAAAACATCTGCTTTTCAAAGAAACAAAATGCTCAAAAATAATTTATTAATATTCTCAGGCAACACTCTATTCATATTAATAATCATGCTTTTAGAAATGTTATTCATTTTATTTTTGTTTAAAATATTCTTCGGCTCAAATACACTTATAAATCTCCCCATTATATTAGTTTCAGCATCTATATTTATATTGTTCTGGACAATATTAGGCTTTATAATTTCAAGAAATATAAATAGTGATGAGGGCGCAATATTTTCTGGAACAATACTTGGTCTAATTATGTTTTTTTTAAGTGATGTAATGGTGCCTGTTGAAAGCTTTCCAAAAATAATGCTATATTTATACAAAATAAATCCCTTTGTATACTTTTCTGAAATAATAAGATCCAATTATTTAATTGGCGGAATAAATAATTTATTCAATTCAAACTTTAATTTCTTATTGATTATGTTCATATTAATACTCTGCACAGGGTTATATTTAGTTTGGAGGGACCTGAATGAGAACAATGCTTAAAGTTAGAAATTTAGATGTTGCATTTAAAGAACATTATGTTTTAAAAAACTTATCTTTTGATGTTCCAAAAAACACTATTACAGGATTTATAAGCCCGAGCGGAGGTGGAAAAACAACAATACTTAGATGTCTTGCAGGACTACAAAAACCAAATAATATAGACATACTTTATGATGGGCACCTCCAACTAAAAAATATATCTGAATTTACAGGATATTCCTTTCAAGAAAATAGTTTATATGAAGACTTAACACTTGAAGAAAATATGTTGTTTTTTGGAACACAACTAGGACTTAAAGAAATAGTTATTAAAAAAAGAACTGAAAGCATAGTCGATATATTAAAACTTAGAGGCTACGAACAAACGCTAGCGAAAAATTTTAGTGGAGGAATGAAAAAAAGATTAGATATCGCAATAACACTATTAAATAATCCTGATATCCTCTTATTAGATGAGCCCTTTGCAGGACTTGATAAACCAATGAGAATAGATTTATGGAATCTTCTTATAGGCCTAAAAAATATGGGAAAAACGCTAATACTTACAACACATTTACTTGACGAATTCGATTTATACGCAGACTACGTCGTGAAGATAGAACAGGGAGTTAATGCGCATCAAGGTTATATCAAAGACATAATGGGATATTGGTGCCTAGAATTATTATTTACAAAAGATATAGATTTATCAATATTTAAAAATTTCAAAGTCAGACGAAAAGACGAAAATATTATATTCTATCTAAAAACAAAAGAAGACGCAATAAAACTTACAAAACAATTAATAGATGCAAATTTTTCACAAATAATAAAAAAAATAAACATATACAAAGACACATCAAATGTGATTTCTTAAAGACGACATTTAAAAACACAAGCACTGGACAAACGTGCGCGCGGACTATATAAATTAAACAAATTCTATAAGGTTTGAGGTGAAAAGAAAAAATGAATGATCACACAAACCAAAAATACATACAAAAAATAACTTTTGTTCAAATAATGAACTTAACAATGAAAAACATAAAATAATTGGACTGTAATTATCAACGCCCAAAGCTATAAAAACAAATAATGAATGGTATCTGTCTCAAAAAAATGAGACTGCGCAAAAAAATTGAGAGGAAATAAAAAATGAATAAAAAACAAGAACAAAAACACCTAGAACAAATATACAAATACGAACAAAAAAATAAAAGACTAATACCTGTACTCATAGAACACAACCTAATAAATGAAGACTTAGATTACTTTGATGACTACTTAATTGGAGGTGAAGAAAATGCATAACCTACTAAAAAAAATAAAACAAACAACCTTAAACTCTACAAATATAACTATGAAACTTAAATGTAAACAAAAAAAATATCTAGACTGGGGGGACTATAAAAACAAAATAGACTTTCTAGACACCCTACTCTGGCAACAAGAAATAAGAAAACAAAATATAAAAAACTTATAAAAAAAGAACAACTTTTATTCATTTTTATTTTCTAATAACTTCACGAACATCATCATTCTTTTTATGAACTAAAGAATAAATCATATTCTCAATTCTTTCAGGATTCTTAATATACTTCAAAATCATATCAGGCACCTCATCATCACCAGTATGCAAAGTAATGTTCCCTGCACGAGTAATACGATCCCACAAAGAAACCCTTAAAGTAATATTAGTAATACGACTATAAACAACAGAACGCCTACGAACAATAATAAACTTAAAATCCTTAATCGCACTAGAATCATAAAAAACATATTTACTAACTCTAAGGATAAAAAGCTTAATAGAAATAGATAACAAAGTCAAAATAACTATAGCAAAAAAAACAAACCAAACACTAGGAACAAAAATATCAAAAAACATATTAACAAAACTAAGCAAAAAATAAATACAAAAAATAACAATACCAAAACCAAAAAAATTTTTAAAAAACAAAGGAAACAAAGCATTAACCAAACTAGGACGAACAACAAGCAAAGGCTTTCTTGAAAAATTATTTTTATGCATAAACATAAAACAAACAAAAAAACTATATAAACTTAACTAAATAAAAGGCTCCGTAGAATTGCTTTTTAAATGGTAAGGTATAAATAGCACCAAGTCTTGAA
>JBKHAC010000018.1:0-20267 GCA_046543095.1 Candidatus Woesearchaeota archaeon | reverse complement strand
TTTTTTTGTATTTTTAATTTTCTTTTTTTATCAATTAAAAGATTTATTTCAACGTAAAAAAAATAAAGCTTTTTTTCAAGATTTAATTGCAGGAATAATACTTTTTACATTTTTTATATTAATGTTTTTAGGAATAATGTCTTTAATAAACTCTCACGCTGATAAAAAATTAATAGAAATAATAATTAATAATTGGTACTTTTTAGGTTTATTATTTATAAAAAATATATCGCTCTCATTTGATAAACAAAATTTATATGATTATACTTATGTGTTATTTATGAGATTATTCGCCGTGATGATTATTTTGATAATATTTGGAAAAATTATAGGTTTAGTATTAAACACAGTAGAGATAAGTGATTTGATAGGAATTATTATAGTGTATTTCGTAGTAGGAATAATTTTTCTAATGAATTTCTATTTTGATTATTTATTGATAAAAAGTATAATGAAATCCAAAACTAAAAAACAAGAAGTAATATAAACCATAAAAATTCTACGCACATTTAGGATTAATGACAAGCATACCACTAACTTATGTAGCTTTAACTTTGAGAGTGGTACAAACTGGATCGGGATGGGACGGACTTGTAATAATTCCTCTTGGCTTTTTATCAACTATTTTTTTTTTTTTTTTTTATTTATATGTTAATAATTATTAACAATATACTAATAAGCCAATATGAAAAAAGCCAATATGAAAAAATATCTGAAAATAAATCGAAAATAAAAAAAATTTATAGAATAATTATGTTATCTCCTCTAGTATTTGCAATAATGTACGTGGTATTTTTAATGGTGCGGCAATTTTATGAACTATATTTTTTAAGATATTGAATTTATTAACATCAAGTTTAATAAAATTAGTTTCAATTCTTTTTTTCTTCATAAACTTTTAAATATATCAATAGATTACCTCCTGTTAATTTTTTTGGTTTAAAAAAGAGGTTGTCTAAAAATGAGAATAAGTGATGTGAGAATATCTGTGAAACTTTTATTGGGCTTTATGATAATGGCTGTGATAGTGCTCGCTGTTGGTTTAATGGGCTATGCTGGTATAGAGGATGTCGCTGAAGATTTAGATTATATAGGTAATGATAGATTAGATCAGGCGGTTTTGCTTGGTACTATGAATACTGAGAGGATGATTATACGTGCTCAAACACTTGATGTGTGGACTTATGAAAATGTGCCTGATTCTAGGGATAAATATGAGGATATCTTAAATCAGAGGGCTGTTAGTTTTAGTATTATGGAATCATCTTTGGAGGAATTATTAAGTTTTGAACCATCATCTAAAAGAGAAGAAGAGCTTAGAGATGATTTAGTAAAATATTATGATGAGTGGAGGGCTATATATGTACCTTTAGATTCTGTTGTTGAGCGTTTGGCTAAAACTACTGATGAAGTAAAAAAAGAAGAGTTATATGAAGAGTATAAAGGTGCAATGGATGCTATGATTATAAAGTCTGATGCTATGGGTTCTACATTCGTGGAATTGTTGGAGTATAATTTAGATTTTACTCATGAATCTGTAGATCGTGATTTGGAATTAGCTCATGGTCTTGAAAGGACCATGATTGTTGTTGTAATTATCGGGCTTATTTTATCAGTTGTTCTTGCTTTATTTATCACAAAAATAATAACGAGACCTATAAATAAAGGGGTGGGTTTTGCTAAGATAATCGCGTCTGGTGATTTAACTACTAGGTTGGATATTGATCAAAAGGATGAAATTGGGCAATTGGCTGAGGCTTTGAATAAGATGAAGGATAATCTTGCAAACTTAATTGGTGAGTTAAAATTAAGTGCGGATACTTCTGCTTCAACTGCTGAGGAACTTAGTGCTTCTGCGCAGGAAGTTAATGCTTCATCTGAGCAGGTTAGTTCTACGATTCAGGAGATTGCTAAGGGCGGTCAAGGTTTAACTAAGACTGCTAGTGGTGTCAAGGTTGACATTGAGGAAGTTGGTAAAGCTGCTAAGATAGTTGAGGAGAAATCTAAGAAGGCTGCTGAGAATGCTGCTGATGCTGATAAAGCTGCTGATTTGGGTGCTCAGGCTGGTAAAAGGGCAGGGGATGTTATGAGGCAGATTCTTGAGTCTTCTAAGGAATCTGCGGAGGATATTTCTCAGCTTGATGCTAAGAGTAAGGAGATTGGTAAAATCATCGAGGTTATTAATGGTATCTCTGAGCAGACGAATCTTCTTGCTTTGAACGCGGCTATTGAGGCTGCGCGTGCTGGTGATGCTGGTCGTGGTTTTGCTGTTGTTGCGGATGAGGTTCGTAAGTTGGCTGAGGAGTCTCAGAAGGCTACTACGCGTATTGAGACTATGATTAAAAATATTCAAGAAGGAACTACTAAGTCTGTTGAGAAGATGAATATGTCTACTTCATTAGTGAATGAGGGTAGTGTTGTTGTTAATGAGGCTTTGAAGTCTTTGGAGGATATTGGTCGTTTAGCTAAGGATATTGGGGCTCAGTCTCAAGAGGTTAGTGCTGCTGCGACTCAGGCTAGTGGTGGTGTTGATAAAGTGTCAAAAGCTATTAGCGAGGTTAGTGCTATCGCTGAGGAGAATGCTGCGGGTACTGAGGAGGTTAGTGCTTCTATGGAGGAAACTACTTCTTCTATGACTCAGGTTAGTGATTCTGCGCAGGAATTGGCTAAGGGTGCTGATAAGTTAAAGCAACTTGTATCTAAGTTTAAATTGGACAGTTCTACTTAGGAGGTTTCTATTAGTGATGCTTCTAAGAGTTCTATGGGTTCTAAGAAAGTTGTCGAACCTAAAAAATAATTTTTTTCTTTTTTTCTTTTTTTATGTCATATAAAGCATATTCGTGAAAGCTTATATGACGCACAAAAATTAAACAACTATTTAAAAAATTTTAATCAAATTTTGTTTGATTTTTCTCGTTGTGGTTTTCATTTCGTGAACGTGGAATCACATAGTTATTTATTGATATTTTTAGAATCATTAGTTATTTGTTTGCCGAAATTGTTTATTCAATTATTATTTTTCTTGTCTAATTTTTACGATGTATATATGTTTAAAACAGACTTAACTGTTTGATACTTATCCGCCCTACTCAAATCTTTTGCGCGTCGCGCAGGATCAATAAACGCTTCTTTTATAAAATCTCCACTTTTATTAGTGATTATAGCAGTTTCATCACCTGCACCAACAGAAACATTTAATGCACCACCTTCACTCAAATCTTGGGTTAGTATAGCACGTTTTATTATGGGTTCATTTTTTTTAGTTTTAGTGTGTAATTTAACAATTCCTGCAAATTCTAAAGGATATATTTTATTTATCGATTTTGTTTCATAAAAGTTATTCATAATTTCTTCATTAGATTCATCAATTCTTGAAATTTCACTAATTAAATCATCATCCTCATACGTAGCAACACGACCATTATATGCAGGCAGAGGATGATTTATTGTAGCGACCCTTAACGCTAAATGTATGACTTTATTATTTATGTTTATTGCACCAAGCGCATACGCCGCATGAGCATTACCCGCACCCAATTTATATTCCTCACCATCGTTTGAGAATATATTGTATATCCTATTTTTTATTTCTTCGTTTTTATCTAAATAAGACTTAACCTCTAACCAAAAGTTAAAACAACTCGTCTTAGGCATTATGTTCTTATTTTCAACTATTATATTCTTAGATTCTAGTTCCATTTCCCTAATTAATTGCGAACAAAATTCAATTACTCTCTTCTGATTCTCTAAACAATTTTGTGTTTCATGCAAGATGTTATTTATAAAATTAAAATCCAATTTATCTTTAGAAGAATTCTCTTGTAATTGAGTGACAATTCTTGACTCCACACGCATATGATTTACAAGTTCTTTGAGTTTTGATACTAAACTTTCAATTTCATACTTTTTTTTATATATTAATTCATCAAGAACTTCTTGCTCAACAGAGCTCAAATCAGTTAAACCAGGAACACTTAGAATATTTCTTAAAGACTCATCCTCATTTTTCCCTAAATTGATATCGGAGTATATAACTCTTAATTTTCTCCTTATATTATTTTGAATATTATTTAGTTTAGAATTTAAATTCTTTATTAACTCGTTTCGCTTCGAATTCTCAACATCTTGATTTAATGAGCTAATCACTTCAAATAATTTTTTAGCGTCAGCCAAATAATTATTGCTTTGGCGAACTAGTCTAAAAACCAAGTTATAACTCTTAAGAATTTTATTAAGCTTATTTCTAATCTTTTTCTTTTCTGATGAAAAAGCAGTTTTCTTTCTTCTAAAAATATCAAAAAATGACATGAAAATTAAAGAAAAAGACTTATTTATAAATATTTTTAAAAGATTATAAAAAAGTTGCTAAGATTTAAATAAACACAAAAAAAACTAATAATTATGGTAAATTTTTGGGACGTAGTAAACAAAGTAATCAAAGAAGCAGACATACTCCTACTTGTAATGGACTCAAGACTTACAACAGAGACCAGAAACATAGAGGTAGAAGACAAAATAAAAAAAACAAAGAAACCCTATTTATATGTACTCACAAAATGCGACCTCATCACACAAGAGGAATCAGAGAAAATTAAGAAAACAATAAAACCCTCAATATTCGTATCAGCAACACAGTACCACGGACTAAAAATGCTCAGAGAAAAAATAATTATACTCGGAAAACAAAATTATACAGAAAAAGAAAAATATACAGTCGGAGTACTAGGCTACCCAAACGTCGGAAAATCATCACTAATCAACGCAATAAACGGAAGACGCGCAGCAGGAGTTAGCAGCATAAGCGGATTTACCAAAGGAGTACAAAGAATAAAAGCAGACAACAAAATAGTATTCCTAGACACACCAGGCGTTGTACCCTACAGCGAAAAAACAATAGAGAAACACACAATAATAGGAACAACAGACTACAACAAAACAAAAGACCCAGACCTCACAGTAATAAAATTATTCGACGTATTTCCAGGAAAAATAGAACAATATTACGACATAGATGAACATATAGATGCAGAAGAAAAAATAGAGCTCATCGCAAAAAAACTAAATATATTAAAAACAGGGGGCAAACCTGACACTTATAGAGTTAGCAGAAAAATACTCAAAGACTGGCAAGAAGGAACAATAAAATAAAAAAACTAATAAAAAAAACTAATGCGCCTTACGCTTACCCAATTCTTTATCAATATAAAGCAGAGCACCATTAGAACCTTTAGCCATCCTAATCTTATCAAGAATACTTGACGCAGAATCTTCCTCCTCAACCTGCTCATGCACAAACCAATCAAGCATCCTAGCCGTCGCATAATCACGCTCACTATTAGCCGCATCAACAAGCAAATAAATCAAATCAGTCACTTTCTGCTCATGAGCATAAGCATCAACAAAAACTTCCTCAACATCAGCCCACTCATATTTAGGCGCATTCAAACCTTTTAAAGAAACACGACCACCACGCTCATGAACAAAATCAAAAAGCTTCATCGCATGCTCTTTTTCCTCTTCAGCCTGAATCTTCATCCAACTCGCAAAACCAGGCAAAGACCTATCTTCAAGGAAAGCAGCCATAGACAAATACAAATAACCAGCATTAAGCTCCTGATTAATTTGCTCACATAACATATCTTGCATTTTTTCACTTATTTTCATATAAAAAAACCTCCAAAAATATTAATAAAAAAAACTTAATCTAAATCAAACAAAGACTCATCAACAACATCTTGCCCAAAAAAAACAACCTCACGCAAAACCTTATTAGTATCTTTCTCAGTCACAATATGCTTAGAGGGAACCTCAATTAAACGATCTTGAATCGCAAAATAAACCTTCTCATGCTCAGACAAATCCATGTCTCCCGCAGTGTGAACAAGAACAAAATCCAAATTAGGAACCTCAATATCATCAAATAAAGACTTCAACTTATCATTAAGCTCTTTATGATTAATTTTAGATGTAGTTTTAATCTTCCCATCATCTTGAATAATCTCAATAATTTTATTTAATTTAGTATATTTAACATAATGATAATCATCATGCTCTTCTTGAAGCATGTCCTGAATTTTAGAAAATTCTTTATTATTCTTCAAATCACTAGAAATCTCACCTAGAAGACTCTTATCAAACTGCTCGAGCTGACTTACCTGACTAAATAAACGAAGCAAATTATTAATCTCTTTAATATCTTCACTAGAAATCTCACCACTCAAATCAACGTTCAAACCACGATTTTCAACCTTAATTTTACCTTTCATAAAAAAATAGAAAAAACTCAACTTTTATCAATGTTTCGAAGAAAATACACACAAATTACCGTTAATAATTATAAAAAACAAAAAATCCAAAAATTAATTTAATCTTTTTAAAATATTCTCACGAAATTTAAACTTAGAATCACGCTTAACAGCCAAATTAAGATATTCATCTCTCAAAGAAAAAGAAGAGAGGCAGGGCAAACCTTTAAGATTATTAAATAAAGCCATATCAGGAATTGCAGCTCTACCTATCATAACGCCCTTTGCACCAATACGTTTAAGGAAATGAACTTGCTCAACAGAGTGTATATCCCCATTAACAATGATGGACTTACCAGTTGCAATACACTCAATTAAAACACTATGATCAGCAGGAACATCATAACCCTCTTTACCATGACGAGTGTGAACAACAAAGAAATCAGCATCAACACCCCTAATCAAATTCAAATAAACTTTATTATCCTTCTCAAACTTATTCAAACCAAGACGAAGCTTCACAGAACAAGGATAACCAAAACTTTTAATTAACAAAACCATCTTATTCACTTTAGAGACACGCTTAATCATAGCGCAACCACTACCAGTCTTCACAATATCAGAACTAGGACAACCAAGATTCAAATTAAAACCCAAAAAACCATTACTAGGAACAAAACTGTTCAAGAACTTCTTTAACGCAGGCTCACTAGAACCAACAAGCTGAATCTGCGTCGGCGTATTATCAGGAATAACAATTTTATCAAAAGTACTCATATTACCACGAGCCAAACCATCAATACGAGCCATCTCAGTAAACGTAAGATCAGCCCCATACCTATGCGCAATAGACCTATATACAGAATCAGTAAAACCCTCAAGAGGCGCAGTCATAAAAATAAAATCCTTACTCAGTAAAGATTCAAAAGTCTTATTCATATTACCCAAATTAAAAACCATATTTAATTTAAGAAACTAAAATATATTTTTAAACATGATTATTTCACGCATAAAAAAAATAAATTAAAGAACTAATGACTAAGAATTATATTAGCTCCAAAGTCAATAGATTGTCTTAACAACTCCTCAACTAATTGACTTTCTCTACAGTAATTCATCCTCTAAAAACATTCTTGAAATATAAAATAACTTTTGAAGTTTCCCATTTAGGATTTCTTAAAATCCACTTATACAATAAAGGAGAAACCAGTGCCGCAAGAACGATGTTGCTAAGCAAATGAATTAGCGTAAATGGAATTTGCAAAATTAGTGTTTGCATTAAGCTTTGATTAAAAACAAATACACCCACACTTATGCTTGTGACTGCATCATAAAATAAAGTCCCTATAATTGCAAAAATAACATAATGTTTAACTTTTCCTCTATTTTTGAAATAAATCCCTGCAAAAAGAGCAACTATTAAATAAGCACTTATCGTCAATAAAGACCAAACACCCAGTGTACCTGTAATTAAATCAAACATTAACATTGCCGAAAAAGTGAAAAGAATTCCCGCTAAAACACCCCATTTCTTCGCATAAGGCATCATCGTTGACATTATCGGCTCCACATTAGGAGCAGGTATAAGACGAAAAATTATCGAAATAATTATTCCCACTAAGTATTTAAACAAATTCTTCATAAAAATAATAAAGAACTAACATATTATAAATTTTTTTATGATGCGCGAGGTAATTTTTGAGATTGTAACTCATTTAAGAAACCACTCCTAAAAATACCCAAAAGACTACTCAGAAAACTAATCAGAGGACTACCTAGAAAATTATTGAGTTGATAAAGAAAAATCCAAAACTTTCAAGAAAAGAACTCACAGAATTAATAAAATATATAACTGAAGATGGCATAAAATATATTTTAGATAAATTAAAAGACGAAGAAAAAATAAAAAGAGAAGGCGGCGCCAAAGGCAAAATCATTAGCACGTTTACGAGAGTAACTCTCAAGAGGAACAGGAGATTTATCTACTAGTACTGGCTATGCGGATACCGAGATGATTCCCCCACAGTGACGTGCGAACACGTGTTTTTGTTCGGTTTTTTATTTTTTGATAATTACTTCCCCATCTCTTAGAGCTTTAAATAATATTTTTTTGTTTATAAGATATTTTATTACATCATTTATTTTTTCTGATTCGGGATGATTGGAATCATAATGGGGCACTGGTACAAACTCTATAATGTTTAAACCTTCAATAATAATTTCACTATTTTCATATATTTTTATCTTTGAATCATCAACTATGTCCATTCCATCAAGCGTGGGGCTTAATACTATTATTCCTGCACTATATCCGCCATATAATATATCAGGATTTTTATTTAAGTCTATTAATATTTCGTCAAATCCACTAAGTTTCATTGCTTGTCTTAAAAGAAAAACATTGCCGCCTCTAACCCAAAGTACGCCAAATTCATCAATTTTTTGTTTTAAATGTTCTTTTTTACCAAAATATTCTCTTAAATCAAGTAGTTCAACATCTAAACCAAGATTTGTTAATTCATTTATTTCTTTTTGTTCTCCTGTTTTTCGCCTATCTAAATCATTAGAGAAATCAAGAGCATTAGAAATATATGCTGTTTTTTTATTCTTTGGAAATAATTTTTTTAATTCATTTAAATCATTGCCGAGTTTGTAAGATGATAAATAAAGTTTCATATCGATGTACTCTTTTTGTTATTTATATAATTTATTATTGCAGAGTAGTTCACAACACAAAATAATGATTTTTAATTACTAATAAGTAGTAAATGCGGATACTGAGATGTCTACTTTTCAGGTTCAATGCTGTGTTTTTTGTGAAATTTTTTTACACGAGAGATTTTTACAAACGTTATAGTTACTACTTAAAAGAAACAACTAACAACAAGATTTATAAATGTGGCGTTCTTCCTTAACTTATGTCTCAACTTATTGACAAGCTTGAAGTAAAAGAAAGATTAAATTTAGAATTAGTTAAAGCCAGATTGAAACCTGCATCACTCATATCATTTGGAGGTGCAATATTTCCGTTTGCATATGATGCTGTTTTTGAAGGAGTATATGTTAAAGACTTAAAAATTCAAAATGAACAGGTTAAATTACTGCCTGAGATTATTTCTCAATTTGAATCAGAATTAACTGAATTCGGAGTTCATCATCAAGAAAACTTTTCAAACAGCCAAACCACATACTTATTTACATCACCACCTAAACCAGTTTTTTTAGAACTAAAAATCTATGCAATTGCACACTCAACTGAAAAATTAAACAATTTATTAAATGCAAAAAGTCATGAAGAAAAAGGTTTAGCACTCGGGTTTCCAAAAGAAGATGTAGAATCATATCATAAAATTATAAATGGACAAGAAAGAGATGGAATTTATTTATGTAAATCACTAGGCGAAGCTATTAAAGCTAATGTTCAAGTGCCAAGTTGGCTTGCATATATTTCATTCATACCTCAACACTTAGATATTGTAAACGGCAATATTTCAGTGCAAAGTGAAGAACTAGGAAAAAAATATCAAGCACATATAAGAAAAAACAATAAAACATTAGCAGAAGAAGTTGAACAAGAATTTTTAAGAGAAAGAGATAGCCTCATACGTTATGTATAATTTAATGCTTAATTAACTGGTTTAATCTAAATCAAGATTTGAACTCAATAAATAGGATGCGGATACCGAGATTTGAACTCGGGACATCCGGCTTATGAGACCGGCACTCTAACCAGGCTGAGTTATATCCGCGTGTTTTAGTATTATTTCGTAAAAAGTGTTCATTTAAAAAGTTTACTTTAAAAAATTTTTCTTTAGATTGATCTTGCAGAAAGTCTATTTAAATTTTAATAATATCTTTATTTTGTAGATTGGTATGTTGAACAGTTATTTTGGGGGGTATTTTGCGTGATTTGGTTTTTTTTTTGTTTTCAAATAAAATAAAGACAAATTTTGGTATGGGTGAGCGTTTATTGGTTTGGCTATTAGTTATATTTGTTCTTTAGATTTTTTTTCTTTTTTTCGAATTCTTTTATTGTTCCTCGATACTTTGAAATATTTTCGGTTTTTTTTTCATTTAAATTAAATGTTTTCGGTATTTCTCGTCGATTATTCGGTTTTTTTTAAGTAATCGTTTTTAAGCTTTATTCAAATCTTATTTTTAACTTTTTTTCAGAGGTTTCAAAATGAGTTTATATGATGAATTTTATACGAAGAAAACAGGTTTTTCAAGAAATGAAGGCGCGGTTTGGGGATTTCTTAAATATCAATATCACAAAATAAAACATGGCGGTAAATCAACAAAATCAAGAATTAAGCGAGGCGTTGTTATAGGGTTTGCAGCTCTTCTTGCAGGATACTTGCCTAATAGAGAAAAAATAGACAATAAAATAAATGAATTGCACGCAGCAACAATTGAGACGGTTCAAGGATTTAGACTCTCACTTAGAGATGCTAAATTAAGTGATAGGGTTGAGCAGTCACAACAAAAACTTGAATATTTAACAAATGAAATAGATTCTTTAAAAGATGTAAGGCGCGATTTAAATTTAGATATTAGAGAATATCAAAAAAATTTAAACCAAACAATAAAAGAAATTCAATCGCTAGATTCATCTAAACAATCAATAAATGATGAAATTGTTAATAAACTAAAATATGGTGATGAATTAAAACTAAAATACGAAATTAAAATAGATTCAATAAGTGAAGTTCTTCAAAATTTAATGGTTCAAAAAGAAACACTTCAACAAAATTTATTTGAACAATCAAAACAAGGAGAGAGCAAACAAAGAGAATATAGATTGTTAATGGAACAAAATAATCGAGAAATACAAGCTCAAAATAGACAAATTGCACAACTAAATGATCTCACTCAAACAACAAAAACACAATATTTAAGAGAAATACAAACATTAGAAAATGAGTTAAATTCAATTAAAACAACAATAAACCACATAGAACATTCTCAAACACAAAATAATCAAAGAAATAACGCTGTAACTAACTATTCTACTGCTCAAAGAACAAACACGACAAATATGACAATAAGACGGGCAACAAATCACAGACAATCAACAAATAATAATCAAATTTCACAAAATAATTATGTTTGGACTAAAGTGGATGCAGGCAAAACGTTATCTCAAATAGCAAGAGAATATTACGGCACTGCTAGTGATTTTGTCGCAATTGCCAATTTGAATAATATTCAAAATCCAAATTTCATATTACGTAATCAACCAATTTTATTGCCTGCTCAAAATATACAAACAACAAGAGGCACATTTAACACTGAATTGCCAGAATATGCACAAGTTCACAGACGAGAAAATATAGATCAGTTTTTACAAAGAAATAATCTTAATGTTTCATTAAATGAATTGATACAATACAATACGACTAGAGGCAACAATATTCCTCGAGGACAATATCTAATAAATTATACTGACGTTGTATATTTCAAAAAAGAGTGGGCTAAATAAATAAAAAGGTGCTATTAAATGATTGAAAAAATAAAGAATTTCACAAAAAAAACATATGCCTCATTTAACCAAATAAAAAAAGCATATGGTGTTATGCGTGATGAAAAATCAAAAAATTTAGATTTAATATCATGCAATTTAGCAGATTATGCCTTAAGCTCAGATTTGTTAAAATATGAACAAAAACAAGAAATAAAACTTCAAACAAAACTTAAAAAAACAGCGAATCAGAGATTATATGATAATATAATAAGATCATTTAAAGGAAAAAAATTATTACAAGAACAAGAAAGAGAAGAAGGAATAGAATTCAAAGTAAGAGATTATCCAAGATTAATGGTTTTAGAAACAGATAAATGTATTGAAGATGATAAACAATACGAACAAGAACTCGAAAAATTAAATAATCAAATAATTAATTTAGAGAACAAATTAAAACAACAACAAAAATATAATACAACGTTTTCAAAAGATAAACGAGAAGTCATTCATGAAAAAGATATAATAATAAAAATCTTAAAAGAAAAAGCATACAATTCAAACAACAAATCTACAAATTTAGAGACTATAACAAACAACTACATCACAAATACTACAAAAAAAGACATAATTACGAAGGTTCACGCAATAACCGATGACGAGTATCTAAAAAGTTTCAATAAAAATTCTTTCACATACAAAATAGCACAAATAAGCAAAAAAAATACAGGTGCTGTAAAAAACGCAGCAGATGTTCTCGCAGGATATGTGCAAACAAATGATGGTGGAAGACTCGCACCAGTAAATAGAGGCTGGGCACAGAGAATAAATGAACTTGAACAAATAATTGATGCAAACAAGTTTGATAAAAAAAATGTTGACGAACTCGTAGACCTGATAGATGCCATATCTCAAAATAAATATCTAAGAACAAAAAAAACTGCACAATACAAGCGAGCAGTAGAACTAATAAATAAAGCAATAGAGGGAGCATATGCTAAGAAATAAATTAATACAAACAATAATCTACGCCGACCTCGCATTAATAGGACTTGGAGCTACAGCAGTCGCGTTAACAAACCAAGAATTAAAAAAATACCAACAAAACACAGACTCATTATCAGAAAAAACAGTGAATATTGAAAATGAATTAATAGCCCAAAACAACTTTGAAAATAAAAAAACACCAAGCTTAGAAGATATACTTCAAGAAAACAAAGTCAACATGCATTATGTGCTGAGAGATATAGAGACAAAACAAATACCTGTGCTTATGTTTCATAACATTGATTATAGAGAAAACAGATACACAATAAGTCCAAATAATTTTAGAGTGCTGCTTGAAAAATTACATGAGAATAACTTTTATAGCGTAACACTCCAAGAATACATAAACGCGGATTTCGCGCACATACCAATAGGAAAAAAACCAATACTATTCACATTTGACGACTCAACACTCGGCCAATTCAAAATAGACGATATAGGAAATATTTGCCGAAATAGCGCAGTAGGAATATTAAACGAATTTTACGAGAATAATGATTTCGGCAAAGGCGCAGTATTTTATGTGAGTTTAGGCTCGCAAAATAATTTCCAACTCCCCTTTTACCAAGACGCACACGTCACAGAGAAATTAAGATATTTAGTTGACAGCCCATTCGAGATAGGTTATCACACACACAACCACGCAAATAACACACAAGCAACAAAAAATAACATAAAAGAACAAGAAATAATGCTAAAAGCAATATTTCACCATTATTTAGGTGATGAATATTTCAATAAAATGACACAAAACCAACCCAACTCATTCGCACACCCATTCGGAGCCACACCCCAAAATGATACAGTATATCAAGATCTAATTAACAGATACGACGTAGTATTTAGGGCGTGGGGCGGATTTTCAAATCATCCCCTATCTAGGAAATTCAATGAAAAAGAAATCCCTAGGCGAGAGACAACACTTCAAAATATTGATTATGTAATAAACTCAATAAATACATACAAAATAACAGAAGATTCAAAAAAATACTACTCTATAAAAAAATCTTATGAACAAAACAGATTCCCGAATAATGATTTATTAACGCTTATGCCTTCAATAACTAATACTCGAATATATGAAGAAACAGACGAATTCACAATTCAAAATGAATTAAAAAACAAAGATTCTCGAATAGTGATAGAGGATAAGTTAAGAGGTATTAGAATAACTAACTAAAAAGTGAATAAAAAAGAGGATTTATTCAGAAAAGTTTTTAAATAAACTTTTTTTTCTATTCTCTGATTCTAAAATGCTTAAAGCGTTTACGAGACTCAAAAAAATTAACTAAACTGGGAGGTTCACGTAGCAATCAAATAAACGATTGTGAAGAATTAAATGAAAAGAAGTTCAAGACGATGGAAAAAGAAAGGTCAAATGAGATGGAAATGGCAAAGAAAACGCCTCAAAAAAGAAAAAAGAAAGAGAGCAAATAGGTGATTATAATGGCATCAAAGAATATAACTACGAAACGGAAAAAGAAATTATGGTATGGATTATATGCTCCTGAAGCTCTCAACAACGCATTTTTAGGAGAAACTCATGTTTATACTCCTGATGAGATGATAGGCAAAACAGTTAGCTTAAATTTATCTATGATAACAAATGATATGAAAAAACAAAATATCATAACATCATTTAGGGTAAAAGAAATAAAAGATAATCAAGGTATGACTGAACTTGTAGGATACTCATTAGGTCTTGCATACTTAAAAAGACTTGTTAGACGAAGACGAGACAAAATAGATGATTCGTTTTTAACAAAAACAAAAGATGATAAAACTTTAAGAATAAAAACAGTTGTAATGACAAATTCAAAAACATTTGATTCGGCGATTAGTGCGATAAGACTTTCACTTAGAGCAAAAATCAAAAAAGCATTAAAAGAAATGAGTTTTGAAGAATTTGTAAATGCATTAATAAATGTACGATTACAAAAAGAATGGAAATCATCTCTTGGTAAAATTTATCCATTAAAATTTTTAGAAGTTAGATATGTTAGCTTAGAAGAGCCAAAAAGAGGCTTAAAAGAGACAGAAGAACAAGATTTAACAGAATTAAATACTGACGACGACGAAGATATGGGTGATGAAGATGATAAATCAGATGAACAAACAGCTGAAGATTCAGAGATAGATGCTGAAGACGTCGAAGATGGCGATGAAAGTGAATCTGAAACAGAATCTGAAACTGATGACGAGTCTGATCAAAAATCTAAAAAATAATTTTTTTTATTTTTTTAAAAACATTTTTAAATAAAACAATTTTTTTCAAATTCATTGGCTCTGTAGCTTAGCGGTGGAGCGGTCGGCTGTTAACCGACAGGTCGCCAGTTCAAATCTGGCCAGAGCCGTTTTTTATTTAAATCTAGTATTCATGTTAAAAATTGTTTCTTAACAAATTATTTGATTGTGCTCTGTGTTCTTTATAGTGGTTTATTTTGGTAAATTTTTATAATAATTGAATAATTAAAGGTGTTATGCTCAAAGAACTTAATATTTGTTGAGGTTTATTTCTGTTTATTGGTGTGTTTGATGAGGATTAATCAGTTAGTGTGAATATGTGCTTTCTACTTGTTACATATATGTTTTATAAAATATTTTTTAAAAAACCGCAATCTTTATAAATAAAAATACATTTACTCTTTCTTGTTGATTTAAAGTCAACTTGTTTTTTATTAATTTAGACGTGTTCTTAATCAAGAACTGTTCTAAAAAATAATTATGTTGATTTAAAATAAACAGAGGTTCAAAGTATGGATAAAGAAAAAACAAAAAAACAAAAAGAACACAACTGCAAAAACCAAGAAAAAAAATGTTGTGAAAATAAAGAGAAACAACAAAACAAAACACAAAATACAGAATCTGACGAAATGATACCAAAACAAGAATACAACAATATAAAAGATATGTTACAGAGAACACATGCGGAATTTCAAAACTATCAAAGACGAACAGAAGAAGAAAAATCAAAATTCATAAAACTCTCAAATGAAGGACTAATAAAAAAAATAATACCTGTACTTGATAACTTTGAACTTGCACTTAAACACACAAAAGAAAAAACAGAATTCACAGAAGGGATGCAACTAATATACACTCAATTATTACAAGTACTAGAAGATGAAGGCGTCCAAAAAATAAACACCCTAGGCAAATTTAATCCAAACATACACGAAGCATTACTAACAGATGAGAGTGATAAGGAAGAAGGACAAATCCTACAAGAACTTCAAAAAGGATACACATTAAACGGAAAAATAATTAGAACAGCAAAAGTTAAAATATCAAAAAAACAAAATAAAACGGAGGAACAAAAAAATGAGTAAAGTAATAGGAATAGATCTTGGAACAACATTTTCCGCAGTTTCAGTAATGGAAGGCGGAAAACCAGTAATAATACCAAATGCAGAAGGAGATAGAACAACACCATCAGTAGTATCAATTACAGAAGATGGAGAGAGACTCGTCGGACGAGTTGCAAAAAACCAAGCAATAATCAACCCAGAACACACAGTTCGAAGTATTAAAAGACATATGGGTGAAGATTATAAAGTAAAAATGTGGAACAAAGAATACACACCACAAGAAATTAGTGCAATGGTCCTTGCAAAACTTAAAGCAGACGCAGAAAACTACCTCGGACAAAAAATAACTAAAGCAGTAATTACAGTCCCTGCATACTTCGAAGACAGTCAAAGACAAGCAACAAAAGACGCCGGAAAAATAGCAGGCCTGGACGTCCTTAGAATAATAAACGAACCAACAGCAGCATCACTTGCATATGGCCTTGACAAAGGAGAAGAACACACAGTACTAGTATTCGATTTTGGAGGAGGAACATTCGATGTATCAATATTAGAGCTTGGAGATGGAGTCTTCGAAGTTAAATCATCAAGTGGAGATAATCACTTAGGCGGAGATGACATAGACGAACTCTTAATAGACTGGATGGCAGATGATTTCAAAAAAAGCACAGGAGTCGACCTCAGAGAAGATAAAACAAGCTACCAAAGACTAAAAGAAGCAGCAGAAAAAGCAAAAATAGAACTAAGCTCAAAACTAAAAACAACGATAAACTTACCATTTATCACAGCTGACGCGACAGGACCAAAACATTTAAACATGGAACTTACACGTGCAAAATTCGAACAAATGCTAAGTACAATAATAAAAAAGCTAGAAACACCAACAAAACAAGCACTAAAAGATGCAAACATAGAAATTAGTAAAATAGACAAAGTAATCTTCGTCGGAGGATCAACAAGAATACCTGCAGTTCAAGAGTTAGTAAAAAAACTAACAGGAAAAGAAGGAGACAAATCAGTAAACCCTGATGAAGCAGTCGCAATGGGTGCAGCAATACAAGGAGGAATTCTTGCAGGAGATGTAAAAGATGTATTATTGCTAGATGTAACACCACTAAGCCTCGGCATAGAAACACTAGGTGGCGTTATGACACCAATAATCACGAAAAATACTACAATTCCAACAAAGAAGAGCCAAGTGTTCAGCACAGCACAAGACAACCAACCAGCAGTAAACATACACGTACTTCAAGGAGAGAGACCAATGTCAGTAGATAATAAAACCTTGGGAAGATTCGACCTTGTAGGATTACCACCTGCACCAAGAGGCGTACCTCAAATAGAAGTAACATTCGACATTGATGCAAACGGAATCGTACACGTATCTGCAAAAGACCTCGGCACAAATAAAGAACAAAAAATACAAATAACCTCAACAACAAACCTAAGCAAAGAAGAAATAGAGAAAATGCAAAAAGAAGCAGAGCTACACGCTGAGGAAGATAAACAAAAAAGAGAAGAAATAGAGATAATCAACACAGCAGATTCTCTAGTGTACACAACCGAAAATCTCTTCAAAGAAAACGAAGACAAACTAGACAAAACAAAAACAGAGACAATAAAGAAAAAAATAGAAGAACTCAAAAAACTACTAGAAGAAGAGAAGAAAGATACCAAAAAAATAAAAGAAAAAACAGAAGAGATAAACAAAGAAATACAAGAAATAACAACGGAACTATACAAAAAAGCAGCCGAAGAACAACAAAAACAACAACAAAACACACAAGGCACAGAGAACAAAGAAAACAAAGAAAAAGATGAAAAAGTAGTAGATGCAGAGTTTGAAGAAGTTGAAGACGACAAAAAAGACGACAAAAACAAGAAATAAATTGTTTACAAATTAACCAACCTTTTTATTTTTTTATTTTTTCTAAAAAAATTAATCAAAAAAATAGTAACAAAGAATTCAAAAATTTTATTAACAAAACAAAAACATAACAACTAATAATAAATAATAATAAATAATAATAAATAATAATAAATAATAATAAATAATAATAAATAATTATAGAATAATAATTGAAAATACTATTTAAATATAAAACAATAAATAAAAAATATGCAATTAATAATTAAAAAAGAAACAATTTGAAGGATGATAAAATGAGCAAAGATTATTACAAAACATTAGGAATAGAAAAAACAGCAACAAAAGAAGACATAAAAAAAGCATACAAAACACTAGCAAAAAAATATCATCCTGATTTAAACAAAGAACCCGAAGCACAAGACAAATTCAAAGAAATCAACGAAGCAGCATCAATATTAGGTGATGATGAAAAAAGAAGAATGTACGACCAATACGGAGACTCCGCATTCAAACACGGCGGAAATAGCGGAGGTCCTGGATTTTCAGGATTTGAAGGAGGATTCGACTTTAGCGGAGGATTCGACTTTGAAGACATATTCGAAATGTTCTTTGGAGGAAACCCAAGAAACAGATCACGCGGAAAAACAAAAGGTCACGACTTAAGATACGATCTTGAAATATCACTTGAAGAAGCAGCATTTGGAATAGAAAAAAACATTAAACTAAAAAAGAAAAATACCTGCGCAGATTGCCAAGGACTTGGAGGGCATGATTTTAAAACCTGCACGGAATGCTCAGGAGCGGGACAAGTAAGAGTAACAAAAAAAACGCCTTTTGGAGCATTTCAAACAGTTTCAACATGTCAAACCTGCTCAGGACTTGGAAAAATACCTACAAAAATATGTTCAACTTGTAAAGGACAAGGACACACATACGGAGAAAAAACAATAAAAATAAAAACACCACAAGGGCTAGATAGCGGCTCAAGAATAAGAGTTACAGGAGAGGGAGAACCAGGCGGACCAGGAATAGAACCAGGAGACCTATACTTATTTATAAAAGTAAAACCCAACGAATACTTTGAAAGACAAGGAAATGACTTACACATAGAAGTCCCTCTAAGCTACACACAAGCAGTGTTTGGTGATACAATAGAAATACCGACACTAAAAGGTAGAGCAAAAATAAAAGTGCCACAAGGTACTCAACCAAACACAATAATAAAAATGAAAGGAAAAGGAATACCCTACACTGACGGTTACGGCGCAGGAGATCAAAATGTTCACATAACTATAGACGTTCCTAGAAAACTTACAAAAAAACAAGAAGATATCTTGCAAAGATACGCAGAAGCAGTTGGCGACGATGCCAAGCCACAAAAATCATTTTTCAAAAAAATATTTAGTTAAACACCTTGGCAAAATACTCCGAGTTATATAAACTAATCCATTTTGAATCAACAAAATAAGAACCATCACTTTCTTTTTTAAAGGGATAAGACTTAGATAAAAAATAATCTTCAACACGAGAAGCTAAATCAGAATCATTTCTACGAACAAACCTCTTAATATTATTACAATGAGCAATAGTATTTAATTTAACATCTTCTTCAACTAAATCAAAAGTAGCAGGAACATACATCAAATAAGCACACCATTCAGGCAAAACCTCTTTTTCTTTAGCCTCAAAAAATTTAAACTGCAAATCAGAAAAAGACAATTTATTCTTCGCCTTAAGATACGCATCAGCCTCAAAATCAGGCCAACCCCAAAGCTTCAAATAATCAAAAGTGGACAGATTACCAGACAACAAATCCAAATATTTAAAATTATTACTGATTCTAAACTTAAAATTAACAAACTGAAACACCTTATTATTATCTACAAAACTAGACTTAATAGATGTAGGACCCAAATAAGGAACTTTAGTACTAGTTAAATATTCACAAAAACTATTCATAAAAGAATAACTAGGAAGCTTTTGAAAAACAACTCTCTCAAACCCCTCCTGATTTAACAAAACCATATTATGAGTATATTTCTCAGCACTAGAGAACATATCTAAAGAAACCTCCGCGATAGGAAGAATATTAGCTTTAACTAAAAATAACTTCAACTCATCTTCAGCGTTTAAAAAAACATCGGGCTTCATATATAAACAATAAATTACAAGTTTATATTTATTTCTATTTTAAAACAAACACACATTAACAAAAAATAAAAATTATAAATTATAAATTATAAATAATAAATTATAAATTATAAATAATAAATTATAAATTATAAATAATAAATAATAAATAATAAATAATAAATAATAAATAATAAATAATAAAT